>NZ_JBTOLZ010000021.1:0-82195 GCF_054552075.1 Roseivivax sp.
ACGAGAGACGAGAGACGAGAGACGAGAGACGAGAGACGAGAGACGAGAGACGAGAGACGAGAGACGAGAGACGAGAGACGAGAGACGAGAGACGAGAGACGAGAGACGAGAGACGAGAGACGAGAGACGAGAGACGGGAGACGGGAGACGAAAACCCAGGCACAAAAGCCCAACCCCCAAAGCCCCCCGATCACCCCGCCTCGATCATCTCCTTGATCGCCCGCGCATGCCCCGCTTCAGCCGCCAGCACATCGGCCGCAAACCCCTCGGCGGTCGCCAGGAGCGCCTCGCCGGGGACCAGCGCGTCGACCAGGCCCCAGCCCTCGGCCTCTTCCACCGGCAGCTCCTCCCCGGCCATCAGGAGGCGCTTGGCGCGCGCGGGCCCGACCAGCGCACGCAGCCGCCCGGGGTCCGAGGGCTGCGGCAGGAAGCCAAGCTTCATCACCGGGTAGAAAAGCCGCGCCCCGGGCACCGCGAGCCGGAAATCGCAGGCCAGCGCCATGCCCATGGCGCCGCCCGCGCAAGAGCCGTTCAGCGCCGCGATGCTGAGCCCCGGGAAAGCCGCCACCGCGGCCGAGAGCCGCTCCCAGAGCGGCGATGTGGCGAGCCCGGCGCGCGCCTCGGCGATGTCGGCGCCGGCGGAAAACACCTCGCCCGAGCCGGTCAGCACCAGCACCCGCGCGCCCCGGCCCGCCTCAAGATCGGTCCGCGCCGTCTCGACCGCGGCGCAGAGCGCCTCGAGCATGGTGCCGGTCAGCGCATTGGCCTTCTCGGGCCGGTCGAGGGTCAGGACCCGCAGCCCGCCCCGGTCCTCGGCGCGGATCACGTCAGGCCGATCCGCTGGCGGATGGCGGTGTCGCGCAGCGAGACCTCGCCGCCCTTGAAGTCGTCCGCCTCGGGCCCGCACATCCACAGCAGCGCCTCGGCCACCCAGTCGGGCGGGATGTGGTCGGACCAGTCGAGCTGGCTCACCGGGTTGATGCCCGAGGCCTTGATCTCGCGCTGCATCTCGGTCGCCACCGTTCCGGGCGAAAGCGACAGCGCCCGCACGCCGACCTCGGAGTTTTCCTTGTCGGCCATGCGGGTCAGCATCAACGCCCCGGCCTTGGAGGCGCAGTAATGCGACCAGGCCTCGACCGGGCCATGGGCGGCGCCCGAGCCGATGGTCAGCACCGTGCCGGTGCCCTGCTGGCGCATCACCGGCAGGGCCGCGCGCATGCCGTGGAAGACCCCCTTGAGGTTGATGTCGATGACATTGCCCCAGGCCTCGGGATCGGCCTCGGCCAGATGCGCGATGGGCTCGATCACCCCGGCGTTGTTCACCAGCACGTCGAGCCGCCCGAAGGTCCGCACCGTGGTCTCGACCGCCTGTTCGACCTCCCAGAAGCGCGAAATGTCGCAGGGAATGGCAATCGCTTCGGGGCCGATCTCGCCGGCGATCCGGGCGATGTGATCGGCGCCCCGGGCGGTCAGCGCGACCCGTGCCCCGGCCTTGGCAAAGCGCCGCGCGGCGGCCTCGCCGATGCCGCGGCTGGCGCCGGTGATCAATACGGTCTTGCCGGTCATGTCCATGTCGTGCCCTCCCGGGATTTCGGCTCGGGCCCAGCCGTATCGGGCGCATCCCCGACGGTCCAGCCTCTTGACCCCCGGGGGCACAGAAAGGAAGCTTGCGCGGCACGTTCTTGCTTGCTCCGGGAAGGATAGGTCCATGTCACTCAGTCGCCGCAATATTTCATCCCAGGCGCTTGCCCTGGCGCTGGTCCTGCCCGCCGCTCCGGCGCTGGCCGATGTGACCCCGACCCAGGTCTGGGAGGGCTTCCGCGATTACCTCGAAAGTTCGGGCTACAGCGTCACCGCCGATGTCACCGAAGCCGGCGGCACGCTCACCGCGGGCGGGCTCGAGGCCGTCATCACCTTCCCCGAGGACGAGGGCACGCTGACCTTCGCGGGTGGCGACATCCGCTTCGAGGACCTGGGCGACGGCACCGTGCGCGTGGCCTTCCCGGAAAGGATGCCGATCCGCATCACCGGCATGGAGGCGGAAGAGGAGGTCGCGGTCGACCTGGCCTATACCCACCGCGGGCTCGACATGGTGGTCTCGGGCGACGAGAGCGCGATGCTTTATGACTATTCCGCCGAGGCGCTGTCGATCGCGCTCGAGGAGCTGCGCGTCGACGGGGTGGCCATGCCGCCCGAGGTCGGCAGCGGCGGCTTCACCCTCGAGGGCGTCAGCGGCGACATGCGCATGGGCTCGGGCCCGCTCATGGAGCTGGCCCAGACGGTCAATGCCGAGAGCGCCAGCTACGAGATGGCGATCACTGATCCCGACACCGGCGAGAAGGTCGACCTGGCCGGGCGAATGCAGGATCTCTCGCTCACCGGCGAGGGCATGCTGCCCGAGCTCTCCGAGGGCATGACCGGCGCCGACATGATCGCAGAGGGCCTCGAGGTGGCGGGCAGCTTCGCCTATGCGGGCGGCGAGACCCGCATGTCCGGCGTCTCCGAGGGCGCGCCCTTCGAGTTCACCTCGGCCTCGGGCGGCGGCAACATCGAAGTGGCGCTGTCGGAAGAAGGGCTGGGCTACCAGTTCGGCGCCGACGCGCTGGAAATCTCGGTCACCTCGGCCGAGATGCCGCTGCCGATCTCGGCCACCGCCTCGGAGGCGCGTTTCGGCATCGCGATGCCGGTCACAGCCTCGGAAGAGCCGCAGGACGTCGACATGATGCTGCGTTTCGTGGGCTTCGAGGTCACCGAGATGCTCTGGTCGATCTTCGACCCGGCGGGCAACCTGCCGCGCGATCCGGCCTCGGTGGTGCTGGATGTGACCGGCAAGGTCACGCCCTACCTCAGCCTGCTCGACCCCGCCGCCATGGAAGAGGCCGAAAGCGCCGGCGAGGTGCCGGGCGAGCTGAACGCCGTGACCATCAACGAGCTGCGCGTCGAGGCGGTCGGGGCCGAGCTGACCGGCGAGGGCGCCTTCAGCTTCGACAACAGCGACCTGGAGACCTTCGGCGGCATGCCCGCGCCCTCGGGCGAGGCGGTGCTGCGGCTCTCGGGCGCCAATGCGCTGATCGACACGCTGGTCGAGATGGGCTTCGTCTCGGCCGAGGACGCCATGGGCGCGCGCATGATGCTGTCGATGTTCGCGGTGCCGGGCGAGGGGCCGGACAGCCTGACCTCGACGATCAGCGTGACCGAGGACGGGCAGGTCTCGGCCAACGGCCAGCGTATCCGGTAAGGGGAAGGCGCCGGCGGGGCCGTCCGCCGGTGCTTTCGTGCGCCGCTGCGCCTAGCGCGACGCCTTATGCCTGCGCATGTCGCTGCGCCTAGGGGGGCGCCTTTGCCTGCGGGCGTCGATGCCCTGAACGGGACACCAACCTCTCCGCGCCGCCCCGTCTAACGGGCGTTTGCGCCTCCGCCCCGCCCCGTCTAGCAGGGCGTTTGCCCCTCCGACCGGTCGCACCTAGCGCGACGCGGGCGCCTCCGCGTCCAGGCGCTTCTCGAAGAAGACGTCCGGATAGGGATCCTCGTTGAAACGCGGGATCTCGGTCCAGCCGGCGTTGCGATAAAGCGCCACCGCCTCGGGCAGGGCGCTGTTGGTGTCGAGCCGGAGCCGGGTCATGCCGAGCCGCCTGGCCTCGGCCTCGATCTCGGCCATCATCCGCCCCGCGAGCCCCAGCCCGCGCGCCGCCTCGGCGACCCAGAGCCGCTTGACCTCGCCGGTCTCCGATCCGTCGCCCTTGAGCCCGCCGCAGGCCACCGGCAGCCCGTCGCAATCGGCGACATAGAAGGCCCCGCGCGGCGCGCGCAGGCTGTCGGCCTCGGGGTCGGCGGAGAGCGAGACGTCGAAGCCGCCGGGGAAGCGCCGGGCCAGCTCTCCGAAATAGGCCTCGAGGCACCAGATCGCCTCGGCGTCGCGGGGATCGGCGCGGTGGATCTCGATTCGCTCGCGCCCCAGCGTCACGGCCACGAGGTCCATCGCCTCGAGCAGCTTCTCGTGACGCGGGTGCCGGGTCAGCGTCTCGGCGGCGTGCTGGTCGGAGAGCCGCTCGTATTCGGCGAACTCCGCCGCGCCCTCGGCGGTCAGCTCGGCCAGCCGCCGGCGCCCGTCGGCGGGATCCTGGGTCAGCCGCACCAACCCCTCGGCCTCGAGCTCGCGCAGAAGCCGGCTCAGAAGCCCGGAATCGAGATCGAGGTAGCTGCGGATCACCCCGAGGTCGCGGCGCCCGGTGCCTATGGCATTGAGCACCCGCGCGGGGCCAAGCGGCCGCCCGCGCCCGAGGAAACTGTGATCGAGCACCCGCGCCTCGGCGGTGACGGCGCGGTTGAAACGGCGGATGCGGGCAACAGGGTCCTGGGTCATTTCGCTGACTTTAGTCAGCTACCCGGCGCCGTCAATCCGCATCCGCGCCCCGGGGGCTCAGGTCGCGCGCAGGGCGGGCAGGCCCACGCCGGTCGCCTCGAAACCGCCGTCGGCGGCCAGCACCTGGCCGGTGATGTAAGAGGCCGCGGGCAGGCAGAGGAAGACGATGGCCTCGGCGATCTCGCGCTCGGTGCCGTAGCGGTTGAGCGGGATGGCGTCGTGATAGGCGTCGATGATCTCCTGGCTGTGCACCGCCATGGCCAGCTTGGTGCGCACCGGCCCGGGGCAGACGCAATTGGCGCGCACGCCGTGCTCGCCCAGCTCGGCGGCCTGCTGCTTGGTGAGCTGGATGATCCCCGCCTTCGAGGTGCCATAGGCGACCCGCAGGGTGGAGGCGCGCAGGCCCGAGATCGAGCCGATGTTCACGATGGCGCCGCGGCTTTCCTTGAGCGCGGGCGTCAGCGCCTGGCTGCAGAGGAAGGGCGCGTCAAGGTTGTTGGCCATGACCCGGCGCCAACGGGCGAAGTCGGTTTCTTCGATGGGGCCGAAATCCGCGACGCCGGCGTTGTTGACCAGCGCGTCGATCCGGCCTTCGGCCGAGAGCGCCTCGCGGGTCATGCGGTCGACGGCCTCGGGGTCGGAGACATCGGCCTCGATCGCGGTGACGCCGGTCAGCTCTTCCGCGGCGCGGGCAAGCTCCGGCCCGTCGCAATCGACCATGACCACGCGCCAGCCCTTTTCGAGAAACAGCGCGGTAGCAGAAAGCCCGATCCCCCGCGCCGCGCCGGTCACCAGCGCCACTGGTCTGTCGCTCATCTTGGTCCCCTCCCTCGTGATCCGGGCGGAGGCTAGGATGCGGCGGCGGGGAAGGCCAGACCCCCGCCAACCCCCGACCAACCCGCCCGAACACCCGCCATCAGCGCCCGGAGCCTGCGACGCGACGCCACGGCCTCGCTTGCACCTTGGCCATGCTGGTGTCACCTTGCGCCCAGCAACAGGCGCGAGGGCGGAATGCAGGATTACATGGGCGGCGTGGAGCTGGTCACCCCGGATGTGCCGGAAGCGGCCTGGTTCGAGGATGCCTCCGCCGCCGTCGACAGGCTGGTCGAGCTTTACGACCGCGCCACCGGCTTTCTCTGCGAGCGCTTCCAGGCCGCCATGGAAGAGGGCCACCCCGGGGTGCGCTACCGCGCCTTCTACCCCGAGGTCCGCATTCGCACGACAACCTTCGCCAAGGTCGACAGCCGGCTGTCCTTCGGCCATGTCTCGGCGCCCGGCGTGCATGCCACCAGCGTCACCCGGCCGGACCTCTTCCGCGCCTATCTCGAACAGCAGATCGGGCTGCTCCTGGAAAACCACGGCGTGCCGGTGCAGATCGGCCTTTCGGACACGCCGATGCCGGTGCATTTCGCCGTCGCCAACCGCGAGGGCGTCACCGTCCCGCAGGAGGGCGCCGCCGATTTCATCCTGCGCGACGTCTTCGACGTGCCGGATCTGACCACCACCAACGACGACATCGTCAACGGCACCGTGCCGCCGGCGCCGGACGGGACCGAGCCCCTGGCCCCCTTCACCGCGCAGCGGGTGGACTATTCGCTGGCGCGGCTCGCGCATTACACCGCGACCGACCCCGAGCACTTCCAGAACCACGTGCTGTTCACCAACTACCAGTTCTACGTGACCGAGTTCGAGGCCTATGCCCGCGCGGCGCTGGCCGATCCGTCCTCGGGCTACACGAGCTTCGTGGCCACCGGCAACGCCGAGATCACCGACCCCGAGGGCGTCCTGGCGGACAGCCCGAAGATGCCGCAGATGCCGACCTATCACCTGAAGCGGGCCAATGGCTCGGGCATCACGCTGGTCAACATCGGCATCGGCCCTTCGAACGCCAAGACCGCGACCGACCATATCGCCGTGCTGCGCCCGCACGCCTGGATCATGGTGGGCCATTGCGCGGGGCTGCGGAACTCGCAGTCGCTGGGCGATTTCGTGCTGGCCCATGCCTATCTGCGCGAGGATCGCGTGCTCGACGACGACCTCCCGGTCTGGGTGCCGATTCCGGCGCTGGCGGAAATCCAGACCTCTCTGGAAGAGGCCGTGGCCGTCGAAACCGAGCTCAAGGGCTACGATCTGAAGCGGATCATGCGCACCGGGACGGTGGCGAGCGTGGATAATCGCAACTGGGAGTTGCGCGACAAGGCGGGCCCGGTGCAGCGACTCTCGCAGTCCCGCGCGATCGCGCTCGACATGGAAAGCGCGACCATCGCGGCCAATGGATTCCGCTTCCGCGTGCCCTATGGAACGCTGCTCTGCGTTTCGGATAAACCCTTGCACGGAGAGCTAAAATTGCCGGGGATGGCCTCGGATTTCTACAAGACCCAGGTGGCCCGTCACCTGCGCATCGGGATCCGCGCCATGGAGGTGCTGCGCGAGATGCCTCTGGCCCGGATTCACAGCCGAAAGTTGCGCAGCTTCGAGGAAACCGCTTTCCTTTGACGGGGGGGGAGGCGTAAAAAGTGCTTGTTTTACTGGGTAAAACGACCGCTAATTGTTGTGTTTGAACCCTAGATAATGTTCACTTAAACGAAGATACCCCAAAAGTGGGACTGTGAAGGAGACAGGAATGGCCAAGCCGATGACCAAGAGCCAGCTCGTGACCGCGCTGGCAGACGAAATGGGCAGCGACAAGAAAACCGCGTCGGGTGCTCTGGACTCCCTCGTCGCGATCATCACGCGCGAAGTCTCCGGCGGCGGCGCCGTGACGCTGCCGGGCGTCGGCAAGATCTACTGCCGCGAGCGCCCCGAGCGCATGGTGCGCAACCCCGCCACCGGCGAGCAGTTCAAGAAGGACGCCGACAAGCAGGTCAAGATGACCATTGCGAAGGCGCTCAAGGACAGCGTGAACGACTGATCCGCGGCACGCGCCCTCCACAGGGGCGCGACGCAAGGACTTTGGAGAAATGGGCCGCATCCCCGGATGCGGCCCATTTCTTTTGCCGCGCGGGCGGGCGCGGGCGTGGAAAGTCTGTTTCGATTTCGGAGACGATGGGGCGGGGTGCGGCGCGCCTCTGGGCGGCCTTTCGCGTGCCAGGCGAGCGCGGGACGCGGGCGTCATGGCCCTCCGAAGCGCGGCTGAAAGCGGTCGGGCAGGGGCCTCGTTGGGGCTGGGCGCGCGCCGATAACAAGCACGAGAAAACCCGCGTTTCGCGCCCAATTCAGCTTCCCTGACGCCCCGCAACCACCCCCGAAACCCGCTCCACGCAGTCACCCCCGGAACACTTTTCGCGCGAATGTGTTGGACCTTATACACCAAGAACCGCCGGGCCGCCTGGCGCGGGCCGGAGCCTTCGACCTCCGCACAGGGAGCTTGCCGTGGAAGAACTCGCCCGCCGTTTCGGCCTTCGAACCGACCCCGTCATTTTCTTTTATTCGGCGATCTGCATGGTCGTCTTCGCGCTGGTGCTGATCGCCGCGCCCGAGACCATCGGCGATGCCTTCGCCTCGGCGCGGGCTTGGATCGTCACGCATCTCGGCTGGTTCTTCATCCTCGGCGTGAACGTCTGGCTGGGCTTCCTGATCTGGGTCTCCTCGAGCCGCTTCGGCCATATCCGCCTTGGCGGCCGCACGGCGCGGCCCGCCTATAGCAACGTCTCCTGGTTCACCATGCTCTTCGCCGGCGGCATCGGCACGGTTCTGATGTTCTGGGGCGTGGCCGAGCCGATGAGCCATTTCGCCAATCCGCCGCTGCCGGGCGTCGAGCCCAATTCCGTCGAGGCGGCGCAGGATGCGATATCCATCGCGCTCTACCACCTGGGCCTGCACACCTGGACGATCTTCACCCTGCCGGGGCTGGCCTTTGCCTATTTCATCTACCGCTACGACCTGCCGGTGCGGGTGAGCTCGGTCTTCTACCCGCTCCTGCGCGAGGGCATCCACGGGCCGGTGGGCAAGACCATCGACGTGGTGGCCATCCTCGGCACGCTCTTCGGCGTCGCGGTCTCGCTGGGCCTCGGCTCGAGCCAGGTCGCCGCGGGCCTGAACGAGCTCATGGGCACCGGCGACGGGCCGGTGGTGCAGATCATCGTGATCGCGGTGCTGACCGGCGTGGCGGTCCTGTCGATCGTCGCGGGCCTCGACAGCGGGGTGAAGTTCCTCTCCAACGTCAACATCGGCATGGCGGTCCTGCTGATGATCTTCGTGCTCCTGGCGGGCTCGACGCTCTTCCTCTTGCGCGGGATCGTCGAGACGGCGGGGCTCTACCTGTCGAACCTGCCGCGGCTGGCCTTCTGGAACGACATGCTGGCCGACCAGAACCCCGCGACCGACGCCTGGGGCTGGCAGGGCAGCTGGACGGTCTTCTACTGGGCGTGGACGGTGACTTGGTCGCCCTTCATGGGGCTGTTCGTGGCGCGTATCTCCTACGGCCGCACGATCCGGGAGTTCGTCATGGGCGTGCTGCTCGCGCCCTCGCTCTTCACGCTGATCTGGTTCGCGATCTTCGGCTGGCAGGCCATGGGCTTCGACGGCATCGGCCCGGAGGCCCGGGCGGCGCTGGGCGACCAGGCGGGCGCGCTGAGCGCGGCGGTCTCGGAGTCGATCCCGCTGGCGATGTTCGCTTTCTTCGAGAACTTCCCCTTCACCACCTTCCTGCAGGGCTTCGGGGTGATCATCGTGGCGATCTTCTTCGCCACCTCCTCGGATTCGGCCTCGCTGGTGGTGGACATGCTCTGCACCGGCAAGGCCGAGGCCGGCCCGGTGCAGCAGCGCCTGTTCTGGGGCATCGCCGAGGGCACCATCGCGATCCTGCTGATCGTTCTGGCGGGGCAGGCGGGCCTGACCGCGCTGCAGCAGGTGATCACCGTGGTCGGCCTGCCGGTCTTCTGCCTGATCTTCATGATGATCCCGGCGCTGATCCTGGGGCTCATGGCCGAGGACATCGACTACATCACCGTCGGTCCGCGCCCGCAGCCCTCGGATCTGCACGCCGAAGAGGACGCGGTGTCGAGCTACGACACCCCGCGCCCCGCCCGCGCCCAGGCGAACCCCGCGGAATAGGGGGCGCTTGAGGCGACGGCAGACGCCGGTCCGCTTGGGAGGAGGCGGGCCGGCGTTTTTTGTTTTGGGGGCTGGGCTTGGTCGCTGGGGCAGGGCAGGGGCGTCGAGGTCGAGGTCGAGGTCGAGGTCGAGGTCGAGGTCGAGGTCGTGGTGCGGGTCGAAGTCTAGCGAGAGACGAGCGCCGGTCCTGCCGGATGGTCAGCGCGCGCCACAGGACCAAGCGGGCCGTGTTGCGCTGCCTCCGAAGGGCCGCATCTCCGCAGCTTTTCTCCGGCAAGCGCCACCAGTCTGGCCCGCTGCGCGGCACCAGACGCCCCGCGCCTCACCCCGCCCGGAAGCTCTCCAGCCGCGCGATCTGGCGGCCCTCGGCGTCGAAGTTCTTCGGCGCGAGCCAGCCCTCGAAGGCCGCGCGCAGGGCGGGCCATTCGTTGTCGAGCACCGAGAACCAGGCGGTGTCGCGGTTGCGGCCCTTGACCACCGTCGCCTGCCGATGCGTGCCCTCGTAGGTGAACCCCAGTCGCGCCGCCGCCGCCCGCGAGGGCGCGTTCAGCGCGTCGCATTTCCACTCGTAGCGGCGGTAACCCAGCTCGTCGAAGGCGCGGGCCATCATCAGATACATCGCCTCGGTCGACATGACCGTGCGCTGGAGGCGCGGCGAGAAACTGATCCAGCCGACCTCGAGGCTGGCGGCCTCGGGGTTGATGCGCAGGTAACTGCAGGTGCCGACCGCCCGGCCCTCCGCGTCGAGGACGCTGTGGTAAAGCGGATCGGCGCTCTTTGCCATGGCCTCCAGCCGGGCGCGCATCTCGCCCAGGTCGCGGGGCTTCTCCTGCGGCAGATAGGTCCAGTTCCGCCCGTCCTCCTCGGCATAGGCGGCGAAAAGCGCCTCGGCATCCTCGGGCCGGGCCGGCCGCAGGCTGCAGGACCGCCCCGCCATGGGCGCCGAGGGCGGCCGGGGGCGGGGCAGCTCTGTCACAACCGGGGCTCCGACGGGAAGGCCGAAGCGGTCGCTCTGGCTCATGCGAAGACGCGGGTCAGCGCGCCGTCGACGCTGTCGATGATCTCGTCGATGTCGGACTTCGTGGCGATCAGCGCGGGCGAGAAGCACAGCGTGTTGTTCTTGCCCGGCACCGAGCGGTTGGTCGCGCCGATGATCACGCCCTGCGCCATGCAGTCGGCGACGACGGCCTTCACGCGGGCCTCCTCGACCGGGTCCTTGCTGTCGCGGTCGGCGACCAGCTCGGCGCCGAGGAACAGCCCCTTGCCGCGCACGTCGCCGATGACCCGGTGCTTGTCCTGCAGCTCGCCCAGCCGGTCGAGCATATAGGCGCCCATCTCGGTGGTGTTCGACAGCAGGTCCTCGTCCTCGATGATGCGCATATTCTCCATCGCCGCGGCGGGGCCCGCGGTGCAGCCGCCGAAGGTGGAGATGTCGCGGAAGTAGTCCATCGGGTCCGTTTCGTCGGACTTGAAGAGGTCGAAGACCGCCTCGCTGGTCACCAGGCAGGCGATGGCGGCGTAGCCCGAGGCCACGCCCTTGGCCATGGTCACCATGTCCGGCTCGATGCCGTAGTGCTGGTAGCCGAACCAGGTGCCGGTGCGTCCGATGCCGCAGACCACCTCGTCGATGTGCAGGAGGATGTCATACTTGCGGCAGATCTCCTGCACGCGCGGCCAGTAGCCCTCGGGGGGCGCGATGACGCCGCCGCCCGCGGTCACCGGCTCGAGACAGAGCGCGCCCACGGTGTCGGGGCCTTCCTCGAGGATCACCCGCTCGATCTGGTCGGCGGCCCATTCGCCGTAGTTCTCGACCGGGGCGCCTTCCTGTTCGTGGCGGCGGTATTCCAGGCAATGCGGCACCCGCACGAAGCCCGGCGCGAAGGGGCCGTACTGGGCGTTGCGCTCGTCCTGGCCGCCGGCGGAGAGGCAGCCGAGCGTGGTGCCATGGTAGTCGCGGTCACGGTAGAGGATCTTGTGCTTCTTGCCGCCGTAGCGCTTGTGGGCGATCTGGCGGACCATCTTGAAGGCCTTCTCGTTGGCCTCCGAGCCGGAGTTGCAGTAGTAGACCCGGCTCAGACCCGGCATCTTGCCGATCAGCCGCTCGGCGAAGAGCGCGCCGGGCACAGAGCCCGAGGCCCCGGCGAAATAGTTCATCTTCACGAGCTGCTCGTAGACCGCGCGGGCGATCTCTTCGCGGCCGTAGCCCACGTTCACCGTCCAGACCGCGCCCGAGACCGCGTCGAGGTGCTCCTTGCCGGCCTGGTTCCAGACCCTGAGGCCCTTGCCCTCGATGATGATGTTGGGGTCGCTCTTCTCCCAGGGTTTGTGCTGGCTCAGGTGATGCCAGACATGCGCCTTGTCGGCGGTGACGATGTGGCTGAGGTCGTTGGCGCTGAGCGTGCCGTCCATGAGAGCCTCCGGGGTCCGGGCAAAATTTGATCAATTGATCAAACCTTACCCATGCGCGCGAGTCGCGCAAGGCCGCTCAGGCGGTGACCCGGATGAAGGTGCCCATGCCGCCGGCATGATGCCCCAGCATGTGGCAGTGAAACAGCCAGTCGCCGGGGTTGTGGGCGGCAAAGGCGATCTCGGTGGTCTCGTCGGGCGCCATGAGCAGCGTGTCCCGCAGGGGGCCGAGCGTGCCGTCGGGCCGCACCTGGGCGAAATGCATCCCGTGCAGATGCATGGCGTGCCGGAAGGCGGTGTCATTGGCGAGCCCGAGCCGCACGCTGGCGCCGCGCGGCACCTCGACGAGCGGCAGGATGTCCCGCCCGGCCTGGCCGTTCAGCGCCCAGACGAGCCCCCGGTCGGTCAGCTCGCGGCCGGTCAGCACCTCGCCCTGGTGGATCGCCTCGCCCAGCGGGCGCATGGCCCCGCCGGACATCAACACCCGCTGCGGCACCGCCCCGGCAAGGTCGATCGGGAACTCGGGGTTGGGCGGCAGGGGCGCGGGCTCGGGCCGCCGCGCGCCGGCGCCCGGGGCCACGCCGAAGACCGCCTGCGCGTAGCCGCCGTTCCGTTCGAGGTGCAGAAGGAAGGCCTCGTCCTCGGCGGTGGTCACATCGACGATCAGGTCGATGCGCTGCCCCGGTGCCAGGACCATCGGCCCGGTCAGCGCCTGGGGTGCCGCAAGCGGCATCCCGTCGAGCGCCATGACCCAGCCCGAGAGGCCGTAGAGCCCCAGCTCGAAGATCCGCGCGTTGGCGGCATTGACCAGCCGCAGGCGCAGCCGGTCGTTGCGGCGCACCTCGTAGCGCGGCTCGGGCGCGCCATTGGTCAGGACCACGTTGCCGATCCGCCCGGCATGGGCGCGGTCGTGCAGGTTGTCGAAATCCCCCGCAAGCTGCGCGCCGCGCGCCATGCGGATGTCGTCGAGGACCAGCGTCAGGTCGCGGTCGACCTCGGGGGCCTCGGCCTCCTCGACGATCAGCGCGCCGTAAAGCCCGCGCTCGACCTGTTCCACGCTCTGGGCGTGGGAGTGATACCAATAGGTGCCCGCGTCGGGCAGGTCGAAGGCATAGTCGAACTCTTCGCCGGGCAGGATCGGCGCCTGGGTCACGCCGGGCACCCCGTCCATGGCGTTGTCGAGCCGGAGCCCGTGCCAATGCACCGCCGTCGGCGCCTCGAGCCGGTTCTCCACCCGGCAGGCCAGCCGCCCGCCCTGGGCAAAGCGCAGCTCGGGGCCGGGGAAGCTGCCGTTGAAGGTCCAGAGATCGGTCTCGGGCAGGCCCTCGGGCGCGATCCGGTGGCGCGAGGGTCCGGCGGCGAGAATCGCGGGGCCCGCCTCCGCTCCGGCGCGCGCGGGCAAGCCCAGCAGGGCCGTCGAAGCGGTCAGGCTGTGCAGGAAACGGCGGCGCGAGAGCATGGGGGACCTCCTTGGCGCGCAAACGCTACATGAGGCCGAGGGCCAAGGGAAAGGCACAAAGCGCCACGGGGGCGGCGATGGCCCTGCGGGGCAGGCGTTTGGCGGGCCCGGGGCAGGCCCGCGCATCTTGACAAGCGGTCGCGAGGGGGCGATGCGCCAGACATGACAGGCACCTTGATCCAGGTCGCGCTTGGCGGCGCGCTCGGCGCGCTGGCGCGGCATCTGACCGGGCTCTGGGCGCTGCGGGCGCTGGGGCCGGGCTTTCCCTGGGGGACGCTGAGCGTGAACGTCGCGGGCTCCTTCGCGATGGGCTGCCTCGCCGTGGCGCTGGCCCAGGCCGGCGCGATGCGCTGGGCGCCCTTCCTGATGACCGGGCTCCTGGGCGGCTTCACCACCTTCTCGGCCTTCTCGCTCGACGCGGTGACGCTGTACGAGCGGGGGCAGGCCGGGCTGGCGGCGGGCTACGCGGCGGCCTCGGTGATCCTGTCCCTCGCCGCGCTCGCGGCGGGGCTATTCCTGGCGCGGGGGCTGACGCAATGAGCGGAGTGCAGACGATCACCGTCGGACCGGGCGAGGGCGACCAGCGGCTCGACCGTTGGCTGAAGCGGCTGTTCCCGCATCTCGCCCAGGGCCGGATCGAGAAGATGTGCCGCAAGGGCGAGCTGCGCGTCGACGGCGGGCGGGTGAAGGCCAATCACCGGCTCGAGGTCGGCGCCCAGGTGCGCATCCCGCCGATCCCCGAGCCGGGCGACGTCGCCTCGCGGCCGAAGCCCAGCGTCTCGGAGGCGGATGCCAAGATGATCCGCGCCTGCGTGCTGTTCCGCGACGACCATATCATTGCGCTGAACAAGCCGCCGGGGCTGCCGACACAGGGCGGCTCGAAGCAGACCCGCCATGTCGACGGCATGGCCGAGGCGCTGACCTTCGGCTTCGACGAGAAGCCGCGCCTGGTGCACCGGCTCGACAAGGACACCTCGGGGGTGCTGCTCCTGGCGCGGACCCGCGCGGTGGCCAAGGACCTGGCCGAGAAGTTCCGCGCCCGCGAGACCCGCAAGATCTACTGGGCCGCCGTCGCCGGCGTGCCCGCGCCGCGCATGGGCACGATCCAGATGGGCCTGGTGAAGGCGCCCGGCCACGGCAAGGGCGGCGAGGGCGAGAAGATGCTGCCCGTGCATCCCGACGCGGTGAAGACCACCGAGGGCGCCAAGAACGCCACCACCGATTACGCGGTGCTGTCAGAGCTGGGCAAGCGCGCCGCCTGGGTGGCGCTGGTGCCGGTCACCGGGCGCACCCATCAGCTGCGCGCGCATATGGCGGCGCTGGGCCATCCGATCGTGGGCGACGGCAAATACGGCGGCTCGGGGCAGGAGAACCTGGGCGACGGCTGGGGCGCGCAGCTCGGCGGCGAGATCAGCCGCAAGCTGCATCTGCACGCCCGGTCGATCTCGATCGAGCACCCGGTCTCGGGCGTGCGGCTGAACGTCACCGCGCCTCTGCCCGACCACATGGAGAAGACCTGGGACTACGTCGCCTGGGACCCGATGGACGTGCCGAGCGACCCCTTTTCGGAGGAGGAATGACCCCCGAGCTGCGGCTGGTGGTTTTCGACGTCGACGGCACGCTGGTCGACAGCCAGGCCGACATCCTCTCCGCCATGGGGGACGCCTTCGCCCGGGCCGCGCGCCCGGCGCCCGCGCGCGCCGAGGTGCTGGGGGTGGTGGGCCTCTCGCTGCCCGTCGCGATGGAGACCCTGGCGCCCGAGGAGGCGCCCGAGACCCGCGCCGAGATGGTCGAAGCCTACAAGCAAAGCTATGCCGCGCGCCGCGCCGCGGGCAGTGGGGAGGCGCCGCTTTATCCCGGCGTCGCCGAGACGGTGGAGCGCCTCGCCGAGGTGCCGCATTGGCTGCTGGGCATCGCCACCGGAAAGTCGCGGCGTGGGCTCGACGCGCTGCTGGGCTCGGTGCCTTTCGGGGCGCGCTTCGTGACCACGCAGACCGCCGACCAGCACCCCTCGAAGCCGCATCCCGCGATGCTCGAGGCGGCGCTCTCGGAAACCGGCGTGGCGGCGGAGCGCGCGGTCATGGTCGGCGACACCGCCTATGACATGGAGATGGCCTGCGCCGCGGGGGCGGTGGCCATCGGCGTCACCTGGGGCTATCACCCCCGCGCGCGGCTGACGGCCGCGCATCACCTGATCGACGACATCGCGGCGCTGCCGGCGCTGCTGAACCGGATATGGGGCGAAAGATGAGCGGATGGGCGATGCGGCGCTTCTGGTCGGAGGCGCAAACCGAGGCGGTCGAGGGCGGCTTCCGCGTGCTGCTCGACGGGCGGCCGATCAAGACCCCGGCCAAGGCGGCGCTGGTGGTTCCGACCGAGGCCTATGCCGCGGCCATCGCGGCGGAATGGCAGGCCCAGGGCGATGAGGTCGATCCGACCTCCATGCCGATCACCCGCAGCGCCAATGCCGCCATCGACAAGCTGCGCGTCCAGCGCGCCGAGGTGGCCGACATGCTGGCCGCCTATGGCGACAGCGACCTGCTGTGCTACCGCGCCGATGCGCCGGTCGAGCTGGTGGCGCGCCAGGCCGAGACTTGGGACCCCTATCTCGACTGGGCCGAGGCGCGCTACGGCGCGCGGCTCGCGCCGCGCACCGGCATCATGCATGCGCCCCAGGCCGCCACCGCCCTCGAGGCGCTGCGCGCCGAGGTGCACCGGATCGACGACTTCGGGCTGGCGGCTTTTCATGACCTGGTGTCGCTCACCGGCTCGCTGGTCCTGGGATTCGCCGCCGCCGAAGGGCAGGAGCCCGAGGCGATCTGGGCCGCCTCGCGGCTCGACGAGACCTGGCAGGAAGAGCAATGGGGCGTCGACGAGGAGGCGGCCGAGCTGGCGGCGCGCAAGAAGGCGCAATTCCAGGACGCGCTCAGGGTCTGGCAGCTCTCGCGCGTGCAGAGCGGCGCGGCCGGCGACGGCGGGGCTGCCTGAGCTTTCGGCAGCCTGCGTCCTTTGCCCGATTTGCAGGCTGTTTGGGTTGACCTCGCAGGAGGAATTCGACCAAAGTTCGACACGCTCAGCGGAATTTCGCTTCCGCTCAGTCCAATGCGCGGCCCGGCAAGGGCCGCCGAAAATCCGCCCGGTAACGGGTGGGCAACAGGAAGAGGTAAATATGAAGAAGACCGTATTTCTTGGCGCGTTGACCGTGGCCGGCCTTGCCGCCGGTGCAGCCAGCGCCCAAACGCTGAGTGACGTGCAGGAACGCGGCACTCTGAACTGCGGTGTGACCACCGGCCTGGTGGGCTTCGCCGCACCGGATGCCAACGGCGAGTGGGACGGCTTCGACGTCGCGGTCTGCCGCGCCGTGGCCGCCGCGGTCCTGCAGGATCCGACCGCCGTGGAATTCGTGCCGACCACCGGCAAGACGCGCTTCACCGCGCTGGCTTCGGGCGAGATCGACATGCTCGCGCGGAACACCACCTGGACCTTCACCCGCGACGTCGACCTGAAGTTCGAATTCGTCGGCGTGAACTACTACGACGGCCAGGGCTTCATGGTCCCGAAGGCGCTGGGCGTCTCCTCGGCCACCGAGCTGGCCGGCGCGACCGTCTGCATCCAGACCGGCACCACCACCGAGCTGAACCTCGCGGACTACTTCCGCCGGAACAACATGGAGTACACTCCGGTTCCGATCGAGACCAACGCCGAGGCGCAGCAGCAGTACCTGGCCGGCGCCTGTGACGTCTACACCACCGACGCATCCGGCCTTGCCGCGACCCGCGCCGCCTTCGAGAACCCGGGCGACCACGTCGTTCTGCCCGAGATCATCTCGAAAGAGCCGCTCGGCCCGCTCGTGCGCCATGGCGACAACGAATGGGGCGACGTGGTGCGCTGGACCCTCAACGCGCTGATCGCGGCCGAGGAATACGGCATCACCTCGACCAACATCGAGGAAATGGCGACCAACGGCAGCCCGGAAGTGAAGCGGATCCTCGGTACCGAGGACGAGCTGGGCTCCAAGCTGGGCCTCGACGCCGAATGGGCGCGCCGCGCCATCGCGGCCGGCGGCAACTACGGCGAGCTCTTTGCCCGTCACATCGGCGAGTCGACCCCGATCGGCCTCTCGCGCGGCCTGAACGCGCAGTGGACCGACGGTGGCCTTCTCTACGCACCGCCGTTCCGCTAAGATAGCCTTGCAAGGGGCGCGGGGGGATCCCCGCGCCCCTTCGCGTTTCCGCATCGACGGACCATAACGCATCCAGGCCGGCCAGCGCGGAGCAACCGCGCGGCAGAATGTCCTGGAGAACCTCAGGGATACCCCAATGACGACACTCAGCGATCCTCCGCAGAGTTCGTTCAAGCTGTCCATGCTGCTGAACGACACGCGGTATCGAGCTTATACGTTCCAGTTCATCGCGCTCGTCTGCGTCGCAGCCTTGTTCGCCTACCTGGGCTCGAACCTCGCGCAGAACCTCGAAGACGCCGGGCTGACGATCTCCTTCGGCTTCCTCGGAGATCCGGCCAATTACGACATCAACCAGACGCTGATCGAATACGACAACCAGATGGACCACTGGCGGGCCTCGCTGGTGGGCGTCTTGAACACGCTCCTGGTGTCCTTCCTGGCCTGTATCACCGCCACGGTGATCGGGGTCTTCGCGGGCGTGCTGCGGCTGTCGAACAACTGGCTCGTGCGCCAGCTGATGTCGATCTACGTCGAGGCCTTCCGCAACGTGCCGGTGCTGATCTGGATCATCATCATCTTCACCGTCATGACCGCGGTGCTGCCGGCGCCGCGCGCCTTCCGGGGCGAGGACCCCGAGGCCTCGATGCTCTTCGGCGCCATCGCCTTCACCAACCGCGGGGTCTATATCCCGAAGCCGATCTTCGAGGCCGGCGGCTGGGCGGTCATGCTGGTCTTCCTGGCCGGCGTGGTGGGCGCCTTCGCCTACCGCCGCTACGCCACGCGGCTTCTTTACGCCACGGGCAAGCTGCTGCCGATGGGCTGGCCGGCGCTGGCCATCGCCTTCGTGCCGGCGCTCCTGGTGTTCTTCGCGCTGGGGCAGCCGATCTCGCTTGAGCTGCCCGAGCTCGGCGGCTTCAACTTCACCGGCGGGATCAACATCCTGGGCTCGCTCATCGCGCTCTGGTTCGCGCTGGCGATCTACACCGGCGCCTTCATCGCCGAGAACGTGCGCGCGGGCATCCTGTCGGTGAGCCGCGGCCAGAGCGAGGCCGCCGCCTCGCTGGGGCTGCGTCCGAACCGGATCATGAACCTCGTGGTCCTGCCGCAGGCGCTGCGGGTGATCGTGCCGCCGCTGATCTCGCATTACCTCAACATCACCAAGAACTCCTCGCTGGCGATCGCGGTGGGCTACATGGACCTGACCGGCACGCTGGGGGGCATCACGCTGAACCAGACCGGCCGGGCGATCGAGTCCATCCTCCTGCTCATGGCCTTCTACCTGGCGATCAGCCTGACGATCTCGGCGGTGATGAACGTCTACAACTCCTCCGTGTCGCTGAAGGAGCGCTGAGATGGCCGATACCCACGCCCATTCCGTCCGCTTCGTCCGCGACACCATGCTGCCCGAGCAGGAGCCCCCCGGGGCCGAGCGCGGGGTGGTGAAATGGATGCGCGAGAACCTCTTCTCGACGATCCCGAACGGCATCCTGACGCTGCTGGCGCTCTACTGCATCTGGTGGATGTTATCCTCGGTGATGCCCTGGTTCCTGAACGGGATCTGGGACGCGCCCTCGATCCGCGCCTGCCGCGAGATCCTCGAGGGCCAGCTCGGCGGCTGCTTCGCGGTGCTGACCGAACGCTGGAACCAGCTTCTCTTCGGGTTCCAGTATCCCTCCGAACAGTACTGGCGCCCGACGGTGGCCTTCGTGCTGCTGTTCATCGCCATCGCGCCGGTGCTCTTCCGCAAGGTCTTCCCGGCGCAGATGCTGGTCTTCACCGCGGTCTATCCCTTCCTGGCCTACTGGCTGATCTGGGGCGGCTCGATCCTGGTGCCGATCTTCGCCGCGGCGGGCATCGTCGCGGGCTACCTGACCTACAGCCGGCTGGTCGCGCAGAGCTTCGCCATGGGCTTCTTCGGAGGCATCCTGGCGGCGCTGGTCTTCTGGTTCGTGGTGGGCTTCATCCCGACCGAGGGCATCGTGGCGCTCGAACCCGTCGCTTCGCGGAACATGGGCGGCTTCATGCTGAACCTGATCCTCGGGACGGTCTGCGTGTCGCTCTCGATCCCCTTCGGCATCGCTCTGGCGCTGGGGCGCCGCTCGGACATGCCGATCATCAAGGCGATCTGCGTGATCTTCATCGAGTTCGTCCGCGGCGTGCCGCTGATCACGCTGCTTTTCGTGGCGAATGTGGTCCTGGCCTACTTCCTGCCGCCGGGCAGCAACTTCGACCTGATCCTGCGGGTGATCATCATGATCACCATGTTCGCCTCGGCCTATATCGCCGAGGTGATCCGGGGCGGACTCGCGGCGCTGCCCAAGGGCCAATACGAGGCGGCCGACAGCCTCGGCCTCGACTACGCGCAGGCGATGCGGCTGATCATCCTGCCGCAGGCGCTGAAGATCTCCATCCCGGGCATCGTCAACGTGGCGGTGGGCCTCTTCAAGGACACCACGCTGGTCTCGATCATCTCGATGTTCGACCTTGTGGGCATGATCCGCGGCCCGATCCTCGCCTCGACGGACTGGAACGGCGTCTACTGGGAGCTTCTGGGCTTTGCCGCGCTCCTGTTCTTCGTCGTCTGCTTCGGCATCTCGAAATATTCCCAGTGGCTCGAACGCGAGCTTGCCACGGACCATCGGTAAGGGAGACCCAACATGACAAATGTCGCCACCGATACGCAGGCCGCCGAGAGCAGCCAGATGCAGGTTTCGAACGAGGTCGCGATCTCGATCGAGAACATGAACAAGTGGTTCGGAAGCTTCCACGTCCTGCGCGACATCGACCTGACGGTCTACCGCGGCGAGCGCATCGTCATCGCCGGGCCCTCGGGCTCGGGCAAGTCGACGCTGATCCGCTGCATCAACGCGCTGGAGGAGCACCAGAAGGGCCGGATCGAGGTCGACGGGACGGTGCTGTCCTCGGACATCAAGAACATCGACACGATCCGCTCAGAGGTCGGAATGGTGTTCCAGCACTTCAACCTCTTCCCGCATCTCACCATCCTCGAGAACTGCACGCTGGCCCCGATCTGGGTGCGCAAGACGCCCAAGCACGAGGCCGAGGCCACGGCGATGCATTTCCTCGAGAAGGTGAAGATCCCCGAGCAGGCCGACAAATACCCCGGCCAGCTCTCGGGTGGTCAGCAGCAGCGGGTGGCCATTGCGCGCTCGCTCTGCATGAAGCCGCGGATCATGCTTTTCGACGAGCCCACGTCGGCGCTCGACCCCGAGATGATCAAGAAGGTGCTCGACACCATGGTCGAGCTCGCCGAGGAGGGGATGACCATGCTCTGCGTGACCCACGAGATGGGCTTCGCGCGCCAGGTCGCGAACCGGGTGATCTTCATGGACCAGGGCCAGATCGTCGAACAGAACGAGCCCGAGGAGTTCTTCAACAACCCGCAGAACGAGCGGACGAAGCTCTTCCTGAGCCAGATCCTCGGTCACTGACCGGCGCGATTTTCAAGGTTTCTGCTAGCGGGCGCCCCTCGGGGCGCCCGTTTGTCATTCCACGCCCGGCAGCTCGCGCGGGATGACGAAATCCACGACCCGCCCGCTGCCCGATGCGAGATCCGCCCAGTCCGAGACCTCGAACTCGACCACCAGCGTGGCGCCGGTGGGGTAGTCGTCGAAACGCGCATGGGCGGGCGCGCGGGCGACCAGCGCCTGGGCCAGGAAGGCGATGCCGGGGTTGTGGCCGACCACCAGCAGGGTCTCGGCCTCTTCCTCGCGCAGCGCCTCCAGGATCTCGGCGGGGGCGGCGAGGTAGAGCGCGCGGCTGGTGCGCACCGGGCAGTCAAGGTCGAGCCGGCCCAGCGTCTCCACCGTGCGCATGGCGCTGGAAAGGACCGCGGCGTCGGGCTGCCAGCCCTCCTCGCGCAGCCAGCGCCCCAGCGCGTCCGCCGAGCGGCGCCCGCGCTTGTTCAGCGGCCGGTCGTGATCCTCGAGCCCCTGGTGCCAGTCGGACTTGGCGTGGCGCATGAGGATCAGGCGGCGCATCCGGTCAGCCCCGCGCCGCGCGCTTGGGCAGATCGGCGGGCCGGATCAGCGAGCCCGCCCCGTGTTCGGTGAAAAGCTCCAACAGGCAGGCGTTGGGCACCCGTCCGTCGAGGATCACCACCGCCCGCACACCGTCCTCGATGGCCTTGAGCGCGGTTTCGGTCTTGGGGATCATCCCGCCCGCGATGGTGCCGGCGTCGGTCATCTCGCGGACCTCCTCGGGGGTCAGCGCGGTCACCACCTCGCCCGAGGTGTCCTTCACGCCGGCCACATCGGTCAGCAGCAGCAGGCGGTCGGCCTCGAGCGCGCCGGCGATGGCGCCGGCGGCGGTGTCGCCGTTCACGTTGAAGGTCTCGGCCGGGTCCATGCCGGTCGCCACCGGGGCGATCACCGGGATGATGCCCGCGGCGAAGAGGTCGCGCAGGACCTGCACGTTCATCTCGATCGGGCGGCCGACATAGCCCAGCTCGGGGTCGTCGGCGGTGCAGACCATGAGGTCGTCGTCCTTACCGGAAAGCCCGACCGCGCGGCCGCCCTCGTCCATGATCGCCTGCACGATCCGCTTGTTCACGAGCCCGGTCAGCACCATCTCGACCACCTCGACAGTGGCCTGGTCGGTGACCCGCTTGCCGCGCACGAACTGCGATTCGATCCCGAGCTTGCCGAGCATCTCGTTGATCATCGGCCCGCCGCCATGCACCACGACCGGGTTGATGCCGACCTGCCGCATCAGCACGATGTCGCGGGCGAACTCGGCCATGGCGGCGGTGTCGCCCATGGCGTTACCGCCGAATTTCACCACCACGATCGCGCCGGAATAGCGCTGCATGTAGGGCAGCGCCTCGGATAGGGTGCGGGCGGTTGCGTGCCAGTCTCGCTGCATGTCCTGCGTCTTCATCTGTGGTCCCGGAACGAAGGCTCGGGGACGCTTATCGGGTCTTGCCCGGCGCGACGCAAGGGCCGCTCAGGCGAGGCCCGCGATGATCGCCCGGAGCGTGGCGATGCCGTCGCCCTTCTCGGCCGAGGTCAGGATCAGCTCGGGGTAGGCGGCGGGGTGCTTGGAGAGCTTCTCGCGCACCTGGGCCAGCACCCGGGCGCGGTCCTTCTCCTTGACCTTGTCGGCCTTGGTCAGCACCGCCTGGAAGGTCACCGCGCTCTTGTCGAGCAGGGTCAGGATCTCTTCGTCGACCGATTTCACCCCGTGGCGGGCGTCGATCAGCACGAAGGCCCGGCGCAGGTTCGCCCGGCCCGAGAGATACTGCTTCAGGAGCCGCTGCCACTTCTCTACGACCGGCAGGGGCGCATTGGCGTAGCCATAGCCCGGCAGGTCCACGAGGTAATGGCTTTCGGCCAGGGTGAAGAAGTTGATCTCCTGCGTGCGGCCCGGCGTGTTCGAGGCGCGCGCCAGGCCCTTGCGGCCGGTCAGCGCGTTGATCAGGCTGGATTTGCCGACGTTGGAGCGGCCGGCGAAACAGACCTCGGCGCGGTCGCCCTCGGGCAGGCCGTCCATGGCGACGACGCCCTTGAGGAAGTCGGCGCCCCCGGCAAAGAGCTTGCGGGCGTCCTCGAGGACCTGCGGGTCGGGCTCTTCGGCCACGGGGAAGGGCAGGCGGTCGGTCATATCCGGGCGGCCCCGTCGCCAAGGGCGATCTCGCCGGGCTCGAGCACCTCGGCCCGGACCGAGAAGTCGCGGTGCCCCCAGTGGTCCAGCGCGCCCAGCGTGTCGGCATCGCTTTCGCCGGTCTCGGGGTTGGCCGTGGTGGCGCGGCAGCGGTCGGTGCGTTCGACCACGCGCAGCCGCGCCGTGCCGACCCGCAGCTCGCGGCCGATCCAGTCGAACTCTTCCCAGGGCGCCAGCCCGTCGAGCCAGAGATTGCCGCGCCAGCGGTGGATCGAGAGCTTCTGCCCGATCCGGTCCTCGACCGCGCGGTGCGAGCTGAGATTGCAGAGCGTCACCGAGGGGAAATCGCTGTCGGTCATGGCGCGGGTCTCGGCCCTGACCAGTCGCGCGGGCGCGGCGCGCCCTTCGGCCACCAGTGGCGCGAGCCAGTCGACGATGCGCGCGCCCTCGGTCTCGGGGCGGGCGCTCAGGTCGGGCAGGTCGGGATGTGACAGGGTGATCGTGCCGGAGGCGTCGTCGAAGGCCGCCGTGACGGCCATGAGCTTCAGCGATTGCGCGACGCGGGTGAAGTTCTGGCAGGGCGCCCAGGCCGTGCCGTCGGCCTTCGAGGCCTCGTGCGCCACGGCCCAGGCCCGGTCCCAGGGCAGGCCCTGGCCGGGCTCCAGCGCCACCCGCGCCAGGGCCTCGCGGCCCAGGCTCTTGATCGGGTGGCGCCAGATCGAGGCGATCTGCCCGGTCATGTGCTGTCGGCGCCCTTCTTCTTCTTGAAGCCCGACAGGATGTTGCCCAGCACGTCCGGTTTGTAACCCTGGCTGCGCATGATCGCATACTGCTGCGAGAAGGTGATCGTGTTGTTGGCGATCCAGTAGACCACGAGGCCCGAGGCGAAGCTGCCCAGCATGAACATGAAGACCCAGGGCATCCAGGCGAAGATCATCGCCTGCGTCGGATCGGTCGGCGCCGGGTTCAGCTTCTGCTGCAGCCACATCGAGACGCCGAGCAGGAGCGGCAGGATGCCGATGAAGATCAGAGCCAGGATCGAGCCTTCCGGCGGCGCGCCCCAGGGCAGGAGGCCGTAGAAGTTGAAGATCGAGGTCGGATCCGGCGCCGAAAGGTCGCGGAACGGCCCGAAGAAGGGCGCGTGGCGCAGCTCGAGCGTGACGAAGATCACCTTGTAGAGCGAGAAGAAGATCGGGATCTGCAGAAGGATCGGCAGGCAGCCCGAGGCGGGGTTCACCTTTTCCTTCTTGTAGAGGCCCATCATCTCCTGCTGGAGCTTCTGGCGGTCGTCGCCGGCGCGCTCCTTGATCTTCTCCATCTCGGGCTGAAGTTCCTTCATCTTCGCCATGGAGACATAGGACTTGTAGGCCAGGGGCAGCAGCAGCGCCTTGATCAGCAGCGTCAGGGTGATGATCGCCACGCCCATATTGCCGATCAGCTCGTTCAGCTCGTGCAGGACCCAGAAGATCGGCTTGGTGAGGAAGAAGAACCAGCCCCAGTCGATGGAATCGACGAAGCGGTCGATGCCGGTCGCCTGGTATTCGCGGATGGTCTCCCATTCCTTGGCGCCGGCGAAGAGCCGGGTGGTGACCTCGGAGGTGCCGCCGGCGGCGAGGTCCACGGTCGGGAGCACCGCCTCGGTCTGGTAGATGTCGCGGGCCGCGTCGTATTTCGCCGCGGCGCGGAAGCCGCTGCCGGGGGCGGGGATCAGGGTCGACATCCAGTAGTGATCGGTGAAGCCGATCCAGCCGTCCTCGCCGACCTGCAGGCGCTCGGCCTGGGCGTTGCCCTCGCTCGGCAGGTCGGTCATGTCGCCCCAGCCGATCTCGGTCAGCTCGCCATCGGACATGGCGATGGCGCCCTCGTGCAGGATGAAGAAGTTCTTGGCGTTCACCGGTTCGCCGTGGCGCGCCAGGATGCCGTAGGGGGCCAGCCGGCGGGCGTCGCCGGTGGGGTTGTCGACCGACTGGGTGACGGTGAACATGTAGTTCTCGTCGACCGCGATCTGGCGGCGGAAGATCAGCCCGGCGGGGCTTTCCCATTCCAGCACGACCGGGCTGTCGGCGGTCAGGGTCTCGCCTTCGGCGACGCGCCACTCGGTGTTGGGGCCGGGCACGTCACCGGCGGTCAGACCCTGGCCTGGGGCCCAGCCGTAGAGCGCGTAATACGACTGGTCGCCGCCCACCGGGTTGAAGAGCGAGACGATGGCCGAGCCCTCTTCGATGGTCTCGGTGTAGTCCTTGAGCTTGAGGTCGTCGATCCGGCCGCCGCGCAGCGAGAGCGAGCCCTTGACCCGCGGGGTGTCGATGGCGACGCGCGGCGCGTCCTCGGCGGTCTGGGTCGCCGCGGAGGTGGTCTGGGCGCTGCCGGCGCCTTCGGCGTCGGGCGCGCTGCCCGGGACCGAGGCGGTCGAGGGCGCCTCGGCGGGGTCGCCCGCCTGGCTTTCGGTGACCGCGGGCGCGTTCGGATCGGTCGGTGTCTCCGGCGGCGGGAAGAGCACGAACCATATGAGGATCACGACGAAAGAGAGGGCTGTCGCGATGAGAAGGTTCTTGTTCTGATCGTCCATGTCCGACCGGTCCTGACTTGCTGCAAGTGGCTCGGGTTCAACAGGGCGGGGCCCTGAAGGTCAAGTCGATTCGAGGTGAGCGGCTGGTGTGGCGGAGCCGCGCGCCTTCGGTGGCGCGGCGGGGGGCAGGGGGGTGCGGGTGTTGGTAGGTTAGGTGCGGTGAGCGCAGGCGGAGTGGTGCGGGGCGCTGGCAGGTGGCGTGTCGCGGTGAGCGTTGTGCGAGGCTCCGGGGGGCTCGCCGCCGGAGAAGGGGGCGTAAGTGCTTGGCAGTGCCCGTGCGGCTACCCACCGGACTGGCGCGCGGCAGGCGGCGCGCTCCGACTTGCTGGGCGCCGCACCTTCCCGCCCAGCCTAGCCCCTCATGCCGAGCGGCTTCTCGGTGCGCGGGCGGCGCGGCGGGCTTCGCGGGCGGCGAGCCAGGTGGCGAAGCCCTTGCCGGACATCGGGCGGGCGATGCCGTAGCCCTGGATATGCCCGCAGCCGAGGTCGACGAGCCGGTCGTGTTCGCCGGTGCGCTCCACCCCTTCGGCGATCGTGTCGAGGCCGAGCCGGTCGGCGAGGCAGAGGATGCCCGCCACCATCCGGTGCTGGCCCGCGTCGCGGTCGAGGTCGGCGACGATGCTCCGGTCGATCTTCAGCCGCCGGATCGGCAGGAGCCGCAGCGTGCTGATCGGGGCGGAGCCGGTGCCGAAATCGTCGAGCTCGATGCTGCAGCCGAGGTCGGCCAGGGCCCGGACGTTGCGCGCCACCTCGGAGTCGCGGTGGCGGGCGAGGACCGACTCCAGCACCTCGATGCCGATGCGCTCGGGCGTGAGCCCGTAACGGTCGAGGTCCCAGCGCAGGCGCGGGACCAACTTGGGGTCGGCCAGTTCCTCGGCGCCGAAGTTGACCGAGATGCGCGGCACCGAGAGCCCCTGCCGGTCCCAGCCGGAAAGCGCGGCCATGGCGGCGGAAAGCATGGCCCCGCCGAGCTTGCCCGCGCGGCCCGATTGCGCCAGCGCGTCGAGAAACTGCGCCGGCGGCACGATGCCGCGTTCGGGGTGGTTCCAGCGCGCCAGCACCTCGACCCCGCTGAGCGCGCCGGTGGCGGTCACCACCTGGGGCTGGAACCAGGGCAGGATTTCCCCGGTCTCGAGCGCGCGGGCGACGCGGCGGGCCAGGGCGCGCCGGGTCTCGGCCTCTTCCGCGAGGGCGGGGGTCCAGAGCCGGATCTGGGAGGCGCCGTCGCGCAGGGCGGCGTCCAGCGCCACCTCGGCCCGGTCGAGAAGCGGTTCGGCCCGGGTCTCGGGCCCCTCGCCGCAGGCAATGCCGAGCGCGGCGGTCGGGTAGTAGCGCAGGCCGGCGAGAACCAGCGGATCCTCGAGCCGGGCGCGCAGGCGGGCAGCCAGTTCCTCGGCCCCGTCGGGGGGCAGGGCGGCGGACAGCGCCAGGCGGCTGTCGCCGAGGGTCGCGATCACATCGGTGTCGCGCACCACTTCGGCCAGCCGGTCGAGGCAGATCGCGCGGGCCTGCCGCAGCGCCGCGCCGCCCTGCTGGGCGGCGATCCGGTCGAGCCCGCCGAGGGCCGCAAGAACGAAGACCGGCCGGCTGCCGGGCGGGCCGCGCCAGGCGGCGGGGGCGGCGCGCAGGAAGGCGCCATGGCCGCCGTCGCGGGGCAGGGCGTCGGGCGCGGGCCCGCGCGGCAGGACCCGCAGGCCGGGCAGCGCGAAGGCCAGGGCCAGCGCCATGGGCGGCCAGGCCCAGACCGGCCCCAGCGCCGGCAGGGCGGCCAGCCCCGCGAGGCCAAGCAGCAGCGGCGGCAGGACCGCGGGCGACTGCTCCAGCAATGACGACAACCTTTGAGGGCCCACCGCGACCGTCCCGAGTGTTTCACCACAGTTCGGGCCGGAGGCTAACGTGATTCCCTGAACGTCCGCTTAACGCAGCTCGGGCACCGCCGGCGCCTCGGGTTCCGCGCTTTCGGGCGTCTTCGAGCGCATCAGCCCGGCGAAATCGAAAAGCCCGGGGTCCAGCAGATGCGAGGGCCGCGCGTTCATCAGCGCCCGGAACATCACCTGCCGGCGGCCGGGGCTGTTCTTTTCCCACTGGTCGAGGATCTGCTTCACCTGCTGGCGCTGCAGCCCGTCCTGGCTGCCGCAGAGGTCGCAGGGAATGATCGGATAGCCCATGGCGCGGGCGAACCTGTCGCAATCGGCCTCGGCCACATGGGCGAGCGGGCGGTAGACGAAAAGATCGCCCTCCTCGTTGACCAGCTTCGGCGGCATGGTCGCGAGCCGCCCGCCGTGGAAGAGGTTCATGAAGAAGGTCTCGAGGATGTCGTCGCGGTGATGGCCGAGGACCACCGCCGAACAGCCCTCTTCGCGGGCGATGCGGTAGAGATGGCCGCGCCGCAGCCGCGAGCAGAGCGCGCAGAAGGTGCGCCCCTCGGGCACCTTGTCGACCACCACGGAATAGGTGTCCTGGTATTCGATGCGATGCGGCACGCGCATCTTCTCGAGGAACTCCGGCAGGACGGTCGCGGGAAAGCCCGGCTGCCCCTGGTCGAGGTTGCAGGCCAGGATGTCCACCGGCAGGAGCCCGCGCCACTGCAGCTCGTGCAGGACGGCGAGCAGGGTGTAGCTGTCCTTGCCGCCCGAGAGGCAGACCAGCCACTTCGGGCGGCGGCCGTCGGCGGTCTTCTCGACCATGCCGTATTGGTCGACCGCCTCGCGGGTGGCCTGCACGATGCGCTTGCGGAGCTTCTTGAACTCCGTGGACTTGGGCGCGCCCTCGAAGAGCGGGTGGATGTCGTCGGCGTTGTCGAACATGACCGTCCTCTTGCCAAAAGCGCGGGGCTTGGGGAAGTGCCCGCCGCGGATGACCCTCAGCGCCCGGGGCCGGGCGGGGGCACGTCGTCGATGCCGCTGCCGCCCCAGGGATGGCAGCGCGCGATGCGCCTGAGCGCCAGCCAGCCGCCGCGCAGCGCGCCGTGCGTCTCGAGCGCCTCGAGCGCATAGCGCGAGCAGCTCGGATCGAAGCGGCAGGAGCGGCCGAGCCAGGGCGACAGGAACAGCCGGTAGCCGTGCACGGGCAGGGCGACCAGGCGGGCCAGCGGCGTCATCTGGCGCGCTCGTGCAGCTTGCGCAGCGCGTAGCGCAGGTCCGACAGGAGCCCCTCGAAGCTGCGCGCGGCGGTGACCTCGCGCTTGCCGATCAGCACGTAGTCCCAGCCCGGCCGGCCGTCGGCGGCGATCACCGCCCGCGCGGCGGCGCGCAGCCGGCGCTTGGCGCGGTTGCGGGCGACGGCATTGCCGACCTTCTTGGAGCAGGTGTAGCCCACGCGGATCTCGGCAGGCGCGCCACCTTCGGGCGCGTCCTCGGCGCGCGCGCGGCCCTGCACCAGGAGCCCCTTGGTGCCCTGCTTGTCGGCGCGGGCGGCGCGCAGGAACTCCGCGCGGGTCTTCATGGTGCAGAGGGGCGCGCTGACCTCCGGACATGACAAAGCCGCCGAAGGCGGTGTCCCGTCCGTCTGGTCGGGGGCCTTCGGCGGCGTCATCAGGTCGCTCCTGGCGCGGGTTACGCGCTCAGGCTCTTCCGGCCGCGGGCGCGGCGGGCGTTCAGGATCTTGCGGCCGGCCTTGGTGGCCATGCGCGCACGAAACCCGTGACGGCGCTTGCGCACCAGGTTGGACGGTTGAAACGTGCGTTTCGACATCTCTAGTCTCCGTGGTCTCGGGCCCGGCGCGGCGGCGTCCACGGGGCCGATGAATCTCTCGAAGCCCGGCCTATAGGCGAGCCTCGGCGGCATGTCAAACCTCCGGCGGCCGCCCGGGGCGGAAATTTCCGCGCACCCCGGGATGCTTGGCGGGGCGGGCCTGGACCCGCGCAATATATAGCTCGCGCGGGCGCGCGCGAGGCGGCGCGGGCGGGCCACCTGCAACAATAGCCGGGCGGAATGTTACAGAACAGCCCCCGCTCCGGGCGAATCCCCCCGCCCACATCAACCGCCCGTGAGAGCGCTGTCGGAACCTCGCCTGCGGGCGCATGTCTAGGGTCAGAGACAAAAGACCCAGGACAGAGACAGCGAGATGGAACAGCCCATGACCGACCGGGAGCCGCGCCGCAACGCGCTCTTGCGCAACCTGCCGCTCGTCGCCATCGCGATCGTCGCGGTGATCGGCGCCGTGACGCTGAAGGACTACCTGACCTTCGAGACGCTGCGGGAGAATCGCGAGGCGCTCCTGGCCTTCAGGGATGCCAACTACGGGCTGACCGTGGCGCTTTTCATGGCGGCCTATGTGACCATCGTGGCCTTCTCGCTGCCCGGGGCGACCATCGCGACGCTGACCGGCGGGTTTCTGTTTGCCACCTTCCCCGGCGCGCTCTTCAACGTGTCCGCCGCGACGCTCGGCGCCACGGCGATCTTCGCCGCCGCGAAATGGGGCCTGGGCGAGCGCATGGCGCAGAAGATGAACGCCTCGGACGGGCTGGTGCGCCGGATCAAGTCGGGCATCGACGAGAACCAGTGGGAGATGCTCTTTCTCATCCGCCTGGTGCCCGCGGTGCCCTTCTTCGTGGCCAATGTCGTGCCGGCCTTCGTGGGCGTCAGCCTTTGGCGCTTCGTGGTGACGACCTTCCTCGGGATCATCCCCGGCGCGGTGGTCTATACCTCGGTGGGCGCGGGCCTCGGCCAGGTCTTCGAGCGCGGCGAGACGCCGGATCTCGGGATCATCTTCGAGCCGCATATCCTGCTGCCGATCCTGGGCCTCTGCGCGCTGGCCGCGCTGCCGATCCTCCTCAAGGCCGTGCGCGGCAAGAAAGGGCTCTGAGCCATGCAAGAGATCAAGACCGACCTCCTCGTCATCGGTGCGGGTTCCGGCGGGCTCTCCGTCGCCGCGGGGGCCGCGCAGATGGGCGCCGATGTGACCCTGCTCGAGCGGCACAAGATGGGCGGCGACTGCCTGAACTACGGCTGCGTGCCCTCCAAGGCGCTGATCAAATCGGCCAAGGTCGCCCATGGGATGCGCAAGGCCGGCGCCTATGGCATCGCCCCGGTCGAGCCGCAGGTCGATTACGCCGCTGCCAAGGACCACGTGCAGGGCGTGATCGCCGCCATCGAGCCGCACGACAGCCAGGAGCGATTCGAGGGCTTCGGCGTGCGGGTGATCCGCGAGCATGGCCGCTTCGTCTCGGAGGACACCGTGGAAGCCGGCGACAAGCGCATCACCGCGCGGCGGATCGTGATCGCCACCGGCTCCACCGCCTTCGTGCCGCCGATCCCCGGGCTCGACCAGGTGCCTTATCTGACCAACGAGACGCTCTGGGCGCTGCGCGAGCGGCCAGACCACCTGATCGTCATCGGCGGCGGGCCGATCGGCATGGAGATGGCCCAGGCGCACCGGCGGCTCGGCTCCGAGGTGACGGTGATCGAGGGCGCCAAGGCGCTGGGCAAGGACGACCCCGAGCTGACCGCCGTGGCGCTTGAGAAGCTGCGCGCCGAGGGCATTGCCATCGAGGAGGAGGCCCCCGCCAAGGCGGTGCGCGGCAGCGAGGGCGCGCTCGAGGTCGAGGTCGAGGACGGCCGCGTCTTCAAGGGCTCGCACATCCTGGTGGCGGTCGGACGCAAGGCCAATACCGAGGGGCTCGACCTCGAGAAGGCCGGGATCGAGACCACCCGCACCGGGGTGAAGGTCGATGCCGCGCTCAAGACCACCAACAAGCGGGTCTATGCCATCGGCGACGCCGCGGGCGGCATGCAGTTCACCCATGTCGCCGGCTATCACGCCGGGGTGGTGGTGCAATCGGCGCTTTTCGGGCTGCCGGCGAAGGCCAAGACGCGACATATCCCCTGGGTCACCTATATCGACCCCGAGATCGCGCAGGTCGGGCTGACCGAGGCCCAGGCGCGAAAGGAATACGGCCCCAAGCTGGAGGTGGCGCGTTTTGACTACGACGGCAACGACCGCGCCCAGGCCGAGCGCCAGACCGACGGCATCGTCAAGGTCATGGTGGCGGGCGGCAAGCCGGTGGGGGCCTCGATCCTCGGCCACCAGGCGGGCGAGCACATCAACTTCTGGGCCTTCGCCATCGCCAACGGCATGAAGATGAAGGCCGTTTCCAACACGGTCTCGCCCTATCCCACCTATGGGGAACTTAACAAACGGGTGGCGGGGGCCTACTTTTCCCCGAAATTGTTCGACTCCCAGGCAGTGAAGCGTGTGGTCCGCATGGTGCAGCGCTATCTGCCGTAGGCGGCAGGAGTATTTACCGTTTCCATGTTCCGCACGCTCTCCGGCCGGTTCCTGATCCTCACGGTTCTTTTCGTGATGCTGGCCGAGGTCTTCATCTTCTTCCCCTCGGTGGCGCGCTTCCGCCAGGACTACCTGATCGACCGGCTCGAGCGGGCGCAGATCGCCTCGCTGGCGCTGCTGGCCGCCGATGCAGACATGATCGACCGCGACCTCGAGGAGGAGCTGCTGCTCAACGCCGGGGTCTTCAACATCGTGCTGCGGCGCGACACCGCGCGGCAGCTGGTGCTGACCTCGCCGATGCCGGGCGAGATCGACGAGACCTTCGATCTGCGCGAGGCCGGGCCGCCGATGCTGATCTACGACGCCGTGCGGCGCCTGATCGAGCCCGAGCCCTCGCTGATACGGGTAATCGGCAGCCCCTCGCGCGAGGCGGGGCTGCTGATCGAGGTCACCATGGACACCACCGAGATGCGCGACGCGATGATCGACTACGGTCTGCGCATCCTGGCGCTTTCGGCCTTCATCTCGGTGATCACCGCGGGGCTGTTGTTCTTCGCGGTGCGTCAGCTCCTGGTGAAGAACATCAAGTCCGTGGTGCGCAACATGCAGGCCTATGCCGAGGCGCCCGAGGACGCCCGGCGCATCATCAAGCCCTACGCCAGGGTGACCGAGGTCCGCGAGGCGCAGGAGGCGCTGCAATCGCTGCAGACCCAGCTCACCCAGTCGCTGCGCCAGAAAGAGCGGCTGGCCCAGCTCGGCGGCGCGGTGGCGCGGGTCAGCCACGACCTCCGCAACATCCTGACCTCGGCGCAGCTGTTCACCGACCGGATCGAGGCCTCCGAGGATCCGACCGTCAAGCGCATGGCGCCGAAGCTGGTGAACTCGATCCAGCGCGCGGTGAGCCTCTGCGAGAGCACCCTGGCCTTCGGTCGCGCCGAGGAGCCGGCGCCGACGCTGACCCGCTTCAACCTGGCCGAGCTGGTCGAGGATGTCTTCGAGGCCGAACGCCTGGCGATCGGCGATCATGACCTCTCGCTCTCGCCCGATGTGCCCGCCACCATGAGCGTGCGCGGCGACCCCGAGCAGGTGCACCGGATGATCTCGAACCTGGTGCGCAACGCGCGGCAGGCGATCATCGGCGGCGGCCAGCCCGGCGAGATTTCGGTCGCGGGCCACGTCACCGACACCGACTGGGTGATCGAGGTCTGCGACACCGGCCCGGGCCTGCCGCCCAAGGCGCGCGAGTTCCTGTTCCAGGCCTTCCAGGGCAGCGCCCGCAAGGGCGGGGTGGGGCTGGGCCTGGCCATCGTCTCGGAGCTGGTGCGCGGCCATGGCGGCCGTCTCGAACTGGTGCGCAGCGACGAGGACGGCACCGTCTTCCGGCTCAGCCTGCCGATGGGCGATCTTTGACGGTTTGATGAAAAAATCCCGCAGGGGGCCCTTGCGTTCATCCGGCACGGGGGGTATCTGCCGCCCCAACGGACCGATAGCTCAGCTGGATAGAGTACCTGACTACGAATCAGGGGGTCGGGGGTTCGAATCCTCCTCGGTCCGCCAGAATTCCCGAAGGCCGCGTTCCCCAGGGGACGCGGCCTTCCTCGTTTTCGGGCCCTCTCGCCATGCCCCTTCAGAACCGCGTCACGCCTTTCGGAGAGATCGTCGCCGACCCCGCGCGCGGCAGCCTCATGGGCAATCGCGGGCGGCTGCACGACGGGCAGAAGCGGCTCGGGCGGGCGCGCTGGCGCGGCCGGGCCTGGATTTCCTGCCTGCTCGACTTCAAGGGCCGCCACCGGCCCGAGATGATGATGCCGCGCAGCTATACCGAGCTGTTCTTCAGCGACGAATGGGTGGCGCTGGCCGCGGGCCACAGGCCCTGCGCGGAGTGCCGGCGGGCCGCCTACCTGGACTTTCGCGACGCCCTGGCGCGGGCCTGTCCGACGCTGGGCCCCGCGCCGCGGGCCGCGGAGATGGACAGGCTCCTGCACGCGGCGCGGACGGGGCCGGACGCGCGCTGGCAGGCGAAACGGGCCGAATTGCCCGACGGCACATTCGTTCTTGGAGAAGATGCTGTGGCTCTGCTACTCTGGCGCGACAAGATGTGGCGTTGGACAAGCCAGGGGTATGAACCCGCGGCCAGCGTCACCGGTGCTCTCACGGTGCTCACGCCGCGCCCCATCACGGGCGCCTTGGCCGCCGGGTATGCGCCGCTTGGACATCCGTTCATGTAAACGTGAGTGGACAAGACACAAAACGACGGCAGGTCGATCGGGCAAGGGGACAAGGAGATGCCGGAAATAGGCGAACAGATCGCGGCGCTGCCGCTGAGATTCAAGAAGGATGGCAAGGTCGAGATCCTCATGGTCACCTCGCGCGACACCGGCCGCTGGGTCATGCCCAAGGGCTGGGAGATGGACGGCAAGAAGCCCTGGCGGGCCGCCGAGATCGAGGCGCTCGAGGAGGCCGGCGCGCTGGGCTACATCGGCCGCGAGGCGATCGGCACCTACCGGTATCCCAAGATCCTCGACGACGGGCGGATCGTGCCCTGCCTGGTGCGGGTCTACCCGATGATCGTTGAGAAACTGAAAAGACGCTGGAAGGAGAGCGGCGAGCGAAAGCGCCGCTGGTTCAAGCCGGCCCAGGCGGCGAAACGGGTCGTCGAGGCCGACCTGGCCGAGCTTCTCCTGACGCTCGACAGCGCCAAGCCGAAGAAACTTCCGGCGGTGCGCGAGCTTCTGAAAGCGTCCTGAGGCCCGGGAAAGGGGGCCTTAGAAAGCAACAAGGGCCGCACCGGCGGGATGCGACCCTTGCGCTTCGAAGGCTCCCACCGTCTTGGCCCCTCAGCCTAACGACAGGATTACGGCCTCCGAATCCGAATTCCTCGCGCCTTTCGGCGCGCTCTTGTGCGTCCCAAGAGACCCGATAAACGCCGATCTCGGCGCCGGGTTCCCTGATGGCGGGATTGCGAATGTGCAACTCGCCGGACGGATTGCGCCCCTTCTGGATCACCGCGCGCCCCCGCGCATTAAACTGTGACATACTCGGCCAGATTTTTTTGCGGCCGGGTGAGGGGGTGAGGATGACGACCAAATGCACGCAGTGCCCGTTGCGCGGGCTGGAGCTGTTCAAGCCGATGTCCGACCGCGAGGTGGGCTTCATGGAGCGCTTCAAGGTCGGGGAAATGACCGTGCAGGCCGGCACGCCCTTGATGTCCGAAGGGTCGAACTCGCCGCAGCTTTTCACCGCGCTCTCGGGCTTCGGGCTGCGCTACACGCTGCTGGCCGACGGGCGGCGGCAGGTCCTGTCCTTCATTTTGCCCGGCGATTTCATCGGCCTGCAGGCGGGGGTCATGGAATATATGACCCATTCGGTCGAGGCGACGACCGACATGACGCTCTGCGTCTTCAACCGCTCGGAGCTCTGGACGCTGTTCCGCAACCAGGCCGAACGGGCCTTCGACCTGACCTGGCTTTCCGCCTCCGAGGAGCGCTTCCTGGGCGAGGCGCTCGCCACCATCGGCCAGCGCTCGGCCTATGAGAGCATCGCCTGGGCCTTTTCCCGGCTCTACCGCCGCCTCGACGCGCTGGAGATGCGCGAGGGCAGCTCGGTGCCGCTGCCCTACCGCCAGCAGAACCTGGCCGACGCGCTGGGGCTGTCGCTGGTCCATACCAACAAGACGCTCGCCCAGCTGCGCGAGAAGAAGCTGGCGAACTGGACCAACGGGCGGCTGCATGTCCCCGACATCGAGACGCTGGAGGAGGTCGGGCTGGTCGAACATCCGACCCTGCCGCGCCCGCTGATGTAGGGCCGGGCGGGCAGGTCACGCATCGGGTTGTTTCGGCGACAGTCCCGACACCTTTCGCGGGACTGTCCACGCAATTATCCACAAGCCGGGGAAGATGCCCGGGCGTAACCCCGGGGCGCGTTTCGCGCGCTGGTTGCGGGGTTTAAGCGAACAGAGGTTCGGAAATCGCGCCGGTTGTCTGCGCCCGCAGCGCGGGAAAACTCCACAAACCCACAAGTGACCTGGCGGCAGCGAACCTCGTGTTCATTCCGCTGTGTCGAGCCAGATCGTCATCGGCCCGTCGTTGACCAGATGCACCGCCATTTCCGCCCCGAAACGGCCGGTGGCGACCGGCACGCCCTCGGCCTGCAGGCTGGCGGCGAAGCGCTCGTAGAGGTGGCGGCCGTCATCCGGGGCGGCGGCGCCGGAAAAGCCCGGGCGGTTGCCGCGCCGGGTGTCGGCCGAAAGGGTGAACTGGCTGATCACCAGCGCCGCGCCCGCGACATCGCCGAGCGCCAGGTTGGTCTTGCCCGCGTCGTCGCGGAAGATCCGCATCCGGGCGACCTTCCGCGCGAGCTTGTCGGCCTCGGCCTCGGTGTCGCCTTGCATCCCGCAGACCAGGATCATCAGCCCGGTGCGGATCTCGCCGATCACCGCGCCTTCGACCTCGACCCGGGCTTCGCTGACCCGTTGCAGAAGCGCCCTCACAGCTCGGTCTCCCAGGGCGGGTTGGCCCCGGCGCGGCTGACGGTCACCGCGGCGGCCTTGGCGCCGAGGCCCACGGCGGCGCGCAGATCCTCGAGCCCCGCGGCCCGGAAGGCGGCGCGCTCCAGAAGCCCGCCCCGGTGCAGCCCGGCCAGGAAGCCCGCGTTGAAGGTGTCGCCCGCGCCCACGGTGTCGACCACCTGCGCGCGTTCGGCGGCGACGCGGATCGTGCCCTCGGCGCTGGTCGCATCGACGCCGTCGGCGCCGCGGGTCACCAGCACCAGCGCCACGCCGCGCGCCACGAGGTCCTCGGGCGTGAGGCCCAGCCAGTCCATGTCCTCGTCGGAGAGCTTCACCACATCGGCCGCGGCCAGCATCGCGTCGAGACGGGCGCGGTAGCGCGCTTCATCCTTGATGAAGCTCGGGCGGATGTTGGGGTCGATCATCACCAGCCGTTTGCCGGCCTCGCGGGCGGCGAAGGCGGCATAGGTCTCGGCGGCGGGTTCGGAGACCAGCGAGATGCCCCCGAAGAAGAGCGCCTGCACCTCGGCGCCGAGGTCGGGCAGATCCGCCTCGGTCAGCATCCGCCCGGCGGTGTTCTCGTCGTAGAAGGCGTAGCGCGCCTGGCCGTCGGTCAGGGTGACGAAGGCCAGCGTGGTGATCCGGTCCGACCGCGCCGCGAAACTGCTGTCGACGCGGCTGTTGCCCAGCTCGCGGGTCAGGATGTCGCCGAAGAGATCGGTGGAAAGGCCGCTGAAGAAGCCCACCGGCGCGCCGAGCCGTCCCAGCGCGATGGCGGTGTTGAAGACCGCGCCGCCGGCATAAGGCGCGAAGGCGGGCTCTCCGGCCCCGCTTTCGCGCGGCAGCATGTCGATCAGCGCTTCGCCGCAACAGAGAATCATCTGGCACCTCCCTCTCCGGGCCCCGCGCGGGGCCATGTTACCGCTAACTATCCGCTCCGCGCCCCTCGGGGCAAGCGGTCATCCGTAGACCGCCAGGACATAGCCCAGGCCCGCCGCCAGCACCGCGCCCGCCAGGACCGCGGCGGCGATCTTCCAGGCCGAATAGGGCCGCTCGCCCTGCACCCGGCCGGTCTGGCCGTTGACCACGAAGCGGTAGCTCTTGCCGCGGAACCTGTAGGCGGCCATCCAGACCGGCAAGAGGATATGCTTGAAGGTCACCTCCGAGACATCGGTCTCGACCTGGTGCACGCGCTGGCGGTCGCCGCCGATGTCGAACTTCACGTCGCGCCTTATCTGCCGGTCCATCTGGCCGCGCGCCTCGGTGAAGCCCTCGTCGAGATCGACGGTATAGGCCTCGGCGCGGAAGCCCGCGACGAACTCGGGGCGGTAGGGTTCGAGCCGGGTCAGGTCCCAGGGCGGCAGCGCCTCGGTGTGGCTCTTGGGCAGCGAGCCCGAGGCCAGCACCAGCACGTCGTCGAAGGCCCGCGCGACCCGGCCCGAGACCGCGCGCCAGCGCACCTTCTGGACCCGCTGGGTGGTCATCTTGCCGTCGCGCATGACCTGCCGGGTGGTGTAATAGACCGTGCCCCTCTCGCCCCGGTAGCGCGAGCGGGTGTCGGCGTCGAAGGTCCAATAGGGCACGTAGATGCCCTGCATCCGCCGCCCCTTGCGGGCGTAGTCCTGCACCCCGTTCGGCGCGAACCAGAGCCGCCCGAGCCAGGCCACCATGGCCTCCCGCGCCGCCTCTTCGGTCAGCGCGAAGGGCAGGAGGCCGCGCGGCTTGATGTGGCGGTTCTCGCCGGTGTCCTTGACCACCGGGGTCGCGCAGAAGGGGCATTCGGCGGCATGGGCGTCGGGGTCGAATTCCACCGAGGCGCCGCAGTTGGGGCATTGCGAGACCCGTGTGACCTCCATCTCCTGGATCGGCAGCAGGTCCCGCATGGCCTGTTCGAAGTCCAGCTCGCGGATGCCGCCGCCCCAGGGGCCGGCCTCCTCGAGGGGCGCGCGATGGCCGCAATGCCCGCAGGCCAGGTCGCCGCTCGACGGGTCGAACCGCAGGTCGGCGCCGCATTGGTCGCAGGGGAAGCGGTGATCCTCGAGCGGCATGGAAGCATCCTCCGGGGCGCGGGCGGCAAGGGGCAGCCGCACTGTCGCCGCGCCCGGCCCGGGGTTCAACGGAAAACCGGGAGCCCGGGGCGGCGCGCGCTAGAGGAAGCGGTGCAGCGCCTTCGGTGCCATGATGCGCAGGGCGTTGTCCTTCAGCCGGACGTGGCGCCAGATGTGGAAGCCCGCGTGCACCGCGGCCACGGCGCCGAGGCTGTAGAACTCGATGGTGTGCATCGTGCCGATCCAGTCGTTGGCCTGCGGCATGTTCAGGGGCGGCGCGATCGGCAGGAAGCCCCCGGCCTTCAGGAGCCGCGCGCTGGTCAGCCCCAGGAGGAACCCCGAGAGCGCCACGAAGCCGATGCCGAGGACCAGCGTGTGATGCAGCGCCCGGTGCAGCCGCCGCTGCCAGGGCTTGAGCTTGGGCCCCGGCCGCCCGGCCAGCCCGCGGCGCAGGTAGTCCAGCGTCCAGATCACCGCCAGGGTCGAGAAGATCAGCCCCAGCACCGAGTGGAACTGGAAGGCGCGCGGGCCCAGCGGCACCACGTCGCGCGGCTGCACCAGCATGAACCAGATGAAGAGCGGGATCATCACCGCGTGCATGGCCTTGAGCCAGCTGCGCCGCGCCGGCAGGGCCGCATGAAGCCGCGCGGCCCAGCGCGGGCCGGACCGGGAAGGAGGGGCGGCGCGGTCACTCATGTCTCTACTTACGTCCCGCGGGGCGGATCGGTTTCAGATCAGGCCGGCGGCGGAGGCGGGGGCGGCGGCATCACCGTGAAGAGCTGCGCCAGCTCGGTGACATCCTCGGCCCGCATCCAGCCGTCCTGGCCCGGGGTCCAGACGAATGTATCACGGGTCAGGCTGCCCTCGGAGGCCATGCGACCGAGCCGCGCGCGGCTGAAGGGGCCCTGGGTCTCGCCGTTCTCGGCGATGTGCCAGACCCGTTCGGGCGGCGGGGGCGGCGGCGCCACGGGCGCGGCGGCCGGGGCGGGCCCCGCGCCGGGGCTTGCGCCCCAGGGGCCGCGCCGCCCGCCGACCGCCTCGGCCATCTGCATCCCGAGCCCCGCGCCGAGCCCCATGCCCATGGCGCCGCCCGCCTGGCCGCCCTCGGCCATGGCCTCGGCGGCGCGCCACTTCATGTGCTGGTCGAGATCGCCGGCCACCCCGCGCGAGGTCCGCGCGTCGAGCGCCTTCTCCACCGCCGGCGGCAGGGAGATGTTCTCGAGGTAGAGCTCGGGCATGGTCAGCCCGTAGGTCGCCAGCGTCTTCGAGACCTCGGCGGCGACCAGCCGGCCCAGGTCGGCGGTATTGGCCGCCATGTCGAGCACCGGGATCCCCGAGGAGGCCAGCGTCCGGCTCACCTCGTGGACGATGATGTTGCGGATCTGGAAGGAGACCTCGTCGCGGGTGAACTCACCGTCGGTGCCGACGATCTCGGTCAGGTAGAGCCCCGGGTCGGTAATCTTGATCGCATAGGTCCCGAAGGCCCGCAGGCGCACCGGCCCGAACTCGGGATCGCGCAGCATGACCGGGTTCTTGGTGCCCCATTTGAGGTTGGTGAAGCGGTTGGTCGAGACGAAGTAGACCTCGGACTTGAAGGGCGAGCGGAAGCCGTGGTCCCAGTGCTGCAGCGAGGTCATCACCGGCATGTTGTTGGTCTCGAGCATGTATAGACCGGGGGTGAAGACATCCGCCAGCTGACCCTCGTGCACGAAGACCGCTGCCTGTCCCTCGCGGACGGTCAGCTTGGCGCCATATTTGATCTCGTGGCCCTCGCGCTCGAAGCGCCAGACCATCGTGTCGCGGCTGTCGTCGGTCCAATGGATGACGTCGATGAACTGGCCGGAGAGGAAATCGAAGATGGGCATGGCGTCGCTCCCAGGGGCTGTGCGGTCAGTTCGGCCCCGCGCGGGCGATCCGGTCGCCGGTCAGCTCGGTGGCGAGGCGGCGGATGATCGGGCGGGCGGTCTCGGCGCTCATGCCGGGGGTGAGCGCGGGGTCGTAGAGGATCTTCAGCAGCATCTCGTCATGGGTGGTCAGCAGCGCGAACTCGTCGTCGTCGTTGAAGATCGAGGGTCGCGCCGAGGGGCTGTCATTGGCGAGGCCAAGGCCCTGGGCCACCTCTTCGTGGATGCAGGATTTCATCAAAAGGCCCGGGTGTTCGGCGCGGATCACCGCGATGGCCTTGCCGTAGGCATAGCCGCCGGGCTCGTCGGAGAAGGCGATGACCAGGCAGTGGATGGCGCGCGGCAGCGAGCGGAAGACCGAGAGCGAGGCCGGGTCGATGTCGGGCACCAGCGCCTTGATCCGGGGCGCGATCTGGTCGCGGTCGTCCTCGGACATGAAAAGGACGTGGAAGTTGGTGCGGCTCTCCGACATGGAGATCGGATGGCCGGTGACCCGCGCCAGGCGGGTGACGTAGCGGCCGAGCTCGGCGTCATTGGCGCGGCGCGCCTCCTCGGGGACCGAGGCGCCGAACTCGGCGGCGACGCGGATCGGCTGGCGCCATTTCTTCACCGGCCCCAGCTCTCCGCCCGAGCGTTGCAGCCCGGCGCCGCGGCGGTATTCCTCGGCCAGGGCGATCTGCTCGAAGTTCCGCGCCAGCTGGGTGTCGGTATAGGGCGTGTCGATGCCGCCGCCGTCGGTGCGCATCAGCCCCTGGCCCACGAGATCGGCCTCGACCCGTTCGTAGTAGCGCGCCAGCTCGCGGCTTTCGGCCGAGGGCTCGCGCGCGGCCGAGGGCGGCGGCGGGGTCAGCGCGTCGGGCCGGGCCTGGGGCGCGGTGCCGGGCGGGGCGGGCGACTGGTCGATCAGCGCGCAGCCCGACAGGGCGAGCGCGAGGCCCGCCGCCAGCCAGGGATATGCCCGCGCCCGCGCCAAGGGGTCAGCCCGCCGGAACCGAGGTCGCGGCGGTGTCGCCGGTGCCGGTGCGCCGGGCCTTGGCGGCGGCCAGCGTGTCGCGCAGCTCGCGCTCCATCTTCTGCAGCTCTTCCTCGGCCTCGGCGCGGCGCGCCTTGCCCTGGTCGGCGATGGCGAGGCTTTCCTCGATGGTGCCGATCAGATCTGCATTGGCCTGTTTCACCGCGGTGATGTCGAAGACCCCGCGCTCCATCTCCTCGCGCACCGCGCGGTTGCTGTCGCGCAGGTTCTTGGCGTTGGCGGTCAGCAGGTCGTTGGTCAGGTCGTTGGCCTCGCGCACGGCGGCGGCGGCCTCGGTCGAGCGCTGGATGGTGACCGCCTGGGCTAGCTGCGTCTCCCAGAGGGGCACGGTGTTGACCAGGGTCGAGTTGATCTTGGTCACCAGGCTCTTGTCGTTCTCCTGCACCAGCCGGATCGAGGGCAGCGACTGCATGGTCACCTGGCGGGTCAGCTTGAGGTCGTGCACCCGGCGCTCGAGGTCGTCGCGGGCGGCGCGCAGGTCGCGCAGCTCCTGGGCGGCCATGACCTGGCGGTCCTCGGAGGCGGCCTCGACCGCGGCTTCCTTGGCGGGGATCTCGGTGCCGTCGAGCTCGGCCAGCTTGGCCTCGCCCGCCGCGATGTAAAGCGCCAGCTCCTCGTAGAACTGCAGCGTCTTCTCATAGAGCAGGTCGAGCGACTTGATGTCCTTCAGAAGCGTGTGCTCGTGGCGCAGAAGCTCGTCGGTGATCCGGTCGATCTGGCCCTGCACCTCCTCGTAGCGGGCGGTGAACTTGGCGAAGGGCGTCGCCCGGCCCAAAAGCTTCTCCCACCAGGAGCGGTTGCGGCGCATGTCCAGCTCGGAGACCGAGAAGCCGCGGATCGTGGTCACGATGCCGCGCAGGCTGTCGCCCGCCGGGCCCACGTCCTTGTTCTTCACGCCCTGCAGCATGGACTGGCTGATTTCCTGCAGCTCGGACTGCGCGGCGGCGCCGAAGGCGACGATGGAGTTGCTGTCCTCCATGTCGATCTCGTCCATGCGGGCGCGGATCTCGTCGGCCAGAGGCGCATCGGCGCGATCGAGCGCGGTCACCTCATCGGCGGGGGTCGGCGCGGGGAAGTTCCGCTCGCTCACGTCGCGCAGCTCCGCTTCCGCTGCCTGGGCCTTGGCCTGAACCTGTTCGGACATGGATCATGTCTCCCGTCTTGTAAGTCACTTCGCGGGCCGGTCGAGGCCAACGCCCTCCCGGCGCAATCGGTCCCGCAATACGTCGATTTCGATCTGCAGGTCGCTGTTGGCATCGACCAGCAGTTTTTCCGTCTTCTTGCCGAAAGAGGTTTCCAGATCGTCGAGAAGCGCCAGGAAATCCGCCTTGGCGCGGCTGTCGCGGCTGCGCGCGAAGATCTCGGCGAAGCGCTGGGCCGCGTCGCGGGCGCCCATCAGGTAGACGCCGAGGTATTTGCGCGCCGCGGTCAGGTCACGGGGGTCGTCCTCGACGGTGCGGATGAGCGCGCGGGCGGCGGCGCGGAACCGCTCGACCCGGGACTCGACGGCGCGGTCCCCGGCGCGGCGGGCGGCCTCGACCATCTCGGACAGGTAAGCCTCGGCCTCGTCGACGACCCGGGCGACGCGGTCCTGCTGGAAGGCGTCGATGTGATCGAGCCCCTTGCCGCGCAGCGGGTCGATGCCGAAGGCCGCGAGATGCAGCCCGCCGCCGGCCAGCGCGAAAAGCCCGGCCTCGAGCGGGCCGCCGCCATGGGTGACGCTGGCGAGCCCGGTGCCCAGGGCCGAGAGCCCGGCGGCAAAGACCTTGCGGGGCAGGGCGGGGCGCCGGGCGATCTTGCGCTCCTCGAAGGCGGCCTCGGCCTTCAGCCCTTCGCGGAGCAGCATCGCGCCCGCGGTCCAGACCGCCGCGCCGGCAAGCCCGGTGACCAACCCGGTCGCCCCGGAGAAAAGCGCGCTCAGCCCCAGGAGGGCCGGCGGCAGGAACATCAGGTTGGCGCGGGCACCGACCGGGCTGACCCGCGCGCCGTGGAAGGCCGGGGGCGCCTCCTCGGTGCCGGGGGTCTTGCCCGTCTCGGGGCTGTAGCGTCCGCCAAAGCGCTGGGACATGGGGTCACAGCCCTCCGAGCCAGCCGAGAGCGACGCCCGCCTGCAAGGCCAGCAGAAGGAAGAAGGCGAATTTCTGGAACCCGGACCCGGCCATGCGCGGCCCCTTTTCCCTGGACACGTTCGGAACCTAGGGATTTGCCGACGCAGTTACCAGATACAATGCCGCACCGCCGTCATGCCGCGCGATTTTGTTCCATCCGGTCGAGCAGCAGATCGGCCTCGAGCGCGAAGGCGTCATCGTTCTGCGCGGCGCTGCGCTTGCGGGCGCGGGTCTCGAAGCCGTCGGCCAGCGCGGTGATTCGCGCCGTGTAGCGGCGGCCGGCGAGCGTCGGGTTGACCTTCCAGCCTTCCTCGAGCGCGTCGACCTCTTTCTCGGCGAGCTTCACGAAGGTCGCCAGCGCCTTGCGCAGCGCCAGGAACTCGCGCGGGGTCTGGGCATGCACCCGGATCAGCCGCAGGATAGCGGTGCGGATCGCCTCGGTGCGCAGGGTCAGCTCGTCCTGCTGAAGCGCGGCGACGCGGGTGATGATCTTGTTGAGCCGCGCATCGGTGACCTCGACCGCCTGCCAGGCGGCGCGCTGGGCGAGGTAACGCGGGTTGTCGTAGCCCTTGTTGCGCCAGGGGTCGAAGCCGAAGGCGGCTATGGCGAGCAGGAAGCCCACCGGGCCCAGGATGGCCGGGATCGTCCAGGTGCTGAACTGGTGGCCCGCGAGCAGGAAGGCAATCACCCCGATCATCGCCGACCCGGCGAGCTTGCGCGGAAAGCGCGGCGGCTTGGCCATGCGGGCGCGGTTGTAGCGCGCCTCGATCTGCTGGCCGCGGGCGATGAGCCGGGCCGCGATGGCCAGGAGCCCGAAGTAGATCACCGCCGAGATCGTGGCGCTCAGCGAGCCCAGGATCAGCCAGAACATCAGCGGACCGGCGGCGAGCAGCAGCACCAGCAGCTCGTCGGGGCTGTGGTCTCTGGCGCGTTGGAAGATGGGCCGGTTTCCGAAATCCGTCATGGGGGCGCTCACAGGAAGGTCAGTCCGAGCATCAGCGCGGTCAGCACCGCGAGGGCGATCCGCGACGCCGCCTGCTCGGGGGCGAGGAGGTTGGAGAGGAGGGCCCGGAGGGTCGCGGCCACATCCGAGCTGACCAGCGTGGCATGGCGCACCACGTAGTAGCAGGAGAAGCCGAGAAGGGCGGTGGCGAGGATCGTGAACAGCATGTTCCGAACCTCGCGCCGAATCGGGGCAAAATCGCGGCATCAGGCGGGAAATGTCGCGACCCTTGGGCCTGTTTTCGCGCCGTTTAGCGGGCGGGTTTGCGCCGCTTGTTGCGGGTGGCCTTGGTCGGGCGGCCGCGCGGGGCCTTTTCCTGCTCTTCGGGGCTCAGGCCCAGCTGGTCGCGCAGGACCCGCGGGCGCACCTCCTCGACCTCTCCGGCCTTGAGGTTGCCCAGCTGGAACGGCCCGTAGGAGATGCGGATCAGCCGGTTCACGCTCAGCCCGATGTCGGTCATGGCGCGGCGGATCTCGCGGTTCTTGCCTTCGCGCAGGCCGACGGTTGCCCAGGCGTTGGCGCCCTGCTGGCGGTCGAGCGTGACGATCATCGGCTGGAAGCGCGTGCCCTCGACCTCGAGCCCGTCGCGCAGCGGCTGGAAGGTGGCGTCGCTCGGGCGGCCCTTGAGCCGCACCCGGTAGCGCCTCAGCCAGCCGGTCGAGGGCAGTTCGAGACGCCGCTTGATGCTGCCGTCGTTGGTCAGGAGCAAAAGCCCCTCGGAATTGAGGTCGAGCCGGCCGACGGTCATCACCCGGGGCAGGTCCTCGGGCAGCTCGTCGAAGATCGTCGGGCGGCCCTGATCGTCCTTGGTGGTCGTCACCAGCCCCGGCGGCTTGTGATAGAGCCAGAGCCGCGGCGGTTCGGGCGCGTCGAGCGGGTGGCCGTCGACGGTGATCTTGTCGGCGCCGGTCACGTTCAGCGCGGCGCGTTCGATGACCTTGCCGTTCACCGCGATGCGGCCGGCGGCGATCATCTTCTCGGCCTCGCGGCGCGAGGCCACGCCGGCGCGGGCAAGCACCTTGGCGATCCGGTCTCCGGGGGGCGTCTGTGTCATGCGCCCGACTTAGACCCGCGCGCCCGGCCTGTCCATTGCCCGCAAGCCGCGCTAGGGACGGGATATGAGCTTTCGCAGTCACATGCAGACGGCGCTGGACGAGGCGCGCGCGGCAGAGGCCCGGGGCGAGGTGCCGGTGGGCGCCGTGCTGGTCGATCCCGAGGGCCGGGTGCTGGCCCGCGACGGCAACCGCACCCGCGAGCTGGCCGATGCCACCGCCCATGCCGAGATGCTGGTCCTGCGCGAAGGCGCGCGGGCGCTGGGCGCCGAGCGGCTCTCGGGCTGCGATCTCTACGTGACCCTGGAGCCCTGCGCGATGTGCGCCGGCGCCATCGCGCATATGCGGGTGGCGCGGCTGTATTACGGCGCCGCCGACCCGAAAAGCGGCGGCACCGCCCATGGCGCGCGGGTCTTCTCGCATCCCCAGTGCCACCACCGCCCCGAGGTCTACGACGGCATCGCCGCTTCCGAGGCCGAGGCGCTGCTGCGCGACTTCTTTGCCGGACGGCGCGAACCATGAGGCCGCCGCGCAAGTCCCGCCCGCGCCCCGAGCGCCGCAGGGTGCTGATCTTCAACAAGCCCTTCGGGTGCCTCTCGCAGTTCACCGACAAGGGCACCGAGGGTTCCGACCGTGCAACGCTTTCGGATTTCATCGACGTGCCAGGGGTTTACCCCGCCGGGCGGCTCGATCGAGACAGCGAGGGGCTTTTGGTTCTGACCAATGACGGCCAGCTTCAGGCGCGTATCGCGAGCCCGAAATACAAGCGCGAGAAGGTCTATCTCGCCCAGGTCGAGGGCGCCCCGGACGAAGACGCGCTTGCGCGGCTTAGGGGCGGCGTGACGCTGAAGGACGGGCCGACCCGGCCCGCGGGCGCGCGGCTGATCGCGCCGCCCGATCTCTGGCCGCGCGACCCGCCGGTGCGCTACCGCAAGTCGGTGCCCGACCACTGGATCGAGATCACCCTGACCGAGGGCCGCAACCGCCAGGTGAGGCGCATGTGCGCGGCGGTGGGTCTGCCCTGCCTGCGGCTGGTGCGCTGGCGGGTGGGCGACTGGTCGCTCGAGGGGCTGGGCTCAGGGGAGTGGCGCGAGGTGACGGCTTAAGGCGTGGGGCGCGGGGCGGGACCACGCATTAGCGCCCAAGCCCCGGTGCCCGAAAGAACTTACTTTCTAGCGCGCCTTGGCGTCGGGCGCAGGACAACGCCGGAAACCCTCGCCCTCAGTGCCACTTCGCCAAAGGCGGCAGCGACATCAGCACCGCGTTGGCGTCATGCCCGGTCTCGAGCCCGAACTTCGTGCCCCGGTCGTAGACCAGGTTGTATTCGGCATAGAGCCCGCGATGCACGAGCTGGGCGTCCTTGTCTGCCTCCGTGAAGGGCTGCACCCGGCGCTTTTCCACCAGCGGCAGATAGGCGGGCAGGAAGGCCCGGCCGATGTCCTGCGTCAGGGCGAAATCCGCCTCCCAGTCGCCGGTCGAATGGTCGTCCATGAAGATGCCGCCGACGCCGCGCGCACGATGCCGGTGCGGGATGTAGAAATATTCGTCCGCCCACTCCTTGAGGCGCGGGTAATGCGCCGCGCCATGCGGGTCGAGATGCGCCTTCTGCTGGGCGTGGAAATGCGCGGTGTCCTCGGGGTATTCGATACAAGGGTTCAGGTCCGAGCCGCCGCCGAACCACCAGGCATGCGGGGTCCAGAACATCCGAGTGTTCATATGCACCGCCGGGGCGTGGGGGTTCTGCATGTGGGCGACGAGGCTGATGCCCGAGGCCCAGAAGCGCGGGTCCTCGGTCATGCCGGGGATGCCCTTGCGCGCGGCCATGGCGGCCTGGGCGCGTTCGCCGAGCGTGCCGTAGACCTCGGAGACATTGACGCCGACCTTCTCGAAGACCCGGCCGCCGCGCATCACGCTCATCAGCCCGCCGCCGGCGTCGGAGCCGTCGTCCGAGCGGCGCTTGGTCTCGGTCACCTCGAAGGCGCCGGGGGCGCTCTCGGCGAAGGGGCCGCTGTCATGCGAGGCCTCGAGCGTCTCGAAAGCGGCGACGATCTCGTCGCGGAGGGTGCGGAACCAGGTCGCGGCGCGCTTGCGCTCGTCCAGAAGCTCGTCGGTCACTTGGGTCTCCCTCTGTCGCTCCGCCCGTCTTGCCAAGGGGCGCGGGGCGGGGCAAGCGCCTTCCGCCCCGGCGCCCCGATCGGGCCGAGAGCTCGAAATCCACCTCGAAGGTAGCTCACGCGCCGAAGGCGCTCCGCCCCGCCGACTCAGTGCGCGGGCGCGTTCACCGGGTCGAGCAGCGTGCGCCCGCCGTCGATCGTCATGATCTGGCCGGTCAGGAAGCGCGCGCTGTCCGAGCAGAGGAACTGCACCGCCTCGGCCAGCTCCTCCGGCGCGGCGATCCGGCCGAGCGGCGTGTGCTCCTCGATGTCGCCGCGATACTCGCGGTGCTCCTTCAGGGTCGACTTCAGGCTCGAGGACATCACCGAACCGAAGGCCAGCGCGTTCACCCGGATGCGCTCGGGCGCATAGGCCACGGCCATCGACCGGGTCATCTGGTCGAGCGCCGCGCAGGCCAGCGAATAGCCCATGAGCTGCGGATGGGTGCGCCGCGCCGCGATGGACGAGAGGTTCACGATCGCGCCGATCTGCCCGTCCTCCTGGCTTTCGCCCTGTTTGATCATCCGCCGGGCGACCAGCTGCGACAGCCGCATCGCGGTCATCAGGTTCTGCTGGAGCATGACCTCGACGCTGTCGTCCTCCATCGAGAAGGGATCGGTCTCGATCATCTGCCGGCTGCCGTTGACCAGGATGTCGACCCGGTCGAAGGCGTCGAGCGTCGCCGAGAGCAGGTTCGCCAGGGTTAGCTTCTCGCGCAGGTCGCCGACGAAATAGCGCATGTTCTCGTTCTCGTCGCGGGGGCCCACCTCCTTGGCGAGCCGCCCCTCGTCGAGGTCGGCGAACATCACGTTGGCGCCCTTGGCGGCGAAATGCCGGGCGATGGCCAGCCCGATGCCATTGGCCGCACCGGTGACGATGGCGGTCTTGCCTTCGATCGAGAACCCCATCTGCGGTCTCCTTTTCAGCTCCGCGGGCGGTCTAGTGGCTAAGTGCGCGGCCTGCGAGTCGGACGTTGCGCCACGAAGAGCTTGAAGCGGGCGTCGCCGCCCAGGCTCTCGACGCGGGCGAAATACTGTTCGAGCGTGGTCTCATAGGGCAACTGCCGGTTGGCCACGAGGTAAAGCCGCCCCGAGGGCGCCAGAAGCCGCGCCGCCGCGGCGATGAAGGCGCGGCCCAGCGCGGGATCGGCGGCGCGGCCGCTGTGGAAGGGCGGGTTGCAGACCACTAGGTCGAAGGGCGCGGCATCGCGCCAGTCGCGGGCGTCGGCCCAGTGGAAGCGCGCGCGCGGGTCGTCGAGGTTGCCGCGCGCGCAGTTCAGCGCATGGGCGTCGGCCTCGACCAGGTGCAGCTCGGTCAGGCCCTCGCGGCGCGCCAGCTCCGAGGACAGATAGCCCCAGCCGGCGCCCAGGTCGGCGGCCCGGCCGGTCAGCGTCTCGGGCAGATGCGCGGCCAGAAGCCGCGAGGCCGGATCGATGCCATCGGCCGAGAAGACGCCGGGCAGGGTCAGGAAGCCGTCGGCATTGGGCGCGGGCGCGCCCGCCCGCCAGTCCGACAGGTCGGCGCCGGGGGCGATCTCGAAACACTTGCCATGCGCCTTGGCGGTGACGCCGCGCACCTCGGCGCGGGCCTTCACCGCCTTCAGCATGGTGTCGATGCCATCGGTCTTCTGCCCGTCGACGATCACCGGGCCGTCCGTGGCGGCCAGCGCCTCGGCCAGAAGCGCCTCGGCCTCGGCCCGGGCGCGGGGCAGGAAGACCAGCGCCGCGGCGACCGGGCCTTCGGGGGCGGGCGCCGTGGCGATGCCGCGGGCGCGCAGGGCGGCGACCTCGGGGTAGTGGCGTTCGATCGCCACCAGCCGCGCCTCGGGCAGGGCGGCAAGGTCGCTGTCGCCGCGGGCATTGAACAGCGCGATGACGCCCGCGTCGGGCAGGCTCAGCGCGCCCGAGGTGAGGGCGTGGGACAGGCGGGAAGCGGCCATCGGGACATCACGAGCGGGCGGGGCCGCTCATTCCTTCTCCATGGTGCATTGCAGCGGGTGCTGGTGGCGGCGGGCGAAATCCATCACCTGGCCGACCTTGGTCTCGGCGATCTCGTGGCTGAAGACGCCGACCACGGCGACGCCCTTCTTGTGGACGGTCAGCATGATCTCGAAGGCCTGGGCATGGTTCATGCCGAAGAACCGTTCGAGCACATGCACCACGAATTCCATCGGGGTGTAGTCGTCGTTAAGGAGCAGCACCTTGTAGAGCGGCGGCCGCTTGGTCGTGGTCTTGGTGTCGACCACCACGCCGGTATCGCCCTCGCCGCCCTTGGGCGGTCGTGCGGATTGGGCCATCGGCGTCACGCTTTTGGAGAATTCGGTCATCAAGCCGGGGTGCTGTCTGTTTGCTCGGTTTGTGTCGCGAATATATAACCCAGGACGCGCTTAAAAAAAGTCCCTCACCGGACGGGAATCCCGTGAAAATGCGAAAACTTCGGACGCTGGCCTTCGATGCCGACGATACGCTTTGGCACAACGAACGCTTCTTCAAGCTCACCCAGGCACGCTTTGCGGAGCTTCTGGGCGATTACGCGGGGCCCGAGGACCTCGACGCGCGGCTCATGGCGGCCGAGCGGCGCAACCTCGGGCGCTACGGATTCGGGGTGAAGGGCTTCACCCTGTCGATGATCGAGACCGCGCTCGACGTGACCGACCACCGGGTGCACGGCCGGGTCATCCGCGAGCTGGTCGAGGCCGGGCGCGACATGCTCGACCATCCGATCGAGCTTCTGCCCCACGCCGAGGAGACCGTCGCGGCCCTGGCCGAGAGCCATCACCTGATGCTGGTCACCAAGGGCGACCTTCTGCACCAGGAGCGCAAGCTGGCGCAGTCGGGCCTGGGCGAGATGTTCGACGCGGTCGAGGTGGTCTCGGACAAGACGCCGCCGGTCTACGCCCGGATCTTCGCCACGGCGCCGGGCGGGCCCGAGGGCGCCATGATGATCGGCAACTCGATGAAATCCGACGTGGTGCCCGCGATCGAGGCGGGCAGCTGGGGGGTCTTCGTGCCGCATGAACACGCCTGGGACTTCGAGCATGCCGAGGCCCCCGAGGACCCGCGCTTCCGCGAGATCGCGGACCTCGGCGCGCTGCCCGATCTGGTGGCCGAGATCGGCTGATCCGGGGCGCCTTTCGGGGGCGGTTTCGAGGGCGCTTCCGGGGCCGGCTCCGGGGCGCTTTCAGGGCGGGTTTAGGCCGCCCCGGCGGCGCCATTATCCCGCCATCTTTCCGCCACAATCCCAGCGGGTTGTATGCGGCCCACCTCCCCCGCCCAGATCTTGCGCGCCATAGGCGGGCCAGGGCGGGAAAAATGTCTCTTTTGAAGCCTTTGCCGGACGGCTTTCGTGTGGTAGCATTCGCCGTAATAAAGGCGTGCAAAACAATAATTCGCTCACCCGGAAAACCGGGGAGCTCAGAGGCAGAAAAGGCAAGGACAGTGAAGGGACCGCGCAAGCAGGCGGGCCATCCCGGCCTGTATTTTTTCACCGCATTCTGGTTCTTGGTGGTGCTTCCGCTCAGCGCCATGGCTGCCCCCTACGCGGGCATGGTCATGGATGCCCGGACGGGAGAAGTTTATTATTCCGAGAATGCCGACACCCAACTCCACCCCGCGTCGCTGACCAAGATGATGACGCTCTACATCGCCTTCGAGGCGGTGGAGAACGGCGAGCTGTCGATGGACACGCTGGTCACCATCACCCGCAACGCGGCGGCCGAACCGCCCTCCAAGCTGGGGCTGCGCTCGGGCCAGAAGATCAAGCTGCGCTACCTGGTGCGCGCGGCGGCGGTGAAATCGGCCAATGACGCCGCCACCGCCATCGGCGAGGCCATCGAGGGCACCGAGGCGGCCTTTGCGCGGCGGATGAACCGCACCGCCAAGGCGATGGGCATGACCCGCACCAACTTCAAGAACGCCCACGGGCTGACCGAAAGCGGGCACCTCTCGACCGCGCGGGACATGTCGATCCTCGGGCGGCACGTGCTCTATGACTACCCGGAGTATTACAACCTCTTCAGCCGGATCACCGCGGATGCGGGCATGCGGAAGGTCTCGCATACCAACCGGCGGCTGCTGCAAAGCTACTCGGGCGCCGACGGCATCAAGACCGGCTACACCCGCGCGGCGGGCTTCAACCTTGTCGCCTCGGCCGAGCGCGGCGGCGAGCGGGTGATCGCCACGGTCTTCGGCGGGCGCTCGACCGCGACGCGCAACGCGCAGGTCGAGAAGCTCCTGACGCTCGGGTTCAACAAGGCGCCCTCGCGGGTGGCCTTCAACGCGCCGAACCGGCCGCCCTACATGGGCAAGGCGGGCGACGTGATGATCGCCAAGACCAGCGACCCGGCGCCGGGGCTCCGGGCCAAATCGATCCGCGTGGCCGCGGGTGCTGTGACGCGCTCGCTCCGGCCGCAGACGCGCCCGGGCTCCGAGCCCGCGCCGCTGCTCGTGGCCGAGGTCGGCGCCGACATCGAGGCGGTGGTGAAGGAGGCGCAGGCCCAGGCGCTCGCGCTGGCCGCCGCCGCCGAGAGCGACGTCGCGCCCACGCCCGAGGAGATCGAGGAGATGCCGCAGGTCGCGGCCCTTGATACCGACAGCATCGTCGAGGCGGTGATCGCCGCCAGCGAAGGCGCGCCCGAGGCGTCCGTCACGCCGCGCAAGCGCCCCGAGGAGGTCGTCCTGGCCTCGCTGGGTGGCACCGAGACCGCCGAGGTTGCCGCCGCCCCCGCCGCCGAGCCGGTGCCCGCCGAACGCGAGGTGGTCAGCCGCATCTCCACCTCGGGCGGCCGCCATTGGGGCATCAACGTCGGCAAATACCCCAGCCGCTACTCGGCCGAGCGCATGCTGCTGAAGACCGCGCTGCAGGAAATGGCGACGCTGAACGGCTCGCTGCGCAAGGTCATCAACCGCGGCAACGGCTATGACGCCAACTTCATGGGGATGTCACAGGATACGGCAAAGCTGGCCTGTCAGCGCCTCGAGGCGCGCGAGGTGAGCTGCTCGACCATCGGTCCGAGCTGACGGGCCGGGACGGGCGATCCCCGCAAGGCATGGGCGCCGGGAGTTCCCTCCTCCCGGCGCCCTTTTTTGTGGTGGGGTGGGGGCAGGGTGGCCCGAGCGACTAGCGATTCATGCGGCGTCCGCGGCCCCTGTAGCAGGCAGGGCCCATGCGACACGCGTTTCATGCGTCAGCGGCCCCTGAAGCGGGCAGGGCCCCTCCGTGCGGGCCACGCGGCCACGCCGGCCCTTGCCGTGCGGGAGGGCCATACGGCCCGCGCTGTGAGGTGCGCCATGACATGGGCACAGCCTGCGACCCCCGCGCCCCTCAGCGCTTCACCTCCTTCAGGATCCACCGCAGGAAGGCCTTGAGCGGCGGGCGCTTGGTCCCGGGCAGGGTCACCACGTGGTAGCCCGCGTCGGGGCGCTCCTCGAACAATAGCCGCAGCCGCCCGGCGCGCAGGTCCTCCTCGACCGCGACGCGGGTCGAGACGGCGATGCCCTGGCCGTTGCGCGCCCCGTCGAGCATCAGGTTGCCGGGCACGTAGAGCCCCTTGATCCGCGCCCCCGGCACGCCGTGGCTCTCCAGCCATTCGGTCGCCTCCGAGGTGCCCAGCTCCTGCAGCCAGGGGTAGCGCGTCAATTCCGAGAGCCGCGGCACCGCGCCGTGGCCCACAAGCGAGGGCGCCGCCACCACGTGGATCGGCGAGCGCAGAAGCTCCACCGATTCGAGCCCCGGCCAGCTGCCGCTGCCGTAGCGGATCGCCACGTCGGTGCCGCCGGGCTCCAGCGGCACGAGCTGCGGCGTCGGCGCGATCATCACGTCGATCTCCGGGTGCTCCACCGCAAAGCCCGCGAGCCGGGGCATCAGCCAGTTCGCCGCGAAGGTCGGCGAGGTGGTGACGTTCAGCGGCCGGTCCGCATCGGCGCCGGTCAGCGCCTCGATGGTCGCCGCGATGGTGCCGAAGCCCTCGGAAAGCGCGCCGGCCAGCTCGTGGCCCTCGTAGGTCAGCGACAGCGAGCGGCCGCTGCGGTCGAGCAGCTTCAGCCCCAGGTGGGTCTCGAGGTTGCGCATCTGCTGGCTGATCGCCGCATGGCTCACGTTCAGCCGCCGGCCGGCCTCGGTGACCGACCCGCATTCGGTATAGGCCGCGAAGGCCCGCAGCGCCGAGAGGGGAGGGAGGCTGGACCAGTCCATATGAAACCCTGGCTTACACTTAGTGAGAATTCCTGAGTGGCATGAACGCGCGGAAATGACGATATGGATGTTAGAGCGCGAAGGAAAGGAGGCTCCAGTATGTTCGACATTCTTGCACAAAGCTTCATGGCGGCCACCGGTCGCGGGAGCGAGTTCCAGCCGTGGGAACGCCGTATCGCCGCGCCGAAGCGCGAGCGGGTGAAATTCCAGGTTCCGAAGGAGGCCCGGAAATGATCGATCCCGTCCTGCGCCAGATCGAGGCAATGCTGCGCCGCGACATCGACGCGGCCTGGAAGATGCGCCTCACGCTGCCGCCCTCGATGTGGACCGAGGCCCGGCCGCGGCAGGCCCCGACCCGTCTTTTCGGCGCGAGGTGACGCCGGTTTGACCGAGACAGAAGCACGCGATTAGCGGGGCTCCGGGATGACGACCGGGGCCCCGATTCGTTTTGGGGGGTGTTGCTGAACCTCCGGGCGATCGTGGTTTTGGATGCGCCGGGCAGGACAGTCTTTCTGAGAGTAGGCACTTCAGGCCCGTCCAAGCCCTACTGGACCGCCTCGGCGCGTTACCCCGCCGCAAGGCCCTCCAGCCCCAGCCCGCTCAGCCAGAAGGCCCGCGCCCTCAGCCCACCGGGTCGAAGGCGGCGGCGATCAGCGTCCGGGTATACTCGGTCTTCGGCGCCTCGAAGATCTCCTCGGTCGCGCCGTATTCGACCACGTCGCCCTGCTTCATCACGATGACCTTGTGCGACATCGCCCGCACCACCTTCAGGTCGTGCGAGATGAACAGATAGGCCAGGTCGTATTTCCGCTGCAGCTCGCGCAGAAGGTCGACGATCTGCACCTGCACCGTCATGTCGAGCGCCGAGGTCGGCTCGTCCAGCACCACCAGCCGGGGCCGCAGCACCATGGCGCGGGCAATGGCGATGCGCTGGCGCTGGCCGCCCGAGAACTCGTGCGGGTAGCGGTGCATGGTGGCCGGATCGAGGCCCACCTCGCGCATCACCTCGGTCACCAGCTCGCGGTGCGGCCGCCCGTCGGGCGAGCCGTGCACGCCCAGGCCCTCGGCGATGACCTGTTCGCAGGTCATCCGCGGGCTGAGCGAGCCGAAGGGGTCCTGGAAGACGATCTGCATGTCCGAGCGCAGGCGCCGCAGCTCGCGGGTCTTCCAGCCGCGCACGTCCTGCCCGCGGTAGGTGATCGCGCCCTTGGACTGAATGAGCCGCATGATCGCCAGCGCCAGCGTGGTCTTGCCCGAGCCAGATTCCCCGACGATGCCCACGGTCTCTCCGGCGCGCACCGAGACGGTCGCGTCGTTCACCGCCTTCACATGGCCGACGGTGCGCTTCATGAGGCCCTTCTGGATCGGGAACCAGATGCGCAGGTTGTCGGTGCGGGCGACCTCCTCGGCGTCGGGCTCCACCGGCTCCGGCGTGCCGGTCGATTCCGCCGAAAGCAGCATCTGCGTGTAGGGGTGCTGCGGGTTGGCGAAGATCTCGCGCGTCGGGCCGGCCTCGACGATCTCGCCGTCCTTCATCACGCAGACCCTGTCGGCGATGCGCCGCACGATGCCGAGGTCGTGGGTGATGAACAGAAGGCTCATGCCCTCGGCGCGCTGCACCTCGCCCAGAAGCTCGAGGATCTGCGCCTGGATCGTCACGTCGAGCGCGGTCGTCGGTTCGTCGGCGATCAGCAGGTCGGGCCGGTTGGCAAGCGCCATGGCGATCATCACCCGTTGCCGCTGCCCGCCGGAAAGCTGGTGCGGATAGGCGCCGAGCCGGCTTTCGGGGTCGTGGATGCCCACCTGCTCCAGCAGGCTGATGATCCGCGCGCGGGCCGCCTCTCCGACGATGCCCTGGTGCAGGGCCAGGCTTTCGGAGAGCTGCTTTTCCAGCGTGTGCAGCGGATTGAGCGAGGTCATCGGCTCCTGGAAGATGAAGGAGATGTCGTTGCCGCGGACCTTGCGCAGAAGCTTGTCGGGGGCGCCGACCATCTCCTGGTCGTCGTAGCGCACCGAGCCCTCGACCCGGGCGGCGGGCCCGAGAAGCTGCACCGTGGACAGCGCGGTGACCGATTTGCCCGAGCCGCTTTCGCCCACCAGCGCCACGGTCTCGCCCTTGTCGATATGGAAGGAGACACCGCGCACGGCCTGGGTCTCCTGCCCGTCCTGGGTGAAGGTGACGCGAAGGTCTCGAACGTCGAGCGTGCGGGTCATGCGCGGGCCTTTTCTTGGGTGGGGCGGGGCGCCGGGAGCTTGGTGCGGTCCATCACGAGAAGGTCTTCCGGGGATCGAAGGCATCGCGCACGCCCTCGAAGATGAAGACCAGGAGCGACAGCATCACCGCAAAGACGGTGAAGGCCGTGAAGCCGAGCCAGGGCGCCTGCAGGTTCTGCTTGGCCTGCAGCGTCAACTCGCCCAGCGAAGGCGCCGAGGAAGGCAGGCCGAAGCCCAGGAAGTCGAGCCCCGCCAGGGTCGAGATCGTGCCCGTCACGATGAAGGGCAGCATGGTGACGGTGGCCACCATGGCGTTGGGCAGCATGTGGCGGAACATGATCTTCCAGTTCGACACGCCGAGCGCCTTGGCCGCGCGCACGTATTCGAGGTTGCGCGCGCGCAGGAACTCCGCCCGGACCACGCCGACCAGCGCCACCCAGCCGAACAGCACCGTCAGCAGCACCAGGAGCCAGAAACTTCGCCCCAGGATCGCGAAGAGGATGATGATGATGTAAAGCGAGGGCGTCGCGGCCCAGATCTCGATCAGGCGCTGGAAGATCAGGTCGACCCAGCCGCCGAAATAGCCCTGCACCGCGCCCGCGATGATCCCGATCACCGAGGAGGCGACGGTCACCATCAGGGTGAACATGATCGACAGCCGGAAGCCGTAGATCACCCGCGCGGTGACGTCGCGCTTGGTGTCGTCGGTGCCGAGCCAGTTCTCGCCGTTGGGCGGCAGGGGCGCCGCACCGGGGCGGTCGACCGGCGTGTCGTAGCTGTAGGGGATCACCGGCCAGAGCATCCAGCCTTTGGCGAAATCCGGGTCCTCGATGCCGCCGTCGCGGGCCGCCTCGATCAGCCCGTCGGGGTCGTCGAAACAGTCGATCAGCCCGCCGGTCTCGATCAGGCAGCGAACCTCGGGGTCGCGATAGGCGGCCTCGGTGCGGAAATCCCCGCCGAAATCGGTCTCTGAGTAGAAGCTGAAGATCGGCATCCGCAGCTCGCCGCGGTAGCTGACCAAGATCGGCTTGTCGTTGGCCAGGAACTCCGCAAAGAGCGACAGCCCGAAGAGCACCAGGAAGATCCAGAGCGACCAGAAGGCCCGGCGGTTGGCCTTGAAGTTGCGCCAGCGCCGCTTGTTCAGCGGCGAGAGCGCGAAGCGGCCGGGCCTGGGCTCGGGCGCCACGGGCTTGCCGGGCATCGGTTCGGGGGCGATGGGATCGGGATCGGCGGCCATGGCTCAGCCCTCCCGCTTTTCGAAGTCGATGCGCGGATCGACGAAGACATACATCAGGTCCGACAGGATGCCGACCACCAGGCCGATCAGGCCGAAGATGAAGAGCGTGCCGAAGATCACCGGGTAGTCCCGCGCCACCGCCGCCTCGAAGCCGAGCCGCCCCAGCCCGTCGAGCGAGAAGATCGTCTCGATGATCAGGCTGCCAGCGAAGAAGACCCCGATGAAGACCGCCGGGAAGCCGGCGATCACGATCAGCATGGCGTTGCGGAAGACATGGCCGTAGAGCACCCGGCGCTCGGTCAGGCCCTTGGCCCGGGCGGTCATCACGTATTGCTTCTTGATCTCGTCCAGGAAGGAATTCTTCGTCAGCAGCGTCAGCGTCGCGAAGGCCGAGATGGTCGAGGCGGTGACCGGCAGGGCGATGTGCCAGAAGTAATCCGCGACTTTGCCGATGAGCGAGAGCTCCTCGAAGTTGTCCGAGGTCAATCCTCGGAGCGGGAAGATCTGGAAGTAGGAGCCGCCAGCGAAAAGCACCAGGAGCAGGATCGCGAAGAGGAAGCCCGGGATCGCATAGGCCACGATGATCATGGCCGAGGTCCAGGTGTCGAAGCTGGTGCCGTCGTTCACCGCCTTGCGGATGCCGAGCGGGATCGAGACGAGATAGGCGATCACCGTCGACCAGAGGCCCAGCGTGATCGAGACGGGCATTTTCTCCAGCACCAGGTCGGTGACCGAGATCGAGCGGAAGTAGCTCTCGCCGAAGTCGAGCCGCATGTAGCTCCACATCATGTCGAGGAAGCGTTGCAGCGGCGGCTTGTCGAAGCCGAATTCCTTTTCAAGCTCCTCGATGAAGTCCTTGGGCAGGCCGCGGGCGCCGACGTATTCGCTGTCCGAGCCGAAGGTCTCCTCGGTCATGCCGACGTCGTTGTTGGCGCCGGCGAAGCCGCCGAAGACATCGCCTTCGCCCCGCATCTCGGCGAGGATCTGCTCGATCGGCCCGCCGGGGACGAACTGCACGAGGGTGAAATTGACGACCATGATCCCCAGGAGGGTGGGAATCACGAGCAGCAATCGCCGCAGGATGTATGCGCCCAAGGGTTACCTCAATGCGCCGGAAGCCTTCAGGGCCTCGGCCTTGTCTTCGTCGTACCACCAGAAATCGAGATAGCCGACCGAAAGCGGCGGCAGCTCGTCGGGCCGGCCGAACAGGTCGTAATAGGCCACCCAGGCCTCTGCAACATATCCCGAGGAAATCACGATGCGTTCCCAGCGCAGCGCCCGGTCGAGCACCTTCAGCGCGGTGACCTCTTCCTCACGGCTGTCGGCGTCGAGCGCCTTCTCGATGATCGCGTCGACCAGCGGGCTTTTCAGCGTGGCGGGGTTGTAGCTCGAGACCTCGGCGGTCTCGGAGCCGAACATCTGCTTGAGGCCGGTGCCGACCGACATGAAGCTGACGTAGCGGGTGAAGAGGACGTCATAGTCCTTGTCGAGGAAGCGCTGCTGGATCTGCGCGGTGTCGATCTTCTCGACCCGGGCGTCGACGCCCAGGGCCTGCAGGTTGCCGACATAGGTCGTGACCAGCGCCTCGACGGTGTCGCCGGTGGCCGAGGAGATCAGGAATTCCACCTCGAGCGGGTTGCCCTCGCCGTCGCGCAGCCGTCCGTCGTCGCCGACCTCGTAGCCCGCCTCGCGCAGGAGCCGGAGCGCCTGGCGCATGTTGCGCCGGTCGGTCGCAGAGGAGGGGTCCGAGGTATGCGGCACCACCGCCTCTTCGGTGTAGAGCTCGGGCGGCACCACGTCGCCCAGGGCCTCGAGAAAGGCCTTCTCGTCGGCGCCGGGCAGGCCCGAGGCCGCCATCTCTGTGCCCTGCAGGAAGCTCTCGCGCACCGAGGTCAGCCCGTATTGCAGCGATTCCCGCGTCCACTCGAAGTTGTACATCAGCCCCAGCGCCTGGCGGACAGTCTTGTCGTCGAAGGGCGCGCGCTGGGTGTTGTAGATGATGCCGGTGCTCTGCGGCGCGGTGCTGGTGGCGATCTCCTCGCGCTTGACGGTGCCTTCCTCGACCTTGGGGAAGTCGTAGCCGGTGGCCCAGCGCTTGGTGCTGCCCTCGGGGCGGAAGGTGTAGACGCCGGCCTTGAAGGCCTCGAAATCGGCGGAATCGTCGGCGAAATACTCGATCCGCACGCGGTCGAAGTTGTGCCGCCCGACGTTGATCGGCAGGTGCCAGCCCCAGTAGTCGGGGTTGCGCTCGTAGACCACGTAGCGGTTGATCTCGTAATCGCCGACCACATAGGGCCCCGAGGCCATGGGCGAGTTGAGGCTCGGCTTGTCGAGCCGCTCGCCGGTTTCCTCGTACCAGGCCTTGGAGAAGACCGGCGTGCCGCCGACCTGTTCGATCAGCGAGCGCCGCGAGATGCCGTCGACGAACTCGAAGCGGATGGTGTGGTCGTCGATCACCTCGACGCCGGCGATGCGTTCCTTCACTGCCCGCGCGTAGGAGCGGATGCCCTGTTCCAGGAAGAGGTTGTGGGTGAAGAGCGCGTCATGCGCGGTCACCGGCGTGCCGTTCGAGAAGCGCGCCTCGGGGCGCATGTGGAAGACGCACCATTCCTTGCCCTCGGGGTATTCCACCGCCTCGGCCAGGAGCCCGTAGGCATCGGTCAGCGAATCCGCCGGGGTCGGCGTGCCCCAGGGGCCGTCGCCGAACATGCTTTCGGCCACCACCGAGGAAAGGCCCTCGGGCCGGCCCTGGCTGGCCCAGCGGTTGAAGCCGTCGAAGGTGCCGAGGTCGCTGAGGATGATCTCGCCGCCGCGCGGGGCGTCGGGGTTCACATAGGAGAAATGCGGGAAGTCTTCGGGGTATTGCAGATCGCCGTAGAAGGAATAGCCGTGGCTGCGGATGACCTCGGAATGCGCCGCCGCGAAGCCCGGCCGCGGCAGGCCGCCGAGCCCCGTCGCGGCCGCCCCGCCAAAGAGGACCAGCGCCTCCCGGCGCGTCAGGCGGGTGTCGACGAAACGGGTCATGGGCCTCTCCCTTTGGTGATATGCGGGCGCCCGGCGGGCCCCTTATTCACGGTAAGGGCGCGCCGCGGGGACGTTCAAGTTTCTATTGCGTGAACCGCGTGTAATCGCCCTGTGAGGTTGGGGAGGGGGGCGTGGGTGCGGGACAGGTGGGCGGAGTTGGGGTGGGCCCCAATCTGTCGCCGCACCCCGAGCGGGCAGAGGGCGCGCGCCGGACCGGGGGCCGGCGCTGCTTAGCTCCGGGCTAGGCGCTTTATCCCAGCAAGGTCAGGGCTCGCGGCGATCTATGCGCTTCGCCCACAAGAGCGCCGGCCCAAGGGGCCGGTCCGGCGCGCGCCCGGCGCCTGCGGCGCTATTCGGGCGCAAGGGGTGGTGAGGGGAGGCAAGCGCGGCGCGGATTTTCGAAGCGGGAATTTGAGCGCATCTTTCAACTGCGCTGGCCTGAGGGGGCGGTCCGGGGTTCGCTCGGCGACTAAGGTGCTGTTCGGGCGCAGGGAGGCGAGGGGGGGGGCGAAGCTGCCACGGCCCTGCGCACCCCGCCCCCAAAGAAAAAGGCGCGGCACCCCGCCGGGTCCGCGCCTTTCCGATCCGTCGCAAAAGGCCCCTCGCCGGGACCCCCGCGCCTCAGCCGTCGGTCTGATCGAGGTAGGCGATCAGGTTCACCCGGTCCTCGGGGTCCGACAGGCCGCTGTAGGACATCGAGGTGCCCGGCGCCCAGCCGCGCGGGTTCTCGAGGAAGTTGAAGAGGTTCTCCGGGGTCCAGACGTCGCCCGCCTCGGAAAGCGCACCGGAGTAGTTGAAGCCTTCCGCCGACCCGATGTCGCGGTCGACCACGCCGTAAAGATAGGGGCCAACCGCGTTGGCGCCTTCCTCGAGCTGGTGGCAGGCGCGGCACTGGCTGAAGACGCGCTCGCCGGCGCCGGCGTCGGCGTTTTCCCAAAGCGAGGCGAAGTCCACCTCTTCTTCCTCTTCGGCGGCGCCGTCTTCCTCGGCAACCTCGATGGGGAAGCCGGTGGCGACCTGCTCGCCCTCTTCGCCGTGACCCTCTCCGTGTTCGGCGCTATGCGTCCCGCCGACGTGGAAGAGACTCTCGGCGGCCCAGCCGCCCAGCAGGAAGACAAGCAAAGCGCCGCAGAAGCCACCAATGATCTTGGTGAAGGTCATCGTGTCAAACATGGAGTCCGGTCCGTCGTGTCCTGAGTTTCAGCGGGTTCTATTGGTTCCAATTCGGAGAGGCAAGGTATACTCACCGCGACGAAACGCCCCCTCGAGAGACCAGTTCCAGAGACTTTTCATGGCCAGTCAGAAACGCATCGCCTTCCAGGGCGAACCCGGTGCCTATTCGCATGAAGCCTGCCGCAGCGCGCGGCCCGACCACGAGGCCCTGGCCTGCCGCACCTTCGAGGATGCGATCGAGGCGGTGAAGACCGGCCAGGCCGAGCTCGCAATGCTGCCGGTGGAGAACTCCACCTACGGCCGGGTGGCCGACATCCATTCGCTGCTGCCGGGCTCCGAGCTGAAGATCATCGGCGAGGCCTTCGTGCGGGTGCACATCAACCTTCTGGGCGTGCCGGGCACCACCATCGCCGACATCGCCGAGGCCCAGAGCCACACGGTGCTTCTGGGCCAGTGCCGCAACTTCCTGCGCGACAACGGCATCCGGCGGGTGACCGGCGCGGACACCGCGGGCTCGGCCCGGGCCATCGCCGAGGCCGGCGTGCGGTCGCGCGGTGCGCTGGCGGGCGAGCTGGCCGCCGAGATCTACGGGCTCGACGTCCTGGCCCGCCACATCGAGGACGAGGGCAACAACACCACCCGCTTCCTGGTGATGAGCCCCGAGGCCGACCTGACCCGGCGCGGCGACCACGGCATGCTGACCACCTTCGTCTTCCAGACCCGCAACATTCCCGCGGCGCTCTACAAGGCGATGGGGGGCTTTGCGACCAATGGCGTCAACATGACCAAGCTCGAGAGCTACATGGTCGGCGGCTCCTTCGAGGCGAGCCAGTTTTACGCCGACATCGAGGGCCACCCCGAGGATCCCGCCGTCGCCCGCGCACTCGAGGAGCTGGCCTATTTCACCGAGGAGCTGACCATCCTCGGCACCTATCCCCGCGACGCCCGGCGGCCCTGAGCCCGGGGCGCGGGCGTCCCGCAAGCGCCTCGCCCTGCAGCAGAATTGCCTTATCTCCCGGTGCAAAGCCTGTATGATCGCGCGACAGGCGGTCTTTGCAAGGAGGAGGCATGGACCCAGGCGGCTCCAAGCAGACGAGCGGCACGGGCCGGGGCCCGCGCGGCGCCCGGCGCTTTTGCGCGGGTGCGCGGCCTTTGCGGGAGGCGGCCCCATGCATGTGATCCACGCCCTCGCGGTCGGCAGCGGCATCCTCGGCATCGCGCCGATGCCCGGGGCCTCGGGCGATTACGCCGGTGATCTCGAGCATCTGAGGCACTGGCGCCCGGCGCTGGTCCTGTCGCTGGTGACCCGGCTCGAGCTTTACATGGCCGGGGCCGAGAGCTTCGGCGCCGACATGCAGCAGCGCGGCACCCGCTGGGACCAGATCGAGATCGAGGACGGCGGCGCGCCCGACACCGCCTTCGATACCCGCTGGGTCGCGGTCTCGGGGTTCGCGCGCAAGGCGCTCCTGGGCGGCGGCCGGGTGCTGGTGCATTGCCGCGCGGGCTGCGGGCGTTCGGGCATGGCGGCGCTGCGGCTGATGATCGAGATGGGCGAGGCCCCCGACGAGGCGCTGCCCCGCCTGCGCGCCGTGCGCCCCTGCGCCATCGAGACCGAGGCGCAGATGCGCTGGGCCCTGGCCGCGCGGCCCGAGCCGGTGCCGTTTCTGCGGCATAGTTGAGGAGGTGGGGGAGCGGGGGTGCGCGGAGTCGCGATGCGCGCGAAGGTTCTGAAAAAAATGGGTTTTGCGAGGAGGTGCTCTCTGCGCTTGCCATTGCGCCACAGCACGCTCTAACGGACCCGACAGGACCATCGCATCAAAACATCTGCGCTGAAGGGATAAGGTGAGAGGCTGAACGCGACCCAAGCGGGGCTCGTTACGGCTGCTTCCTTCCGGACCTGACCGGGTTGGCGAGGCGCCTGCCCGCGCCAACCTCTCAAGGCCGAAATAGGCGTCACCGCACGGATTCGCAACCCTCGGGGTGAGGTGAGAAGGGTGCGGAGGATGTTCCGCCGTTCGCAAAAGGCGCATGGCGAGCCCCGCGCATTGCAACGCAGCGGTGACGGCGCTCCTCGCGCAACGGACCAGTGAGGGCGCGCGCTGGACCGGGGGCCGGCGCTACTGACCTCCGAGCGAAGCGCTTTATCCCCACAAGGTCAGGACTAACGACGAACTAGGCACGCCACCCGCAAGAGCGCCGGCCCATCGGGCCGGTCCGGCGCGCGCCCGGCACCTTCGGTGCTATTCGGGCGCAAATCCTTCCCCCACACCCACACCCCAACCCACACCTTTGTCACAACCGCACCCGCCCCATCCCCCCATCCGCAGCGCCAACCCACTCCAACCCCTCCGCCTCCACGAAAGGCCGGGCGGCCGCGGGCACCGGAAACACCGCCGAGGCTCCGGGCAGCGGGGCGAAGGACCAGCCGCCCGAGGCGGAAAGCTCCGGGCCCAGCCGCCCGCGCTGGCGGATGAAATCGGCCAGGATGTCGCGCACCAGCGGCCCGCCCTCGAGCACCGGCGCGCCCGAAGGGAAGCCGTCCTCGGCCCCGGCGCGGAAGCTGTTGGTCACGAGATGCAGCCGCGCCTCCGGCGCGATGGGCGTCCCGCAGGGCAGGGCCAGCCCGCGGATCCTCTCCCCGGCGGGTGCCGAGAGGTCGATCGAAAACCGCAGCCCGTGGATCAGGTCGAAGTCGTAGCCCGCCGAGCCCGGCTCCAGGAGCGGCGCGTCGCGCGCCCCTGGCCCCAGCGAGCGGAAGACGGCCGCGGCGCGTTCGAGCCAGTCGCGGACCTCGGCGCCGCTCAACCGGCGCAGGCTCACCCGGTTGGCATAGGGATAAAGTTCATGCACGTGCCGCAGCGCGATCGGCCCGGCGGGCACATGGGTGAAGCCCTCGCCGCCCTCGGCCCCGCCGGCCTTGAAGGGGGCGGCCGCGGAGAGAAGCGGCAGCCCGCCGCCGCCGATCTCGGTGCGGGCATAGGCGGCCTGGGCCTCGGCGATGAGGGAGGTCGCCGCCAGCGGCCGGACCCGCGCGAGATAGGTCTGCAGCGCCACCGCGCTTTCGCCGATCACCTCGGAAAGCAGCGCCCGGGCGCGGGCATGGGCGGGGGCGGCGATGCGCGCCACGGGGCGGGCCTCGAAGCCCGGCGCGGCATCGGCGGGGCGCAGGTCCACCGCGCTGTCGGCCAGCCGCCAGCCGCCGCCCGGACGCGGCGCGAGGCGCAGGTCGATGACGCCCAGCTCGCGACCATGGGCGGCGGGAGCGACCAGCGGCGCGCGCCCGTCCGCGGCAGGGCGGGCGTGGCGCTCGTGGCGGTGCCCGGCGATCACCGCGTCGACCTCTGGGTGGCCCGCGACCAGGAGCGCGGCATCCTCGAGCCCCGGCCGCGGATGCATCGGCCCGAGCCCCGAGTGGCAGAGCGAGACCACGAGGTCCGCGCCCGCCCCGCGCAGGTAGGGCGCCCAGGCCTCGACCGTGGCGAGCAGGTCGCGGCCCTCGGCCCGGGCGACCGGATCCGCGGGGTCGCGCGCCGGCGTGCCGGGCGGCACCAGCCCAAGGACCCCGATGCGGATCGGCCGCACCTCGCCGGTCTCGAGCGTGAGGCTCCGGTCGAGCATCACCGCCGGAGGCAAGAGCGGTCGGTCGGCGAGCGGCCCGTCGCCCCGCGCCGCCACGAGGTTGGTCAGCACGAAGGGGAAGGGCGCGCTTCTGGCAATGGCCCGCAGGGTGTCGAGCCCGAAGTCGAAATCGTGATTGCCCGGCACCGCCGCGTCGAGCCCCAGCGCCCCCAGCGCCGCGGCCACCGGATGGGCCAGAAGCCCCTGCGCCTCGGCGCGCATCATGTCGCGGGCGAGGATCTCGCCCAGGGCGTCGCCCTGGTAGGTGTCGCCGTTGTCGAACAGAAGCGAGGCCGAGACCTCGCGCCGGGCCCGCGCGATGGTGCCCGCCAGGCAGGCCAGCCCGCTGCCCGGGCGCGGGCTGTCGCTGTCGTGATCATAGGGGAGGAGCCGCGCGTGCAGATCGGTGATGGCGAGAAGACGCAAGGAAGCCACACGGTCGGACTCGTGGAGGCTTTTGGCGCTTGCACCCGTCACGCCGGTCCCCTTGTGTGATCTGCGATGCAGGAGACTAGGGCGCGGCGTGGCAAAAATCAACCATAGGTTGCATATTGCGCTGGGCAAAATGCAACCCTGGGGCGTTGCGCCTTTGGCGCGGGAGGGGCGATGAGACATGCGGAAGAGGTGACCTTCGGCGGGGCCGGCTTCGACCGCGCCGCCGAGCTGCGCGGCGATCCCGAGGCGCAGGCGGCGCTGGCGCGGGATCCGGCGGCGCGGGCGACCCTGCTCTGGCGCGGCAAGGTGCTGATCTCGCAGGGAAACCCCGCGCGGCTGGTGCAGCTGCCCATGGACCATCCGATCTTGGCCGAGACCGGCGAGCGGATCTTCCTGGGCCGTGCGGGCGGCGCGCCGCGCTTCGCGCTGGAGCTTGCAGGCTGGGAGCCCGAGGGGCTCGACGAGGACGCGCTGCAGCGTTTCGCCGATCCCACCGAACAGGTGCATCCCGCCTGCCCCGAGGGCCGCTTCGTCGAGCTGCGCCGGGTGATGACCTGGCTCAGCCCCTTCGAGGCCGAACTGGCCGCCACCGCCAAGGCGGTCCTGGGCTGGCACGCCTCGCACCGCTTCTGTTCGCGCTGCGGCACCGAGAGCGCCCTGGCCGAGGCCGGTTGGCAGCGGCTCTGCCACGCCTGCGGCGGTCGGCATTTCCCGCGCACCGACCCGGTGGTCATCATGCTGGTGACCAAGGGGCCCTACACGCTTCTGGGGCGGTCGCCGGGCTGGCCCGAGGGCATGTATTCCTGCCTCGCGGGTTTTCTCGAACCCGGCGAGACGGTGGAGGCCGCGGTGCGCCGCGAGGTGCAGGAAGAGACCGGCGTCGCGGTCGGCCCGGTGCGCTACCTCGCGAGCCAGCCCTGGGCCTTTCCGAACTCGCTGATGATCGGCTGCCACGCCGAGGCGCGCTCGAGCGAGATCACCCTCGACCCCAACGAGATCGAGGCCGCGCAATGGGTCACCAAGGAGCGCATCCTGGCCACGCTCTCGGGCGAGGCGACGGGGCTCCTGCCGGCGCGGCGCGGGGCGATCGCGCATTTCATGCTGACGAACTGGCTTGCGGACAGGCTGGACTGAGACCAAGGCCGCCCGCCGCAGGGGTGGCGCAGAGACGGAGCAGACATGCAGTTTTCACGCACGGAAGACATCGAGGCGCCGCTCGACGCGGTCTTCGGGGCGCTGTCGGATTTCCCCGCCATCGAACGCCAGATCATGCGCCGCGGGGTCGAGATCACCCGCACCGACGGCGGCGGCGCGGCGGGCGAGGGCGCGAGCTGGCGCGCCGGCTTCCGCTACCGCGGCAAGGCGCGCGAGGCGGATGTGACGCTCAGCCGCCACGAGCCGCCGACGCTCATGGTCTTCGACGCGGTCTCTGGCGGGCTCGAGATCCGCACCATCGTGGAATGCGTGGCCCTGGCGCGGACCCGCACGCGGGTCAGCATCGATGCGCATCTCAGCGCCAAGACGCTTTCGGCGCGGCTGATCCTGCAGTCGATGAAGCTCGCCAAGGGGCGGCTCGACCGGAAGTTCAAGACCCGGGTGGCGCAGGCGGCCTCGGACCTCGAGGCGCGGCTGAAGCGGACGTGATGGGCCGGGTGATGGCGGCGCGGCGCTTCTGCGCTAGGCTCTTGCGTCATTTCAGTTGTGTCCGACCCCGGAGGTGCCGATGATCCGCCAGACCCTGACCGCGTTCTGCCTTGCGCTTGCCTCGGCCCTGCCCGTGGCCGCGCATGAGTTCTGGATCGACCCCGACCCCTGGCAGGTGCCCGCGGGCGGCGAGATCCGCGCCAGCATCCGCGTCGGTGAGGCTTTCGAGGGCCCCGGTTACGCCTATCTGCCGCCCAATATCACCCGCTTCGAGCTGGTCATGGGAGAGGAGGTCTACGAGGTGCCCGGCCGCCCCGGCGACCGCCCGGCGCTGCAGATGCCCGCCCCGGAGGAGGGTCTCGCGGTGATCGTGCATCAGACCCGCGACTACGATCTGACCTATGAGAACTTCCAGACCTTCGCCTCTTTTGTGGTCCACAAGGACGCGGATTGGGCGCTGTCGCGTTTCGTCGAGCGCGGGCTCGACCGCGGGAATATTCGCGAGCGCTACACCCGCTACGCCAAGTCGCTGGTCGCCGTCGGCTCCGGCGCGGGGGCGGACCGCGAGGTGGGGCTGCGGACCGAGATCGTGGCCGAGGCGAACCCCTATACCGACGACCTCTCCGAGGGCCTGCCGGTGCGGGTGCTCTACGAAGGCGCGCCGCGCGATGGCGCGCAGATCGAGCTGTTTGCGCGCGCGCCCGACGGCTCGGTCGAGGTGCAGTTCGTCGAGACCGACGCCGAGGGCCGCGCGGTCCTGCCGGTGCGCCCGGGCCACGCCTATCTCGCCGACGCAGTGGTGATCGGGGAGCTGGAGGTCTCGGCGCCCGAGGACCCGGCCTGGGAGAGCCTTTGGGCGTCGCTGACATTTCGTGTGCCGGGGTGAGAGTCGCTTGCGAGGGTGGCTGGTTTGGTGCGGAGGTGCGGCTGGTGTTGCCTGTGAGGTAGGGGCGATGGCCCGCTCATAGTCAGGGTTGAGCCCTCACGACGCTGGATCACTCTTTTGGCTGTCGCATCGCGCGCGCCTGCCGCCAGCCGCCCTCTACGGTAGCCATTGAACTTGGCCGCCAGGCAACGCCGGCGATCTTCCCGAAGCTCCGAAAAATCACGCCCCCTTGCACCCGAACAACACCGAAAGTGCCGGTCGCGGTTAACGAGGGGACAGCGGGTCCAGCCTCCGCACGCCGCCGGGCACCCTGTCATCTGATTCCAAGCGCCCCAATGCAGCCAGCGCCCCTTGCGACCGAATAGCATCGAAGATGCCGGGCGCGCGCCGGACCGGCCCCTTGGGCCGGCGCTCTTGTGAATGGTGCGCAAAGATCGCCGCTAGTCCTGACCTTGCTGGGATAAAGCGCGCAGCTCAGAGGTCGGCAGCGCCGGCCCCCGGTCCGGCGCGCGCCCTCTGTTGGGCTGGTTGAGAGGGGGGTGGGCGTCGTGATAGCAGGCTGTGCGGGGTGGTCAGCGTTGATCGGCGCTCTTCGATGGGGGGGTGCACCCGGGCGGCATGGGACGCCCGTTGGGAACAATGCAAGCCGTCGAGCTGACGCGCTCCTTAGGCTAGGCGAACTAGCCGGAACCACTGGTTGAAGCTAGGCGACCCAGCCGGACCCACCGGCGTAGGACCTCACGCCACTCAAGGACACTTCAGGCCAAGCGCCTCAACGGCATAAGCCACCCGATGGGAACAGTGTGGGCCGACGGACTGCTGCGCTCCGTCAGGCCAAGCCGCCCGAACGGACCCACCGGAACCGGGCCTCACGCCACCCGAGGGCTTACCTCGGCAAAGCGCCTCACCACCAATCACCTCACACCACCGCATCAATCCAGTCGAAGAAATCCGGCCCCGCCCGCTCCAAGAGTTCCCGGGCGAGGTCGCGGCCCATGGCGGCGCCCTCGGAGATCGGGCCTTCGCGGGTGCCGGAATGCGCCTCGGAGCCGTCGGGGCGCAGGACCTCTCCGGTCAGGTGCAGCCGGTCGCCGTCGAGCACCGCCAGCCCCGCGATCGGGGTCTCGCAGGAGCCGTCGAGCGCGGCCAGGAAGGCGCGTTCCGCGGCCAGTTGATCGGCGGTCTGGGGGTGGTGGATCGCGGCCAGCATCTCGGCCACCCGGGCATCGTCCTCGCGGCGCTCGATGCCGATGGCGCCCTGGGCGATGGCGGGCAGCATGTCGCCGACCTCGATCGGGTGCTGGGGCACCTCGGACATGCCGAGCCGGTTGAGCCCGGCGCGCGCCAGGAAGGTCGCCCGCGCCACCCCGTCGTCGAGCTTGCGCAGACGGGTCTGCAGGTTGCCGCGGAACTCCACCACCTCGAGATCGGGCCGGCGCACCAGGAGCTGGGCGCGGCGGCGCAGGCTCGAGGTGCCGACGGTGACGCCCTCGGGCAGCTCCGCGATCGAGGCGAACTCCGGCGAGATGAAGGCGTCGCGCGGATCCTCGCGCGGCAGGTAGGTGTCGAGCACCAGCCCCTCGGGCTGCAGCGTCGGCATGTCCTTCATCGAATGCACGGCGATGTCGATCTCGCCCAGCGTCAGCGCCTGTTCGATCTCGCGGGTGAAGAGCCCCTTGCCGCCGATCTCCTTCAGCGGGCGGTCGATGATCCGGTCGCCGGTGGTCTTGATCACCACCACCTGGAAGGCCTCGTGCGGCAGGTCGAAGGCCGCCGCCAGCCGGTCTCGGGTCTCGTTGGCCTGGGCCAGCGCCAGCGGCGAGCCGCGGGTGCCGATCTTCAGGGGCGCGTCGGGGGAGGGGAGTGGGCTGGTCATGGCCCCTGATTACGCGGGCCGATCCGGGGTGACAAGCGAACTTGACAGCGGTTTCCGGGCAAGGGACACGGGTTGGACCGCAGGACAAACAGGCAGGAGCGGAGATGACCAAGACGATCCTCAGGGCACTCGCGGGCGAAACCCAGGCGGTGCCGCCGATCTGGATGATGCGCCAGGCCGGCCGCTATCTGCCGGAGTACCGCGCCACGCGGGAACAGGCGGGCGACTTCCTGTCGCTCTGCTACAACCCCGAGCTGGCCGCCGAGGTCACGCTGCAGCCGATCCGCCGCTACGGCTTCGACGCGGCGATCCTTTTTGCCGACATCCTGCTGCTGCCCCAGGCGCTGGGGCTGGACCTGTGGTTCGTCAAAGGCGAGGGCCCGCGGCTCTCCACCGTGACCAGCGCCGAGGACTTCCGCGCGCTGAAGCCGGTGCATGCGATCGACGACACGCTGTCGCCGGTCTACGAGACGGTGAAGATCCTCTCGCGCGAGCTGCCCTCGGAGACCACCCTGATCGGCTTCGCCGGCGCGCCCTGGACCGTGGCGACCTATATGATCGCCGGGCGCGGCACCCCCGACCAGGGCCCGGCGCATGCGCTCAAGGACGAGAACCGCGAGGTCTTCGAGCAGCTCCTGGGCAAGATCACCGAGGGCACGATCGAATATCTCTCGCGCCAGATCGACGCGGGCGCCGAGGCGGTGAAGATCTTCGACAGCTGGGCGGGCTCGCTCAAGGGCGAAGATTTCGACCGCTACGCGGTGGAGCCCGCGCGGATCATCACCGAGGCCCTGAAGCGCCGCCACCCCGGGGTGCCGGTCATCGCCTTCCCGTGCCAGGCCGGGGAGAAATACGTGGGCTTCCACGCCGCGACCGGGGCCGACTGCGTGGCCGTGGACGACAGCGTGAGCGCGGCCTGGGTGGCCGAACACGTCCAGCCCGCGGGCTGCGTGCAGGGCAACCTCGCGTCGTCGCATATGGTCACCGGCGGCGAGGACCTGGTGCGCGAGACCCGCGCCATCGTCGAGGCGCTGCGCGGCGGGCCGCATATCTTCAACCTCGGTCACGGGATCACCCCCGACGCCGACCCCGAGAACGTGGCGCTGATGATCGAGACCGTGCGGTCGATGGGCTGAGGGGGCTTGGGCGGCCGGGGTTGGGCCGGGTCTCCCCTTGGTGCCGAGGACGCGTGAGCGGGTTTCCTGCCGCCTCGCGGCAGGCGAGGACCGGCCCCCCGCCGTGCGTATGACGCGGGCCGGCTCGTTTTAAAGTGCATCCCCTTGCGCCCGAATAGCACCGCAGGTGCCGGGCGCGCGCCGGACCGGCCCCTTGGGCCGGCGCTCTTGTGGGCGAAGCGCATATATCACCCCTAGCCCTGACCTTGCTGCCATAAAGCGCTTAGATCGGAGGGCAGCAGCGCCGACCCCCGGTCCGGCGCGCGCCCTCTGGTGTGCGGGGTGAGAGGGGGCTGGGGCCTTGTTGGGAAGGTTGCTCCTCTGCCCGGCAGGCAACGCCAGACGCTCTGGAAGCTTCGATTAGCAAGCGAAACGCCTCGCCCGTCACGCGTCCCGCGCTCAGCGTCCAAGGTGCCCCGAGCTCCAAGCCCCACAGCTCCGTGCCGCGCGCTCCAAGCGCCGCGACACCCCCCCCCGCGACGCCCCCCTGCGCATTCGCACATTGCCCCGAGGGCCCGGCATCCCTAGCTTGCGCGCACGAACAGACAGGCGGAGGCCGGCATGACCGCGATGGTCCAGATCGACGGGGTCGAAAAGACCTACAAGGGCGGGTTCCAGGCCCTCAAGGGCGTGAGCCTCGACATCCGCGAGGGCGAGATCCTCGCGCTTCTCGGTCCCAACGGCGCAGGCAAGACCACGCTGATCTCGGCGATCTGCGGCATCACCATGCCCACCGGCGGCAGCATCCACGTCGGCGGCCACGACGTCGTGCGCGCCTTCCGCAAGGCCCGGGCGATGATCGGACTGGTGCCGCAGGAACTGACGCTCGAACCCTTCGAGACGGTCTGGAACGCGGCGCGCTTCTCGCGCGGGCTCTTCGGCGCGGCGCCTGACGACGCCTACCTCGAGGACCTGCTGAAGCGGCTCTCGCTCTTCGACAAGAAGGACAACCAGATCCAGGAGCTCTCGGGCGGGATGAAGCGCCGGGTGCTGATCGCCAAGGCGCTGAGCCACGACCCCAAGGTGCTGTTCCTCGACGAGCCCACCGCCGGCGTCGACGTGGAGCTGCGCCGCGACATGTGGGAGATCGTCGCCGCTCTGAAGGAAACCGGCGTCACCATCATCCTCACCACCCATTACATCGAAGAGGCCGAGGCCATGGCCGACCGGATCGGGGTGATCTCCAAGGGCGAGCTCTTGCTGGTCGAGGAGACCGACGCGCTCATGGCCCGGCTCGGGCGCAAGGAGATGCGGATCTCGCTCAACGAGCCGCTCGGCGCGATCCCCGCAGACCTCTCGGACTACGACCTGCGGCTCGAGGACGAGGGCCAGGCGCTGATCTACAGCTACGACACCCGCGCCGAGCGCACCGGCATCGCCCGGATGATCGCCGCGCTGACCGAGGCCGGGGTCACCATCGCCGATGTCGAGACCAGCCAGAGCTCGCTCGAGGACATCTTCGTCGGCCTCGTGCACCAGCGCGACAACGCAGAAGGAGACGCGGCATGAACTGGTTGGCGGTCAAGGCGATCTACCGCGCCGAGATGGCGCGTTTCGTGCGCACCTTCCTGCAGTCGATCATCTCTCCGGTGATCTCGACCTCGCTCTATTTCGTGGTCTTCGGCGCCGCCATCGGCAGCCGCATCGACGAGGTCGAGGGCGTCTCCTACGGCGCCTTCATCGTGCCCGGGCTGATCATGCTGACGGTGATGACCCAGGCGCTGTCGAACGCCTCCTTCGGGATCTACTTCCCGAAGTTCATCGGCACGATCTACGAGCTGCTCTCGGCGCCGGTCAGCTTCCTCGAGGTGATCCTGGGCTACGTCGGCGCGGCGGCGACCAAGGCGCTCTTCATCGGGTTGATGATCCTGATCACCGCCTCGTTCTTCGTCGAGCTGCAGATCCAGAACTGGCCGGCGATGATCGCCTTCCTGCTTCTGACCTGCATCAGCTTCGCGCTCTTCGGCTTCATCATCGGGATCTGGGCGGGCAACTTCGAACAGCTGCAGCTGGTGCCGCTCCTGGTGGTGACGCCGCTCGTCTTCCTCGGCGGGTCGTTTTACTCGATCAACATGCTGCCCGAGGCCTGGCAGACGGTCGCGCTCTTCAACCCGGTGGTCTACCTGGTCTCGGGCTTCCGCTGGGCCTTCTTCGGCATGGCCGACGTGCCGGTGGGGGTGAGCCTCCTGGCGATCGGCGGCTTCACCCTGGCCTGCGTCTCGGCAGTCTGGTGGATCTTCAAGACCGGCTGGAAGATCCGCAGCTGAGGGGCTGAGACGCGCGGTGATGCGGCGAGGGGGCAGGCTTTTGGTCCCGGGCTGAGAGGCTCAGCGGCGCCTCGAAGCGCCGCGGGGAAATACTTCCGGCCCCCGACCGACGGGCCGAAACGCGCCCCGATGCGCCAAAAGGGCACGCTTTTGGCCTGAAACGGCTTGAAACCGACATGTCGCGGTCGCGGCCAAGACAGACGGGATGCCCAAAAAACATGCACTCTGCCCCCTGAGGTGACCTGCGTCAGGAGGTTGGGCGCATGGACGTATTCGAGCAGATGACCGGCGGGATCGCCGAAGCCTATCTTACCGCCCTGCCGGTGGTGGCCAATGCCGATTGCGCGCCGCTCGAGGGCGGCGAGGATCCGGCTTTCGGCACGGTCCGGTGGCGCACGCTCTTCTCGGCCGACCGCACGGCGACGGCGGGCATGACGCTGGGGGTGGCCGAGTTCGGCCCGGGCGGCACGCTTCTCGCCCATCGCCACGGCCCGGCGGAGTTCTACTTCGGGCTCGCGGGGCAGGGCGTCGTGACCATCGACGGCCGCGCCCATGAGATCACCCCCGGGGTGGCGATCTTCATCCCCGCCGAGGCCGAGCACGAGACCATCGCGGGCACCGAGGGCCTGCGGTTCCTCTACGGCTTCCCGAAGGACCGCTTCTCCGAGGTCGACTACCGCTTCCGGGGCTGAGGCCGGGGCGGACGGCATGGCGCGGCCTCTGGCCGGGGGCGCCCACTCACGCCCCCTCGACCCGCGCCGACACCTCGGACACCGCCCACCCGCGCAAAGCCGCTTTATCCTCGCCAAGGGCGGGAAAAGCGGCTAACGCGAAGGCATGCAGATCCTGCCCCTAGCCGAGGCACGCAGCCTTCCCATCTGGCGCCGCCCCGTGACATTGCTGTTCCTCATGGCCATCGCGATGCCGCTGAGCTTCGCGACCTGGTCGGCGCTGCTCAACAACTGGGTGATCGCCGCGGCGGAGTTCGACGGCTCGGACATCGGCTGGCTGCATACCGTCCGCGAGATCCCGGGCTTCCTCGCCGTGGGCGTGATCGCGGTGATCATCTTCATGCGCGAACAGGTGCTGGCACTGGTCTCGCTGGCGCTTTTGGGCGCGGCGACGGCGATCACCGCCTATTTCCCGACCATGGGCGGCATCCTGACGGTGACCATGCTGTCCTCGATCGGGTTCCACTACTACGAGACGGTGAACCAGTCGCTGCAGCTGCAATGGCTGCCCAAGGCCGAGGCGCCCCGGGTGCTGGGGCTCCTGGTGGCGGCGGCCTCGGCGGCGACGCTGGTGGCCTATGTGGCGATCGTCATGACCTGGCGGGCCTTCGAACTGTCCTATGCCTTCGTCTACATGGTCTCGGGCGGGCTGACGCTGGTCATCGTGGCCTATTGCTGGCTGGCCTTCCCGCAGTTCGAGGCCCCCAACCCGCAGGTCAAGAAGTTCATCCTGCGGCGGCGCTACTGGCTCTATTACGCGCTGCAGTTCATGTCCGGGGCGCGGCGGCAGATCTTCGTGGTCTTCGCGGGCTTCATGATGGTCGAGAAGTTCGGCTTCGAGGTGCACGAGGTCACGGCGCTCTTCCTGGTGAACCTGGTGGCGAACATGATCTTCGCGCCGCTGATGGGCCGGGCGGTGGGCCATTTCGGCGAGCGCAACGCGCTGGTCTTCGAATACGTCGGGCTGACGGTGGTCTTCCTGGCCTACGGCGGGCTCTACTGGTTCGGCTGGGGCGTGGTGCTGGCCGCCGTGCTCTACGTGGTGGACCATATCTTCTTCGCCCTGGCCCTGGCGCTGAAGACCTATTTCCAGAAGATTGCAGACCCCGGCGACATCGCGCCCACGGCGGCGGTGGCCTTCACGATCAACCATATCGCGGCGGTCTTCCTGCCGGCGCTCCTGGGGTATCTCTGGCTGGTCTCGCCCGAGGCGGTTTTCACGCTGGCCGCGGGCATGGCGGTGACCTCGCTGTGCCTGGCGCTCCTGATCCCGCGCCATCCCGAGCCGGGCAACGAGACGATCTTCGCCCGCGTGCTGCCCGCGCCGGCGGAGTGAGGCCGGGCGAGAGGCGGCGGGGCCAACCCCGGAGTGAGGCAGGGCGAGCGGCCGGGCCACCCCGGGAGTGAGGCAGGGCGAGCGGCTGGGCCACACCGGGAGTGAGGCAGGGCGAGTGGCCGGGCCAACCCCCACAGCGAGGCGGGCTTAAGGCGGCCGGGCCAACCCCCGCGCCGCCAGCCCCTCAGACCTCACCAGAAGCCGATCAGGATGCCCAGCATCGCCAGGCCCAGCAGCACCGCCCAGAGCCGGATGTTCTTCCAGAGCGGCGCGTCGTCCGAGAGCGCCTCGAAGGCCATGTCTGGCGACCAGGTGACCTCCGCGAGCTCGGGATCGGTGCGCGGCCGCCCGGCGCGGCTCGTGACGAAGAAGATCACGAAGGAGATCACCGTCATCAGGCCCACATTCGCGGTGTAATGCAGCGGCCAGACGCCGAACTGCGAGGCCACGAAGAACCCCACCGAGATCGCATGCCCTGCGGCCAGGGTGATCACCGCCGCATCCCCGGTGCCCGCCTTGCAGAGCGCGCCCAGCAGGAAGATCGCCACAATCGGCGGCACCAGGATCGAGAAGGCCTGCTGCAGGTAGTCCCAGAGCCCGCCCATGTCGTCGATGAAGGGCGCCCAGAGGATCGCGATCACCATCAGGATCAGCGTGGTGATCGTGCCGATGCGGCGCTGCTCGTCGGGCTCCTTGCCGCCGATGTCGAGGAAGTCGTGGCTGATCAGCGTCGAGGAGGAGTTCAGCGTCGAATCCACGCTCGACATGATCGCCGCGATCAGCCCGGCCAGCACCAGCCCGGTGAGGCCCGCGGGCAGGATCGTGGTGGTGATCGTCGGGAAGACCATGTCGGCGTTCTCGAGGTCGGGGATCACCGCCAGCGCCATGGCGCCCGGCAGCACCATGATGAACATCGGGATGATCTTCAGGAAGCCGCCGAGGATCGCGCCGCGCTGGGCCTCGCGCAGGTCGCGCGCGCCCAGCACGCGCTGCACGATGTACTGGTTGGTGACCCAGTACCAGAAGCCCAGGAGCGGCACGCCGAAGAACAGCCCGGTCCAGGGCAGCACCTCGTCGTCGCGCGGCTGCACCAGGCTCAGGTGGTCCTCCGAGGGGATCGCCTCGCGCACCTGCGCCCAGGAGAAGCCGAGGTCGGAGAACAGGAAGTAGGTCATCGCCGCGCAGCCGAAGATCAGCACCACGGCCTGAAGCACGTCGGTATAGACCACCGCCTTCAGCCCGCCCGAGGCGGTGTAGATGCCCGCGAAGAGCCCGATGCCGACGCAGGTGATCCAGATCGGCACCTCCGGGAAGAAGGTCTTCACCACCACCGCGCCCGCATAAAGGCCGCCGGCGGTGTCGACGATCACCGTCAGAAGGATTGTGACCGCCGAGAAATAGAGCCGCGCGCGCCTATCGAAGCGGCGTTCGAGCCATTCGGGGATGGTGGTCACCCGGCTCTTGAAGAAGAGCGGCGCGAAGACGAAGGCCAGGAGAATGAGCGGGATGCCCGCCATCCATTCGTAGGCCGAGGTGGCGATGCCGGTGGTATAGGCCGCCCCGGTCAGGCCGATCAGCGTGGTCGAGGAGATGTTCGAGGCAAAGAGCGAGAAGCCGACGATGCCCCAGGTCAGCGTCCGCCCGGCCAGGAAGAGGTCCTCGCCGCTCTTGGTGCCGCGCGAGACCCAGACGCCGATGCCGATGACCACCAGGAAATAGGCGCCGAGCACCCAGAGATCGAGCCCGGTGATCGCGGATTGGACGGCTTGCGGCGCTGTGCCTTCCATGGAAGAACCCCTGCTGAATGATCCATAATGGCGGGAACCGCAGAAAAGCTGACTTGTTCCCGCATCTTTTCGCTTGACCCCGCCCGAAAGGCTCCGCGATGCCCACCTTCACCGCATTCACCACGCTTGACGGCAAGGACCAGGGCGAAGCCCTGGGCGAGGCGCTGGAGGATCTCGACCCCGCGCCCACCGGCGTCGGCGTCTTCGAGATCGAGGACGGCTCGGGCCGCTGGGAGGTCGGCGGCTATTTCGAGGCGGCCCCGCCCGAGGTCGAGCTGGCGCTTCTGGCCGCCGCGCATGGGGCCCAGCCCTTCGTGGTCTCCGAGCTGCCCGAGACCGACTGGGTCGCCAAGGTGCGCCGCGAACTGGTGCCCGTCGCCGCCGGGCGCTTCTTCGTCTACGGCAGCCATGACGCCGACAAGGTGCCCGAGGATGCCGAGCCGCTCCTGATCGAGGCCGCCATGGCCTTCGGCACCGGCCATCACGGCACCACGCTGGGCTGTCTGCGCGCGCTCGACCGGCTGATCGAGGGCGGGGCGCGCAAGTCCCGGGTGATCGACGTGGGCTGCGGCACGGCGGTGCTGGCCATGGCCGCCGCGCGGATCTGGCCCGAGGAGGTGCTGGCCTCGGACATCGACGCGGTGGCGGTCGAAGTGGCCGAGGCCAACGTCCGGGCCAATGCGCTCGAGGGCCGGGTGCGCTGCATCGAGGCGACGGGCTTCGATCACCCCGAGATCGCTTCGGCCGCGCCCTACGACCTGGTCTTCGCCAATATCCTCATGGCGCCGCTGATCGACCTGGCCCCCTCCATGGCCGCCAGCACGGCTCAGGGCGGGCATGCGGTGCTCTCGGGCATCCTGGTGCACCAGGCCGACGAGGTGCAGGCCGTCTACGAGGGCGCGGGCTTCACGCTGGCGCACCGCGAGGAGATCGGCGACTGGGCGACGCTGACGCTGCGCCGGGGCTGAGGGCGGCGCTTGGCGCCTCGGCTCTAGGGCAGGGGCGTCTGGCGGTCCGTCAGGCCGGGCGCAGGCGGCAGCGACGGGCATCGCGCGGGCGCCAGATCCTGCCGTTGCTGATCCTTGACCCAGCGCTTCACCCCCGCGCGCGACCCGCGCGAGTGCCGCCTTGATCCCGCGAATATCCCGCAAATTGGCCGAAATTTCGCCCGATTGCCCGCCTAGCCTCGCTCCGATCACGAGTGGGGGCTTGTGACAGAAAGCGAGGGCGCCGATGGAATCTGCCCACAAAGCCTTTCTTCGCCGGCAGAAACAGGTCGAGCGCAAGCATCGCCGCCTGGCCGAAGGATATGTGACCCGCATGAACAGCAACGGGCTGTTCGAGCACAAGCCCGCGCGCCGGGGACGGCGCTGGCCCTTGAAGCTCGGGCTGTTCCTGATCGTTCTGGGGCTCGGCGCCAAGGTCGGGCTGGTCAGCGCGCTCGGGACCGAGGCCTATGCCGCCCATGTGGAGGCGCTGGAGACCGGCAATGCCACCGAACGCGCCGGGGCCTTCCTGATGCAGATCGATCCGCTGACCGCGCGGGCCGCGGAGATGCTCCAGACGGTGTTCTGAGCCGCCGGGGTCCTCGGGGCCGGGCCGGAACATCGCCGTCCGACCACGAGGCCGCCCCAGGGCGGCGCGCGGCGCGGGTCTTCCTCCTCTCAGATACAGAAAGGCCGCGCCCCCGGGAGAGGAGGGACGCGGCCTTTACGGGCTGTCGTGACAGCCCGAACTCTTGGCGGCCTGCCGGGAGGGCGGGCTCAGCGGCCCCGGCGGGCGACGCGCTCGATGTCGAAGCGGGTCAGGCCCACGTCGTCGAGCTCGCGGTCCGTCAGCGCCGAGAGCGCCTTGCGGGTGGCGCGGGTCTCGTTCCAGTCGGATGCGGCGCGCGAGGCGACGACGAAAAGGGAACCGATGCGGCCGGCCAGATTGGCAGGCCCGAGGAGCGGGTTGTGCGTGTCGATAAGTGCCATGATCGGACCTGTGAATTGCGCGTTGGTGATGCGTTCGCAGCCGGCATTTATGGACGCGCAAATGACTGCACAAGCTGCGAAAATTGCATAGCACGCATGATATTTGTGCAGAGGAAAAACGCCGCTTTCGGCGCCTGTTAGGTCGCTTTCCGGCGCCGGTCAACACGGCGCCGTGACCCCGTGTCGCCGCTGCCGCGCAAAGCGTCGGATTCCGCCTCCGCCCGCAAACTGCCTTGGCGAATGTTCGCCTTTCGTGCTATCGGCAGGAAAACGACAAACGGGGCAGTTTTGGTCAGAGTTCTGGGAATCGATCCGGGGTTGCGCAATCTCGGCTGGGGCGTGATCGACGCCGAGGGCGGGCGTCTGCGCCATGTCGCCAATGGCACCTGCCACACATCCTCGGGTGAACTGGCGCCGCGGCTCTTGTCGCTCTACCACCAGCTTTCCGAGGTCGTGGCCCGCTACGCCCCCGAGGTGGCGGCGGTGGAACAGACCTTCGTGAACAAGGACGGCGTGGCGACGCTGAAGCTGGGTCAGGCCCGCGCCATCGCGCTCCTGGTGCCCGCGCAGGCGGGGCTCGAGGTCGGCGAATACGCCCCGAACAAGGTCAAGAAGACCGTGGTCGGTGTCGGCCACGCGCAGAAACAGCAGGTCGACCACATGGTGCGGATGCAGCTCCCGGGCGTCGAGATCACCTCGCCCGATGCCGCCGACGCCCTGGCGATCGCCATCTGCCACGCGCATTACAACCGCGCGCCCCGGCTCAAGACGGTGGGAGGTGCCGCATGATCGGGCGCATCGCGGGACGCATCGAATACAAGGCCGATGATCACGTGCTGATCGACGTGCGCGGCGTGGGCTACGTGGTCTTCTGCTCCGACCGGGTGCTGGCCGGGCTCGGCGGGCCGGGCGAGGCGGCGGCGCTGTTCACCGACCTCCTGGTCCGCGAGGACATCCTGCAGCTCTTCGGCTTCCCGAGCCTGGTCGAGAAGGAATGGCACCGGCTCCTGATGAGCGTGCAGGGGGTGGGCGCCAAGGCCTCGCTGGCGATCCTCGGGGCGCTCGGCCCCGACGGGGTGAGCCGCGCCATCGCGCTGGGCGACTGGACGGCGATCAAGGCGGCCAAGGGAATCGGCCCCAAGACCGCGCAGCGGGTGGTCAACGAGTTGAAGGACAAGGCCCCGGTGGTCATGGCCATGGGCGCCGCGGCGGGCGCCGGCGGATCGGGCGCTTCGCCCGGACCCGAGGTGCTCGAGGATCTGCTCGGCGAGGCGCCCGCGCCCCGGCCCGCCCCGCCGCCGGCTGCCGCCGATGCTGGCCGCACCGCCCAGGCCGAGGCGCTCTCGGCGCTGGCCAACCTGGGCTACGGCCCGGGCGAGGCGGCCTCCGCCGTGGCCGAGGCCGCCCATGCCGACCCCGAGGCCGGGACCAGCGGGCTGATCCGCGCCGCGCTGAAGCTCCTGGCGCCGAAGTGAGCACATGACCGAGCCCGACCCTCTCCTGCGCGCCGAGACCACGCCCGAGGATCGCGACCGCGCGCTGCGGCCGCAGATGCTTGAGGATTTCGTCGGCCAGGCCGAGGCCCGCGCCAACCTGCGGGTCTTCCTGCAATCCGCCCGCACCCGCGGCGAGGCCATGGACCACACGCTGTTCCACGGCCCGCCGGGCCTCGGCAAGACGACGCTGGCGCAGATCATGGCCCGCGAGCTGGGGGTGAACTTCCGCATGACCTCGGGGCCGGTCCTGGCCAAGGCCGGGGACCTCGCGGCGATCCTGACCAACCTCGAGGCGCGCGACGTGCTGTTCATCGACGAGATCCACCGGCTGAACCCGGTCGTCGAAGAGGTGCTCTACCCGGCGATGGAGGACTACGAGCTCGACCTGGTGATCGGCGAGGGCCCGGCGGCGCGCACCGTGCGGATCGAGTTGCAGCCCTTCACGCTGGTCGGCGCGACGACGCGGCTGGGGCTTCTGACCACGCCGCTGCGCGACCGGTTCGGCATCCCGACGCGGCTGCAGTTCTACAGCGTCGAGGAGCTCGACGTGATCGTCAGCCGCAACGCCTCGAAGCTTGGCGTCGCCGCCGATGCCGAGGGCGCCCGCGAGATCGCCCGCCGCGCCCGCGGCACGCCGCGGATCGCCGGCCGGCTCCTGCGCCGGGTGGTGGATTTCGCCGTGGTCGAGGGCGACGGAAGGATCACCCGGGAGCTGGCCGACAACGCGCTGACCCGGCTCGGGGTGGACGGGCTGGGGCTCGACGGCGCGGACCGGCGGTACCTGCGGCTGATCGCCGAGAACTACGCCGGCGGGCCGGTGGGCATCGAGACCATCGCCGCGGCGCTCTCCGAGGCGCGGGACGCGCTCGAGGAGGTGATCGAGCCTTACCTTCTGCAGCAGGGCCTGATCGCCCGCACCCCGCGCGGGAGGATGCTGGCCGGCAAAGGCTGGGCGCACCTCGGCCTGCCCGCGCCAAAGGCGCCGGGGCAGGGGCAGTTGTTCGAGTAGGGGCGGGGGTGCTCTGGGGGCAGCTTCAGCTGCCGGACCGCAGGCCCCACGGCAACCGAACAGCAACGGCCCCTTGGCGCAACGGAGCAACGAGGGACCACCCCTCGCGTAACGCAGCAGCCAGATCCCCTCCCGCAACGCCACGCAGCAGCGAAGGTGTTACCAGCGCAACGGAGCAGTAAGGGCCGCATGGCGCAATGCCCCAGCGAAGGGCCCCTTCGCGCACCGCAGCAGCCAGAACGCCCTCAGGCAATGCCACGCAGCGGCGAAGGTGCTCCTGGCACAACGGACCAGCGAGGGCGCGCGCCGGACCGGGGGCCGGCGCTGCCGACCTCTGAGCAAGGCGCTTTATCCCAGCAAGGTCAGGACTAGGGCAGAGCTATGCGCGCCACCCACAAGAGCGCCGGCCCAAGGGGCCGGTCCGG
>NZ_JBTOLZ010000022.1:0-81146 GCF_054552075.1 Roseivivax sp.
GCCGTCGATCTGGTCATAGGCGCGGAAGTCGCCGAAATACTTGGTGATCGCCGCGGTCAGCGTGGTCTTGCCGTGGTCAACGTGACCAATCGTGCCGATGTTGCAGTGCGGCTTCGAGCGGTCGAACTTTTCCTTTGCCATGATGGCCTCCTTGTCTCTGGCGGTGCGCGCGGGCGCGCGCCCTACGGGGGGTAGGGTGCGTGGTCTCCCACGCACCGCTGCTTATGCGTATTTCGACTGGATCTCTTCCGAGATGTTCTGCGGAACCGGATCGTAATGATCGAACTGCATCGTGAACTGCGCGCGGCCCGAGGACATCGAGCGCAGGTTGTTGATGTAGCCGAACATGTTGGCCAGCGGCACCTGGGCGTGGATCGCCACGGCGTTGCCGCGCGGCTCCTGGCCGGTCACCTGCCCCCGACGGGAGGTCAGGTCACCGATGATCGACCCGGTGTATTCCTCGGGACCAACCACCTCGACCTTCATCATCGGCTCGAGCAGCTGCGCGCCGGCCTTGCGGAGACCTTCACGCATGCACATCCGGCTGGCGATCTCGAAGGCGAGAACGCTGGAGTCCACGTCGTGGTACTTGCCGTCGACCAGCGCGACCTTGAAGTCGATCACCGGGAAGCCCGCGAGCGGACCGGAGTCCATCACCGACTTGATGCCCTTCTCGACGCCGGGGATGAATTCCTTCGGCACCGAGCCGCCGACGATGCGGGACTCGAAGGAGTAGCCTTCGCCCGGCTCGGTCGGGGTGATCTCGAGCTGCACCTCGCCGAACTGGCCGGAGCCGCCCGACTGCTTCTTGTGCGTGTAGGTATGGGTGATCTGCTGCGAGATGGTCTCGCGGTAGGCCACCTGAGGCGCACCGATGTTGGCCTCGACCTTGAACTCGCGCTTCAGCCGGTCGACCAGGATGTCGAGGTGGAGTTCCCCCATGCCCTTCATGATGGTCTGGCCGCTCTCGATGTCGGTCTCGACCTTGAAGGAGGGGTCCTCCGCCGCCAGGCGCTGCAGGCCCGCCGACATCTTTTCCTGGTCCGCCTTGGTCTTCGGCTCGACCGCGATCTCGATCACCGGGTCGGGGAAGGTCATGGTTTCCAGGACGACCTGCTTCTGCGCGTCGCAGAGCGTGTCACCGGTGGTGGTGTCCTTCAGACCCGCCAGCGCGATGATGTCGCCGGAACCGGCCCAATCGATCTCCTCGCGGGAGTTCGAGTGCATCATCATCATCCGGCCGATGCGCTCTTTCTTGCCCTTCGTGGAGTTCATCACGGTGCCGCCCTTTTCCAGGAGGCCCGAGTAGATCCGGGTGAAGGTCAGCGAGCCGACGAAGGGGTCGTTCATGATCTTGAACGCCAGGCCCGAGAACGGCTGGTCGTCACCGGGCTTGCGCTCGATGTTGCGGGTCTCGGTCTCGTCGTCCGGCGAGAAGCCCATGTAGGGCGGCACGTCGAGCGGACCGGGCAGGTAGTCGATGACCGCGTTCAGGAGCGGCTGCACACCCTTGTTCTTGAAGGCGGAGCCCGCGAGGACCGGCACGAAGGAGAGCGACAGCGTGCCCTTGCGGATCAGCGACCGCAGGGTCGGCAGATCGGGCTCTTCGCCTTCCAGGTACTTCTCCATCGCGTCGTCGTCCATCTCGACGGCGTTCTCGATGAGCTCGGCGCGCATTTCCTCGGCCTTGGAGCGCAGGTCGTCGCGGATGTCCTGGATCACCCAGCTCGCGCCGAGGTCCTCACCCTTCCAGACCCATTCCTTCATGGTCACGAGGTCGACGATGCCCTCGAGCTTGTCTTCCGCCCCGATCGGCATCTGGATCGGCACCGGGTTCGCACCGGTCCGGTCCTTGATCATCTTGACGCAGTTCCAGAAGTCCGCGCCGAGCTTGTCCATCTTGTTGACGAAGACGATGCGGGGAACGTGGTAGCGGTCGGCCTGGCGCCAGACGGTCTCGGTCTGGGGCTCGACGCCGGCGTTGGCGTCCAGCACGCAGATCGCGCCGTCGAGGACGGCGAGCGAGCGCTCGACCTCGATGGTGAAGTCGACGTGGCCGGGGGTGTCGATGATGTTGAAGCGGAACTTGGCTTCCTGCGGGGTGTCACCGTAGATGCCGGTCGGGTTCTCGCCATCTTCGGTGCGGAACCAGAAGGTGGTGGTCGCCGCCGAGGTGATGGTGATCCCGCGTTCCTGCTCCTGCTCCATCCAGTCCATGGTGGCGGCGCCGTCGTGGACTTCGCCGATCTTGTGGGACTTGCCGGTGTAGAACAGGACGCGCTCGGTGCAGGTGGTCTTGCCTGCATCGATATGCGCCATGATCCCGAAGTTCCGGTAGCGGTCGAGGGAGTATTCGCGTGCCATGAAGCGTGTCCTCAGGCTAAAGAGTAATTACCAGCGGTAATGGCTGAACGCCTTGTTGGCGTCGGCCATCTTGTGGGTGTCTTCGCGCTTCTTCACCGCGGCACCGCGCGACTGCACGGCATCCAGAAGCTCGCCGGCGAGGCGCTCTTCCATGGTGTTCTCGTTGCGCGAGCGCGAGGCGGTGATCAGCCAGCGGATCGCCAGGGCTTCACGGCGCTCGGGGCGCACCTCGACGGGCACCTGGTAGGTCGCGCCGCCAACCCGGCGGGAGCGGACCTCGACGGAGGGCTTGATGTTGTCCAGCGCCTCGTGGAAGACCTCGACGGGCGCCCGCTTGATCTTCGTCTCGACGCGGTCGAGCGCGTTGTAGACGATGCCCTCGGCGACGGACTTCTTGCCGTCGACCATCAGGTTGTTCATGAACTTGGTCAGCACCCGGTCGCCATACTTGGCGTCGGGCAGGATCTCGCGCTTCTCTGCAGAGTGACGACGGGACATGTTCTTCTCTTTCCTATTGTCATCCTCGGGCCGGACCCGAGGATCTCAATCCAGTGAGATCCCCGATATTCTCGGGGATGACGCCCGAGGGCGTTACTTCGGACGCTTGGCGCCGTACTTGGAGCGGCGCTGCTTGCGGTCCTTGACGCCCTGGGTGTCGAGCACGCCGCGCAGGATGTGGTAGCGGACACCGGGAAGGTCCTTCACACGGCCGCCACGGATCAGCACCACCGAGTGCTCCTGGAGGTTGTGGCTCTCGCCCGGAATGTAGCTGATCACCTCGTAGCCGTTGGTCAGGCGCACCTTGGCCACCTTCCGCATGGCCGAGTTCGGCTTCTTCGGCGTGGTGGTGTAGACGCGCGTGCACACGCCCCGCTTCTGCGGGCATTGCTCGAGATGCAGCGACTTCGAGCGCTTGACTTTGGGCTGCCGCGGCTTGCGGATCAGCTGCTGGATCGTTGGCATTCCGGTTTCCCCGTATAGCTCACATCATCTGCGACGGGCCGCGGCCCAACGCATCGGTTCCTAAGTCTGTTGGCGCCTCGCGCGTCCGCGAGATCACCGGTGTCTTCTCCGCTTGCGCCCCGCAGCGCCCCGGGTCGGGGCACCGCCATCTCCGGCCTTCTTTGCGCCCGGCCACGCCGACGCAAAAAGCCGCATCCGTTCCCCGTTCCGGGAACGACGCGGGAGACACCAGAGGATCGGGGCGCGTGGCCCGGATCATGACCGCTTCGGTTCTGTATGTCGGACCGGCCAGCAAGCTGGGTCCGGTCAGGATGGGCGGCGTATATGGGGAGTCGCCCGGCTTGTCAACAGCCTGCCCCGGGCGGCTTTGCGGCGGTTGCGGTCTGGCGCCGGGGGCCGGTTCGGGGCCTTTTCGCGCAGGGCTCTGCGGCGGGTCGGGTGTATCCGGTTCGGGGGCCGGGCCCAAGGGGGGAGTTGGCGGGGCGGTGCGCTCTGGAGCATGTCCCCTGTCGATGCCCGGTTGCGCACCGACTCAGCCCTCTGTGCGAGCGGCTCGGCTCTTTGACCTGAACGCTGCGGACTAGCCTCCCGGCTTGCACTCCTGGCTGGCGTTCCCAGCCATGTTCTCCGCAAGCTGTCACGCCCTTCTTTCTATGCTCACCCTCTCACGCGCCCCTCTTCTCTCTATGCACACCCATGCTACTGACCCGTGCCAACCAGCCACGCTTCTGCCTGCGCCCGCCGTGCGCCTCTTGTCCGCCCCACGCCCCGCTGGCACCGTCCGGCCTGCGGGCCCGCGTGACCCGCGCCAGGCGCGGCAAGGGAGCCCCGGGTGCCAATGCAAGTGATCGGCTTCTGCCGCTTCTCCTACCCCGCCGAGGGCGGCTTCCAGGTCGAGCACCAGAGCCTCGCCGAGCGCCGCGCCTATCTCTACGCGCCCGAGCGGCTCGAGGAACGGCTGCGGCTCTTCGAGGCCCTCTGCCTGCCCGGCCTCAAGGCCCAGAGCGATCCCGAGTTCACCTTCCTCATCCTGATCGGCGACAGCCTGCCCGATGCCGCCCGCGCCCGGCTCGAGGCGATGATCGCCGACATGCCCCAGGCGCGCATCGTCGCCCGGCCGCCCGGCCCGCATCGCCAGGTCTGCCAGGAGGTGATCAACGCCGAGCGCCGCCCCGGCGAAGCCTGCCTGCAGTTCCGCCATGACGACGACGACGCGGTCGCGGTGGATTTCGTCGCCCGCCTGCGCCGCGCCGCCGAGGATTGCGCGCCGCTTCTGGTCGCGCATCGGCTGGTGGGCTTCGACTGGAACCGCGGCTGGCTGGTGCGCGCCGATGGTGAGGGCCTCCGGGCCGAGCGCGTACAGCAGCCCTACTGGGGCGTCGCCCAGGCGGTCGCCGCCCAGCCCGGCGTGCGCCAGACGGTGATGAACTTCGGGCACCAGAGGCTGAACCTCTTCATGCCGACGCTGACCTTCTCCGAGCCCGCGATGTATCTGCGCGGGCATAACGGGTTCAACGACAGCCGCCAGAAGCGGCACGTGAAGCCGCACCCCCTGCCCCCGCTCGACGCCGAGGCTGCCGCGGAGCTGCGCTCGCGCTTCGCGGTGGACGAGCGCGCGGTGCGGGCGGTGTTTGGCGGGGGGTGAGGGGGCGGTCGGCGGGTGAGAGGGCGGTCGGCGAGTGGCTGGCCGGAGCGCCCGCCCATCGCCCCAACAGAGACACTGCGCCACTACCCTCCCTCACAACACATCCCAACACAGGGCGCGCGCCGGACCGGGGGCCGGCGCTGCCGCCCTTTGAGCGACGCGCTTAATCCCAACAAGGTCAGGGCTAGAGGTGAGCTATGCGCTTCGCCCACAAGAGCGCCGGCCCAAGGGGCCGGTCCGGCGCGCGCCCGGCATCTTCGATGCTGTTCGGGCGCAAGGGGGCGCAACGCTCTGCAAGGTCGGGGAAAAGACCACGCCCGGGTTGCACTTCACCTGGAAGATAAGGGCGAGCAGCTAGAAGCGGGCGGAACACCTGCACAGACACCCAGCCTCTCAAAGCAGACCATGCCCGCTCATAGCCCGCGCAACTGAGGGCGCGCGCCGGGCCGGGGGCCGGCGCTGCTGACCTCTGAGCGGGACGCTTTATCCCAACAAGGTCAGGACTAGAGGCGAGCTATGCGCTTCGCCCATAGGAGCGCCGGCCCATCGGGCCGGTCCGGCGCGCGCCCGGCACCTTCGGTGCTATTCGGTCGCAAAGGGGTGCGGCGGGACGGCTGGTGTGGGGCAAGGTGGTTTGGGTTGGAGAGGCGAGAGTGGTCACGGTTGGGCTCTCGGAGGTCTGCCGTGCCCGGCTCTGCCGTGTCTGGCGCCTGCCTCAAAGCGAGCCACCAACCCCAAGCAAAACGCCACCCTTAGGAAAAGCCACCTCTGCCCAGGAAAAGCCCCCTCTCCCCTCAGGAATAGCCCACCTACACCCGCCCCTTCACCTTCCGCTCGCGGCGCAGGGTGAAGACGCCGGCGCCGACGACCAGCGCGGCCCCGACGAGCGTCAGCGGCTCCGGCCAATCGCCGAAGACCAGGAAACCCAGTGCCAGCGCCCAGAGCAGCCCGGTGAAGCGGAAGGGCGCCACGGCGCTCACGTCGCCCACCCGCATCACCATGACCGACAGGAGATACCCCGCGCTCACGAAACCCGCCGAGCCGAGGATCATCCCCGCCGAGGCGGGCGTCAGCGGCGCCCAGCCCTGCACCAGGCTCAGCCCCGCGGCAAAGAGCGTCACCGCCCCCGCCGCCGCCAGCGTCACCAGGAGCGAGGGCACCTCCCGGCTCATGCGCCGGGTCACCAGGTCGCGCAGGGTCACGCAGGCCACGGCCACCAGCACGTAGACCGAGGCGGCGGTGAAATCCGCCGTGCCCGGCCGCACGATCAGGAGCATACCGAGAAAGCCCACGCCGATCGCCGCCCAGCGACGCCAGCCGACCTCCTCGCCGAGAAACAGCGCCGCGCCCAGGGTCACCGTCAGCGGCAGGGTCTGCAGGATCGCGGTCACATTGGCGAGCGGCAGCGCCAGAAGCGCGGTCAGGAAGAAGAAGGCCGCGCCGATCTCGGCGAGCGACCGCAGCGCCATCAGCCCCGCGTCGCGCGCCGGGATCCGCCGGAGCGCCTTGAACCGCCGCGCCAGCAGGTAGACCGCCACCAGCACCAGCAGCCCGCGCAGCATCAGGATTTGGCCCAGGGGCAGCGATGCCCCGGCGGCCTTCACGAAGGTGTCGTTGATGGTGAAAGCCGCCATGGAGGCCACCATCAAGCCCGCGCCGCGCGCGTTCTCCGCCGCATCCGTCCCGGGCCTGTCCGCTGCATTTGCCATGGCCAAGCGCTAGCACCGCCCGGGGCAAAGCGCCAGATATGGCGATGCTTGCCCTGCCCGGCCCCAGATGGTCTAATCCGAGGCCAACCCAACCCAGAGAATCCGGGACCGAGCAGAATGGCCGAAGACCTCCTCGACGGGCATGAGCCCTCCGATTACGACGCCGCTTCCATCGAGGTGCTCGAGGGCCTCGAGCCCGTGCGCAAGCGGCCGGGCATGTATATCGGCGGCACCGACGAGCGGGCGCTGCACCACATGGTCGCCGAGGTGCTCGACAACTCCATGGACGAGGCCGTCGCGGGCCACGCCAACCGCATCGAGGTCGAGCTTCTCGAGGACGGCGGCTGCCGGATCCGCGACAACGGCCGCGGCATCCCGATCGACCCGCACCCGAAGTTCCCCGGCAAATCCGCGCTCGAGGTGATCCTCTGCACGCTGCACGCCGGCGGCAAGTTCTCGGGCAAGGCCTATGAGACCTCGGGCGGGTTGCACGGCGTCGGCGCCTCGGTGGTCAACGCGCTCTCGGACAGCATGGTCGTCGAGGTCGCCCGCAACCGCGAGCTCTACGTCCAGCGCTTCTCGCGCGGCAAGCCGCTCGGCCCGGTCGAGAAGGCCGGCCAGGCGCCGAACCGCCGCGGCACCACGGTGACCTTCCACGCCGATGCCGAGATCTTCGGCCACCACCAGCTGAAGCCCGCGCGGCTCTTCAAGATGGTGCGCTCCAAGGCCTATCTCTTCTCGGGCGTCGAGATCCGCTGGAAAAGCGCCGTGGACGACGGCGAGACCCCGACCGAGGCCAGCTTCCACTTCCCCGGCGGCCTCTCGGACTACCTGATCGAGACCCTGGGCGGCGCCTCGACCTATGCCGCGCAGCCCTTCTCGGGCACGGTGGACTTCCGCGAGCGTTTCGACCGGCCCGGCAAGGTGGAATGGGCAATCAACTGGACGCCCTCGCGCGACGGCTTCCTGCAGAGCTACTGCAACACCGTGCCGACCCCCGAGGGCGGCACCCACGAGGCCGGCTTCTGGGCGGCGATCCTCAAGGGCATCCGCGCCTACGGCGATCTGGCGGGCAACAAGAAGGCCCAGCAGATCACCCGCGAGGACCTGACCACCGGCGGCTGCGCGCTGGTCTCCTGCTTCATCCGCGAGCCCGAGTTCGTCGGCCAGACCAAGGACCGGCTGGCCACCACCGAGGCCGCCAAGTTGGTCGAGGGCGCGGTGCGCGACCGTTTCGACAACTGGCTGGCCTCGGACACCAAGTCCGCCGGCGCGATCCTCGATTTCCTGGTGCTGCGCGCCGAAGAGCGGATGCGCCGCAAGAAGGAAAAGGAGACCCAGCGCAAGTCGGCCACCAAGAAGCTGCGCCTGCCGGGCAAGCTGACCGACTGCACCTCGAAGAACCGCGAGGGCACCGAGCTCTTCATCGTCGAGGGCGACTCGGCCGGCGGCTCGGCCAAGGGCGCGCGCTTCCGCGAGACCCAGGCGCTCCTGCCGCTCAAGGGCAAGATCCTGAACGTCCTGGGCGCGGCCTCGTCGAAGCTCGGCTCCAACGCCGAGATCAACGACCTCTGCGAGGCCCTGGGCGTCGGGCTCGGATCGAAGTTCCGGATCGACGATCTGCGCTACGACCGGATCATCATCATGACCGACGCCGATGTCGACGGGGCGCATATCGCCTCGCTCCTGATGACCTTCTTCTTCAGCCAGATGCGGCCGCTGATCGACCAGGGGCATCTCTACCTCGCCTGCCCGCCGCTCTACCGGCTGACCCAGGGGCCGAAGCGGCTTTACGTGGCCGATGACGCCGAGAAGGACCACTGGATGGAGAAGGGCCTCGGCGGCAAGGGCAAGATCGACGTGCAGCGCTTCAAGGGTCTGGGCGAGATGGACGCCAAGGACCTCAAGGAGACCACCATGGACCCCGCGACGCGCAAGCTGATCCGGGTGACCATCGACGAGGACGAACCCGGCGAGACCGGCGACCTGGTGGAGCGGCTGATGGGCAAGAAGCCCGAGCTGCGGTTCCAGTATATCCAGGAGAACGCGCGCTTCGTGGAAGAGCTGGACGTGTAAGGAAGAGGGGGCGGCTGCTTTGGTGGCTGCCTGTTCTCCAGCGCGGAGATGATGCGGGCCACCGGCGATGCGCGCGAGTGCAGGTCGCTTCCGCGCTCAACGCCTGTCCCGTTTCGGGTCGGGCTTCCCCTTCCGAGAGCCCGCACTCAGCTAACCACCCAGAGCCCGGGGCTGCACGCATAGCCTCGGCCCTCGCGCCCAATACCCCCCCCTCATTCTCCGAGGGCCAGCGCAGGACCGGCGGGCTGGCGCGGCCACGGACGGATGGCGCGCTTTATTCCGCAACCTCATCGCTCGGCCCGTGCCGCGCGTGGCAGAGCAAAGCGCCAGACCGATCGGGCCGGTCCGGCGCTGGCCCGGCACCTTCGGTGCTGTTCGGGCCCAGGGGCAGCCCGATGGTTTCTCCGCTCCAAGCGCGGTGCGTGGGGCACCCGGCCTCCAGAGGGAGGCGTCGGGATCGCGGATTGCGGCGCGACATTCCGGCGAAAGGCCGCGGGTTGCGCATGTGTCGAACCACGTTCCGAGCGCGGCGCTCCGCGCTCAGTGTTTCGGGCGGACGGCTTCGCACGAGTGCCGCCCAGCATCAGTACAAGGCCCAACCCGCCGAGCGACAGGCACACACCCCGCGCCCAACACACCCGCACCACCCGTCCTCAACCGCCCCCCACCAGCGCCCCCGCGCCACTCCCAGCTTCCCCCTCTTGCGGCGCCGCGCGCTTTGCGCTTCGCTCCTGGCATGCGCATCGTGCTCCTTGCCGCCCTGATCCTCACCGCCGCCTGCGGCCGCCCGCTGACCCCGCGCGAGACGGCGGTCGCCGCGGCGCTCTCGGGGGGCACCATCGACCCCGGCCCGGTGCGCTTCCACGAGGGCCACCCCTTCGCCTCCTACAGCTACACCCGCCCGATCCGGCCGCGGCTGACCTGCCAGGAGCGGCTCTTCCCCCCGTCCCGTGGCGAGACGGTGGAGCTCTCCCCCGGCGCCATCGCGCTGTTCCAGCGGGTGCTCTGGCGCGAGGATCTCTACCGCGAGGATTTCTTCGCCGAGATGCCCGAGGTCATCGACCTCTATTCCGTCATGCTCTTTGCCCATGAGATGACCCATGTCTGGCAATGGCAGCAGCGCAAGGTGACCGGCTACCACCCGTTCCGCGCCGCCGCCGAGCACCAGCGGAGCGAGGACCCCTATCTCTTCGATCCCGACAGCACCGGGGTCTTCGCGGACTACGGCTACGAGCAGCAGGGCTCGCTGGTCGAGGAATACGTCTGCTGCCAGGTGCTCGACCCCGAGGCGCCGCGCACCGCGCGGCTCAAGGCGACGATCGAAGGGGCGATGGATCTCTCGGGGCTCGAGGCGCTGCTGCAGGCGCGCAACGTCCGCATCCCCTGGTCGGGGGCGGAGGTGGAGAACATTTGCCGCTAAAGAGGGGCTGGGTCAGAGCAGGCCCGGAATAGACCGCGGCGGGCTTAACCAAGCCAAGCCGCTCCAGCCAGCCCGAAGGCTCAGCATCCCGGGAAACTCAGTCGTCCAGACTGCCGTGCACCGCGAAGGCCTCGAGCTCGGCCTCGGGCGCCTCGATCACCCGGTAGGCCTCGCGCACGCCCGCGTCCGAGAGCTCCCGCGCCACGGTCAGGATGGTGTTCGGCGCGAAGTCGTCGCACATTGACATCATCTCGGCGATCTCGCCCTCGGCGACCTCGCGCGCGGCGGCCTCGGAGGGGGCGCCGTAGATCTGCATGAAATGCCCCGCCAGCGCCTCGACCAGCCGGGCGCGTTCCTCGGGCTCGATCCGGGTCACGGCGACGAAGGTCACCCGCCCGAAGGTCTCGAGCCCGAGCCAGCCGTTGGCGAAAGCCTGCCGGGCCTTGCCCTCGAGGTCGGCCTCGCCCCAGTTGGAGAACTCGAAGCCGCCCGAGATGCACCATTCGCCCGTCCGGGCCGGGCTGTGGAAGACCCGTGTGTCGCTCTCGTCGAAATGGATCGCCCGCGCGAGGTTCATTCCCCGTCCTCCAGAAGCATGTGCAGGGCCAGGCCCTCGGTGGTGCCGCCGGTCTTCAGAAGCGCCCCGAGCCCCTCGTCGAGGCCGAGGAAATGCCCCCGCCGGCCGGCCAGTTCGGTCTCTTCACCAAGCTGCCAGACAAGGCCCGCGTAGTCGCGGTGCAGCGCCTTCAGCCCGTCGGTCTCCCAGTCGTGCAGCCAGTGCAGCAGGTGCCGCGTCCAGCTTTCGAGCAGCGGCAGCGGCGTCAGCTCGCCGCAGCCCTCGGCATAAAGCGCGGTCTCGCCGGGGCGGAGCCCGCCGTCATCCTCGGGCGCCTCGAAGCGCAGCTCGAGCCCGATGACCAGCCAGTCCGGCACCGCGTCCTCGGGACCCGGCGCCGCGGCGGCGCGGAGCCGCCCGGCCCGGCCGCCGTTGACCAAGACCGCACCGTCCCAGCCGAGATGCAGCGCCACCTCGGGCGGGGCGACCGAGCCCAGGGCGTTCTGCAGCGCCACGCCGGCCAGCGGCAGCATGACCGCGGCCTCGCGGCGCGGCACCTCGGGGGCGAAGACCAGGGCGGCCTGCAGATCCGCGCCCAGCGGATCATAAAGCACCAGCCCCGGCTCGGCCCCGGCCCGCGCAGCGTCACAGGCTTCCGCGTAGGGCCGCCCGCCGGGCAGCGCCTGCCCGCGCAGAAGCGGCGGGAAGCCCGGCGCGGCGCTCATGCCTGGCCGTCGGCCACGAGCCTCCGCGCCATGTCGCGGAAGGCCCGCGCCTCGGCGCTCTCGGGCTTGGAGACCACGATCGGCGCGCCGCCGTCCGAGGCGGTGCGGATGTCGAGATGCAGCGGGATCTCGCCCAGGAGCGGCGCGCCCAGGGCCTCGGCCTCCTGCACGACGCCGCCATGGCCGAAGATGTGCTCCTCGTGGCCGCAGTTCGAGCAGACATGGGTCGACATGTTCTCGATCATGCCGATCAGCGGCACCTTGAGTTGGCGGAACATGTCGATGCCCTTGCGCGCATCGAGCAGTGCCACGTCCTGCGGGGTCGAGACCACGATGGCCCCATCCACGGCGAACTTCTGCGCCAGGGTCATCTGCACGTCCCCGGTGCCCGGCGGCAGGTCGACGATCAGCACGTCGAGCGCCCCCCATTGCACCTGGTTCATCATCTGCTGCAGCGCGCCCATGAGCATCGGCCCGCGCCAGGCCACAGCCTGGCCCTCGTTGGTCATCAGCCCGATCGACATCATCGTCACGCCGAAGTTGCGCAAGGGCAGGATGGTCTTGCCGTCCGGGCTCGCCGGGCGACCCGAGACCCCCAGCATGCGCGGCTGCGAGGGCCCGTAGACATCGGCGTCCAGCAGCCCGACGCGGCGGCCTTCGGCGGCCAGCGCGCAGGCCAGGTTGGCCGAGACGGTGGATTTGCCGACGCCGCCCTTGCCCGAGGCCACGGCGACGATCCGGTCGATGCCCTCGACCCGCTGCGGCCCCTGCGGCTTGGGCTTGCCGGCGCCCTTGAGATCCGGCGGCGGCTTCGGCGCGCTATGCGCCGTCATCACTACCGAGACCTGTTCGGCCCCCTCGAGCGCCTTCACGGCGCCCTCGGCGGCCTCGCGCACCGGCTTATAGGCTTCGCCCTTGTCCGCCGGCACCTCGAGCACGAAGCGCACGGCTCCGCCCTCGACGTTCAGCGCCTTGATCCGGCCCTGGCCGACCAGGTCACCGCCGGCCGGGTCCTCGACATCTTTCAGTGCGGTCAATACCGCGTCGCGTGTAAGCGCCACTTCTGCGTCTACCCCTTGATGGTTCCGGTCACGACATGTTCGAGGTCAAGTCCCTCGACGGTCAGCACCACCTTCGCCTCGAAGCTCTGGCCCTCGACCCCGCCCTGCGCGGCAACCGCATCCTCGATCGCCTTTTGCGAGGTGACGCCCACCTGCTTGAGGAACTTCCGCATCGACATGTTCAGGTCTTCGTTCATCGGCTCGTCCTCCTCCTCAGGCCGTTGACCTCTGTAGGATAGGCCCACTAGCCTTGCAAGCCAGAGCCCGCGAAGAGGAGCGCGCGCGATGATCAGACCGGCCCTCGCCACGGCCTTCCTGCTGCTCGCGCTCGGCGCCCCGGGCCTCGGGCTCGCGCCCGCCCCGGCCCATGCTGAAGGCGCCGCCCCGGCGCCCGACAAGGCCTTCTCGCTCGCCCTGCCCGCGGAGCTGGCCGAGAGCGGCCTGCCCGACCACCTGTTGCCACGGTTCTCGCTGAAGACCGCGACGCGCATCACCCGCCAGCCCGGCACGGCCGAGGGTGCCGACGCGCGTTTCACCCGCGAGGGGCCCGCGCTTTTCACCGGGCCCGGCGGTCCCTGGGCGCTGGTTCTCGCCGCGCCCGAGGACCCCGACGCCCGGGCCTTCGCGGACTGGCTGGCCTCCGAGGCCGGCCGCGCCACGATCGCGGGTTATGCGCCCGAGGGCGGCGCCCCCTTCACCCCCGGCGCGCCGCAACGCCAGGCCAAGGCCGCGCCCGAGCTTGCGGGCGAGGCCAGGCGCGGCGCCAAGCGGGCGCTGGCGCTCTGCGGGCGCTGCCATGTCGTGGGCGAGGTCAACCGCATGAAGGCCATCGGCTCGACGCCCTCCTTCGCAATGCTGCGCACCCTGCCCGACTGGGCCCGCCGCTTCCGGAGCTTCTTCGCGCTGGCGCCGCATCCCGCCTTCACGCAGGTCGCCGAGGTCACCCCGCCTTTCGACCCCGCGCGCCCCTCGCCGATCGCCCCTCTGGAGATGACGCTCACCGACATCGAGGACATCCTGGCCTTCGTCGCCGCCTTGCCGCCTGCCGATCTCGGCGCCCCCGTGCAGTCGCGCTGAGCGGTCCGCCTGGCCGCGCGCCGCGCGCCGAGAACTCTCGGATCACCCGCACCCCGCGCAGCACATCAAGCCCCGCGCCACGCCGCCGCCTGTGCCAGTGCGGACACCGCCGAGCACGCCCCGCGCTCCCAGCGGCGCGTCCCCCTCAACCGACCTCACACCCCACGCAGATCACCGGGACCGAGGCGCACCCCCCCCAGCACACCTCACATCCCACGCGCAACACCGCCCGCGACGCGCCACCCCCCTTCCGGCCTGACCGGGCTGAAAATACTCCGAGAGCCCGAGAGCAGAGCTCTCGGAGGCGCCGACCGGGCTCGATGCCCGGGAGGCGCCTGCCCCCGGCAAAAAGGGACAGACCAACGAAAAAAAGAAACTCAGCCCGAAGCAGGCCCCGCCGGTGCGAGGCGGCCGCCCTGGCGCACCATCTCGATGCGGGTGGCCTTGCCGCTGCGGTCGTCGGTCTCGACGTAGACCCCCGAAAGCGTCGCCTCCCCGCGCGAGGGCTGGAAGCGGCCCTTGGACATGCCGGTCACGAAGCGGCGGAGCGGCTCGGATTTCTCCATGCCGATCACCGAATCGTAGTCCCCGCACATGCCCGCATCGGTCAGATAGGCGGTGCCGCCGGGCAGGATCTGCGCGTCGCCGGTGGGCACATGGGTGTGGGTGCCGACCACCAGGCTTGCCTTGCCGTCGCAGAAATGGCCCATGGCCATCTTCTCCGAGGTCGCCTCGCAATGCATGTCGACCAGCACCGCCTGGGCCTGGCCGCCCATGGGATGGGTCTTGAGCACCCGCTCCATGTGGCTGAAGGGATCGTCGAAGGGCCGCTTCATGAAGACCTGGCCCAGGACCTGCACCACCAGCACCTTGCGCCCGCGGCGGTCCTCGAAGATGCGGAACCCGCGGCCCGGCGCCGATTTGGCGTAGTTCACCGGCCGGATGATGCGGGTCTCCTCCTCGCAGTACTGCAGCATGTCCTTCTGGTCGAAGGCATGATCGCCCAGCGTCACGCAGTCCGCGCCCGCCTCGAAGAGGAGCTTGGCATGGGCCACGCTGAGGCCCGCCCCGTTGGAGGCGTTCTCGCCGTTGACCACGACGAAATCGAGTTTCCAGTCGGCCCGGAGGCGCGGCAGCTGTTCGGTCACGGCGGCGCGCCCGGCGCGGCCCATGACGTCGCCTAGAAAGAGAAGTCGCATCACCGAAGCACCTATACCCGGAAATCTGGCTTGAATAGGCCAAATGCGCGGAAGAGGCGCGCTTGCGCCGGGCGCGGGGCGGCTTACTTCTATAGAGTGCGGGGCGCGCCCGCGCCCTTGCCTTTCAGCGCCACTGAGAACACAAAGCCCCATGAGCAAGAGTTCCGACAACCCGGCCGATCCCTTCAAGAAGGCGCTTGCCGAAGCGACCAAGGTCATGGCGCATGACGCCGAGCTGCAGGTCAGCTACAGCGTCGATCCTTCGGGCGTCTCGGGCGACCAGATGCGGCTGCCGCAGGTCTCGCGCCGGATGAGCCGGGACGAGGTCATGCTGGCGCGCGGCACCGCCGACGCGCTGGCGCTGCACCGCCGCTACCACGATGCCGGAACCCATGCCCGCTACGCCCCCCAGGGCGACATGGCGCGCGAGATCTACGAGGCGATGGAAACCGCCCGCTGCGAGGCCATGGGCGCCCGCGACATGCCGGGCACCGCGGTCAACATCGACACCAAGATCGGCCATGACGCCGGCCGCAAGGGTTATGCCGAGGTCCGCGAGGCCGCCGATGTGCCCCTGCCCCAGGCGCTGAACTATCTGGTGCGGCACCTGGCCACCGGCCGCGACCTGCCGCCGGCGGCGCAGAACGTCATGGAGCTCTGGCGCGGCCATATCGAGGACAAGGCCGGCGACACCCTTGAGAACCTCGGCGAGAAGCTCGCCGACCAGTCCGAGTTCTCGCGTTTCACCCGGCGGATGATCACCGACCTGGGCTATGGCGACCAGCTCGGCGACGACCCCGACGATCAGGACGAGGACTCCGAGGACCAGGCCGAGGACAGCTCGGATGACAGCGAGGAAGAGCAGCAGGACGGCGACCAGGACGACGGCGAAGAGGACGACGAGGCCGCCCCCGAGCAAAGCCAGGAGCAGACCCAGGACGCCAGCCAGGCGCAGGTCTCGATGGACGACCAGGCCGACCAGGACCAGGCCGAAGAGATCGAGATGCCCGAGGGCGAGGCCCCGCTCGAGCCCCCGGCGCCGCCGCCGGCCTCCGAGGCCGATCCGCATTACCGCGTCTATTCCTCGACCCACGACGAGGAGATCCGCGCCGAGGAGCTGGCCGAACCGGCCGAGCTCGAGCGTCTGCGCGCCTATCTCGACCAGCAGCTCGACCCGCTCAAGGGCGCGGTCTCGCGGCTGGCCAACAAGCTGCAGCGCCGGCTCCAGGCCAAGCAGAACCGCTCCTGGGAGTTCGACCGCGAGGAAGGCATCCTCGACGCCGGTCGGCTCGCGCGCGTGGTCGCCAACCCGACGACGCCGCTGAGCTTCAAGGTCGAGAAGGACATGGAGTTCCGCGACACCGTGGTGACGCTGCTGCTCGACAACTCGGGCTCGATGCGCGGGCGGCCGATCTCCATCGCGGCGATCTGTGCCGACGTGCTGGCACGCACACTCGAGCGCTGCGACGTCAAGGTCGAGATCCTGGGCTTCACCACCCGCGCCTGGAAGGGCGGCCAGAGCCGCGAGGACTGGCTGAACTCGGGCCGCGAACAGCAGCCCGGACGCCTCAACGACCTGCGCCACATCATCTACAAGGGCGCCGATGCGCCTTGGCGGCGGGCGCGGGCGAACCTCGGGCTGATGATGAAAGAGGGCCTCCTGAAGGAGAACATCGACGGCGAGGCGCTGGAATGGTCGCACCGCCGGCTGGCCGGGCGGCCCGAGCAGCGCAAGATCCTCATGGTGATCTCCGACGGCGCGCCGGTGGACGATTCGACGCTTTCGGTGAACCCGGCGAACTACCTCGAGAAGCACCTGCGCGACGTCATCGCCATGGTCGAGCGCAAGCGCCAGGTGGAGCTTCTGGCGATCGGCATCGGCCATGACGTGACCCGCTACTACGACCGCGCGGTAACGATCACCGATGTCGAACAGCTCGCCGGCGCGATGACCGAGCAGCTCGCCTCGCTCTTCGACAGCGATCCGCGCGCGCGGGCCCGGGTGATGGGCATCCGCCGCGCCTCCTGATCCATTCCCATCCTGCGGGCGGTCCGGGCTCCGGGCCGCCCGCAGGCGTTCCAACCTCTCCCCGCAGACCGACGTTCCCCGAGGTTTCATGCCCGACACCAAGTTCCAGAGCTTTGCCGACAGCACCCGCCCCGACCAGGGGCCGCCGCGCCTCAAGGCCCTGCGCGCCGCCATGGGTGAGGCCGGGCTCGACGCCTTCCACGTCCCCCGCGCCGATGCCTACCAGGGCGAATACGTCGCCCCGCGCGACGACCGGCTGGCCTGGCTGACGGGCTTCACCGGCTCGGCGGGGCACTGCGTGGTGCTGGCCGAGAAGGCCGGGGTCTTCGTCGACGGGCGCTACCGGGTGCAGGTCCGCGACCAGGTCGCCGAGGTCTTCACCCCGGTCGACTGGCCCGAGACCACGCTCGCGGCCTGGATCGCCGCCGAGGCGCCCAAGGGCGCGCGGATCGGCATCGACCCCTGGCTTCTGACGCTCGACCAGGCGCGCGACCTCGAGGAGAAGCTGCCCGAGGCGGAGCTGGTGCGCAGCGCCAACCTGGTCGATGCGATCTGGGAGGATCAGCCCGCCCCGCCGCTTGGCCGGGTGACCCGGCAGCCCGAAGAGCTGGCCGGCGAGGCCGCCGCCGCCAAGATCGCGCGGCTGGCCAAGGGGCTCGCCCCCGCCGCCCATGCGGTGCTGACCCAGCCCGACAGCATCGCCTGGCTCCTGAACATCCGCGGCAGCGACATTCCCCGGAACCCGATCCCGCATGCCACGGCGATCCTCGAGGCCTCGGGGCGGCTGCGCCTCTTCATCGCGCCCGAGAAGCTCGAGGGGCTCGAGACCCCGCTCGAGGCCGATCTGGCCCGGCCCGAGGACTTCCTGCCCGCGCTCGCCGAACTGGCGGGCCCGGTGCTGATCGACCCGGCAAGCTGCCCGCTGGCGGTGGCCGATGCGCTTTCCGAGGCCGGGATCGAGATCACCGAAGGCAAGGACCCCTGCCTCCTGCCCAAGGCGCTGAAGAACGAGACCGAGATCGCCGGGGCCCGCGCCGCGCATCAGCGCGACGGGGTGGCCATGTGCCGCTTCCTCGCCTGGCTCGACGCCCAGGCGCCGGGCAGCCTGACCGAGATCGCCGCCGCGCAGAAGCTCGAGGGCTTCCGCCGCGAGACCGGCGCGCTTCGCGACATCTCCTTCGAGACCATCTCGGGCGCCGGCGCCCATGGCGCGGTGGTGCATTATCGGGTGACCGAAAGCACCGATGCGGCCCTGAACGAGGGCGAGCTTTACCTGGTCGACTCGGGCGGACAATACGCCGACGGCACCACCGACATCACCCGCACGCTTGCCATCGGCACGCCCGGCGAGGAGGAGCGACAGAACTTCACCCGCGTCCTCAAGGGGCTGATCGCGGTCTCGCGGCTGCGCTGGCCCAAGGGCATGGCCGGGCGCGACCTCGACCCCTTCGCGCGGCATGCGCTCTGGCAGGCGGGGCTCGACTTCGGCCATGGCACGGGCCACGGCGTCGGCTCTTATCTCTGCGTTCACGAGGGCCCGCAGCGGCTGTCGAAGACCGGCAATGTGCCGCTTGAGCCGGGCATGATTCTCTCCAACGAACCGGGCTTCTATCGTGAAGGGGCCTATGGTATCCGTCTGGAAAACCTCGTCGTGGTGCACAAGGCCGAGGCGCTGCCCGGCCAGACGGTCGAGACGATGCTCTCCTTCGAGACGCTGACCTATGTCCCGATCGACCGACGGCTTATCGTGGCCGAGATGCTGACCGCAGAAGAGCGCGACTGGCTGGATGCCTATCACGCCACCTGCCGCGCGCGCCTCGCGCCCGAGCTCGAGGGTGCGGCGGCGGACTGGCTGGAGGCGGCGACCGCGCCGCTCTGAGGCGGGGCCCGCGCGCGACGGCGGGGCTGTTACATCGCTGTTGTCCTGGTCTGTCAGGACAGGGCGCCAAAGGGAGATTGGCATGAGCAAGGATATCGCGATCCGCCCCGCCGAGGGCACCTGGGTTGTGCGCGCCGGCGGCGCGGTCTTGGGGGAAAGCGCCAATGCGCTGGAGCTGAGCGAAGAGGGCCATCCCTTCGTCATCTATTTCCCCCGCAAGGACATCGGCATGGCCTTCCTGGACCGCACCGATACCACGACGACCTGCCCCAAGAAGGGCACGGCGAACTACTATTCGATCATGTCGAAGTCGAAGACCTACGAAGACGCGGTCTGGACCTACGAGGACCCCAAGGAGGGCGTGGCCGAGATCAAGGACCACCTCGCCTTCCACGTCCAGGACGGGGTGACGGTCGAGCAGCTCTGAACGGGCTGGGCCGGACGGCCTTATGGAATTGAGAGAACCGCCGCGGGGGCCTCGCGGCGGTTTTTCTTTGGGGGGGTGCCGAGGGAGGCGCGGCAAAGGCTCTGGCACCGGGGCGGAGTTGGGCGCGCGGTTGTGGCGGGTCGCTGGGCCGGTTTCAGACCTGCGGTTGCGGCCGGGCCACGGGAACCCTGTCCACGCCCCCAACCGATCCAACCCGGCGGCCCCCCTGCCCCTCTAGCTGTGCTCCTCCGCCGCCGTCGCGGCCAGCGCCTTGTTGTAGGCCTTCAGCGCGTCGACGTGGAACAGCGCGCCCTGCAGGATCGGCGCGTCGCTCTCGGGGTCGCGGCGGATCACCGGCAGGAAGGCGACGCCGGACTTCTCGAAGAGCGGCATGGCCGTCTCCAGCGTCGAGCTGGCGTTCACGAAGAGCTCCTGCTCGATCATCGCGTGGCAGCTCTCCTCGTCGGCGGCGCTGAGGTCGGTGGGTTTGCGCATCACCCCCGAGACCCCGAACATCGCCAGCAAATAGGCCTGCGGCCCGGCGGCCAGGTGCACGTTGCGCCGCTCGAGCTGGCTGAGGAAGAAGGACCGGTCGACCAGCCGCGCCGCCACCGCCGTGGACATCGAGACCGAGACCATCACCGCCAGCCCGGTCTGCCAGTCACCCGTCAGCTCGAAGACGATCAGCGTGGTCGAGATCGGCGCGCCCAGCACCGCCGCGGCGACCGCCCCCATGCCCGCCAGCGCATACAGCGTCGAGGAGCCCGACTGGTTCGGGAACATCCCCGTGGCAATCAGCCCGAAGGCCAGCCCGGTCAGCGCCCCGATCATCAGCGAGGGCGAGAAGACCCCGCCGCCCATGCGCCCGGCCATGGTGATCGCCAGCGCCGCCACCTTGAGGACGGCGAAGACGATGGCCTCATGGGTCAGAAGGTTGCCGGTCAGCGCCAGCGAGGTCGTCTCGTAGCCGACCCCGATGATATGCGGATAGAAGATCGCGAGCCCGCCCAGAAGCACCCCCGCCACCGCGGGGCGCAGGAAATGCGGCAGCCCGAGCCGCCGCTGCAGCCCGGTGCCCAGGTCGTCGGCGGCGAAGATCGCCTTCATGGTGACCACCGCGATCAGCCCGCAGAGAAGCCCCAGGATCAGGAAGGCAGGCAGTTCGAGGTAGAACTCCACCGTGGTGGTGCCCGGCAGGCGGAACTCGGTCACATCGCCGAAGGCCAGCCGATTGATCACCGTGCCCGCGGCGCTCGCCACCACGATCGGCGCGAAGGCATGCAGCGCGAAGTGGCGCAGCACCACCTCCAGCGCGAAAAGCGCCCCGGCGATGGGCGCGTTGAAGCTGGCCGAGACGGCGGCGGCCACGGCGCAGCCCAAAAGGTCGCGCCCGGTGATCCCGTCGACCCGCAGCAGGTTCGAGACCCAGCTGGCGATCATCGCGGCGATATGCACCACCGGCCCCTCGCGGCCCGAGGAGCCGCCCGAGGAGAGCGTGATCCAGGAGCACAGCGCCGAGGCGATGCCGGCCTTCTTCTCGACCCGTCCGTCGTTCAGCGCGGCGCCCTCGATCACGTCGGCGACGCTGCGCACGCGCCCGTCGGGAGTGAAGAAATGCACGATCAGCCCGACGGTGACCCCGCCCAGGACCGGGATCGCCAGCACCCAGTACCAGGGCAGCGTCTCGGCGAAACTGGCCAGAAGGTTGGGGTCCTCGGTGCCGTAGAGCCGGGTCTGCAGCCATTCGATGCCGATGCGGAAGATCAGCGCCGCGAAGCCCGAGGCGATGCCGATGGCCAGCGCGATGAACCAGAACTGCACCTGGCCGGGGCCGCGATGCCGCAAGAGGTCCCAGCCCTCTCCGCACTTGGCGGTGAAAGCCTGGACGTTCATGCGCATGAGGCTGTTCTCGGCCATCTCCCTCCCCGAACTCGCCCGAGTTCTTAAGGAGTTACGCCCCGAGGGTAAAGTGCCGGCCCGGCCCCGGGCAAGAGTGGCCCCGCGGCTTGGTGGGCGGCTGTCACCGAAGCGCCGCGCCCCTAGCCCTGCAGAAGCGCCCGGGCCGCCGCGCGGGCCTCTTGCGTGACCGTGTCGCCGGCGAGCATCCGGGCGATCTCGTCCTCGCGGTCCTCGGCCCCGAGCGGCGCCACGGTCGAGGTGGTGACCTCGCCGTCGACCCGCTTGGCGACCTGCCAGTGATGCGCGCCAAGCGCCGCGACCTGCGGGCTGTGGGTCACGACCAGCACCTGCCCGCCCTCGGCCAGCGCCTTGAGGCGGCGGCCGACCGCATCGGCGGTGGCCCCGCCGACGCCGCGGTCGATCTCGTCGAAGATCATCGTTCGGGCGGCCTCGCCCTCGGCCAGGCAGACCTTCAGCGCCAGGAGGAAGCGCGACAGCTCGCCCCCCGAGGCGATCTTGTTCAGGGGGCCTGCCGGGGCGCCGGGGTTGGTCGCCACGGTGAAGGCCACGGCGTCGATGCCCTCGGGGCCGGGTTCGGCCTCGGTGATCTGGGTCTCGAAGACCGCGCGCTCCATTTTCAGGGGCGCGAGCTCGGCGCTGACCGCGGCGTCGAGCGCCTTGGCGCCCGTGCGGCGGATCTCCGAGAGGTCCTCGGCGGCGCGGGCATACTCCTTGAGCGCATCCTTCTGCGCGGCGCGCAGGCTCTCGACGTCCTCGGCGCCCCGGTCGAGCCGCGCCAGGCGGCTCCGCAGGTCCTCTCCGAGGTCGGGCAGCACGTCGGGGGCGACCTGGTGCTTGCGCGCCAGGGCCCGGATCGCGAAGAGCCGCTCCTCGGTGGCCTCCAACTCGTGGGGATCGAAGCTCAGCCCCTCAAGGCAGCTTTCCACGCCCGAAACCGCCTCGCCCAGCTCCACCATGGCGCGTTCCAGCGCGGCGACCGGGGCCTCGACCGCGCCTTCGGCCTTGTCGGCGGCGCCTTCGAGCCAGCGCAGCGCGTCGCTCATCGAGCCCTCGGCGCCCTCGGAGAGCACCTGGTAGGCGCGGGCGATGTCCTCGCGAATCTTCTCAGCGGCCTGCATGCGCCGCCGCTCGGTGTCGAGCCGGTCCTCTTCGCCCGGCTCGGGCGAGAGCCCGTCGATCTCCTCGACGGCGTGGCGCAGGAAGTCCTCCTCGGCGCGGACCTCGGCCAGTTCCGCCTCGGCGCGGGTCAGCGCCTTCTCGGCGGCGGCCTTGGCGCGCCAGGCGGCGCGGGTCGCGGCAAGCGCCGCCTCGGTGTCGGCATAGGCGTCGAGAAGCTGGCGGTGCCCGCGCGGGTTCAGAAGCCCGCGGTCGTCGTGCTGGCCGTGCAGTTCCACCAGCGTGTCCGAGAGCCGGCGCAGCACCTCGCCCGAGGCACGGCGGTCGTTGACCCAGGCGGTCTTGCGGCCGTCGCGGGTGTTCACCCGGCGCAGGATCAGCGCATCCTCGATCGGCAGGCCGGCCTCCTCCAGGATCTCGCGGGCGGCATGGCCCGGCGGCAGCGCGAACTCGGCCACCACCTCGCCCTGGTCGGCGCCCGAGCGCACCAGCTCGGCCCGGCCCCGCCAGCCCAGCACGAAGCCAAGCGCGTCGAGCAGGATCGACTTGCCCGCCCCGGTCTCGCCGGTCAGCACGTTCAGACCCGGCTGGAAGGCAAGATCCAGCCGGTCGATGATCAACATGTCCCTGATTTCAAGCGCGCGCAGCATGGGAACGCTTATCGGTCAGCCCCGCGTGTGTTACAACCACTCGCCCTTGACCGTCTGGCGATAGATGCGCGCAAGCCAGCTGTCGCCGCGGGGGCGCAGTTCGAGCCCCTGCCCGGTCAGCAGCGCGAAGCTGTCCTCATACCATTCGGTCGAGCGGTAGTTGTGCCCCAGGATCGCGCCGGCGGTCTGCGCCTCGTCGGTCAGACCGAGCGAGAGATAGGCCTCGACCAGGCGGTGCAGTGCCTCGGGCGTATGGGTGGTGGTCTGGAAATCCTCGACCACGACGCGGAAGCGGTTCACCGCGGCGGCGTAGTGCTGGCGCTTGAGGTAGTAGCGCCCGATCTCCATCTCCTTGGCCGCCAGGTGGTCGAAGGCCAGGTCGAACTTCAGGATCGAAGAGCGCGCGTATTCGCTCTCGGGGTAGCGCTCGATCACCGTGCGCAGGCTTTGCAGCGCCTGGAAGGTCAGCCCCTGGTCGCGGCCCACGTCCTCGATCTGGTCGTAATAGCTGAGCGCCAGGAGATACTGCGCGTAGGCCGCGTCGTCATCGAGCGGGTAGAAGTCGATGTAGCGCTGCGCGGCGGAGCGCGAGTTCTCGTAATCGCGGTCCTGGTGGAAGGCGAAGGCCTGCATGATCAGCGCCCGCTTGGCGAGATCGGAATAGGGGTAGAGCCGCTCGACCTCGGCAAAATAGGTCGCCGCGTCGTCGGGGCGGTTGCGGTCGAGCTCGAACTCGCCGCGCTCGAAGATCTGATCGGCCGAGAAGTTCTCGAGCGGCTGGCCGCCGGGGCCGAGCCCCGCTTCCGCGCCGCCGCCGCCGGTCAGGTTTCCAAGCGCGCCGCAGCCCGACAGCGCCAGCGCCAGACAACCTGCAGCGAATGCCGATTTCATGGATGCGCCCCTTGCCATGCCCGATGTCCCTCGCCGGTCCGACCGGGCAATCCGGCCCGGTTCACACCGGGTCGTAGCACAGAAAATTCCGGTGCAAAACGCCTTAGCGCGATTTCGCGGAGGGCCGTCGTCACGCCGGTTCACGCGACCGCGGGAACCTCGTCGAGGACCACGCCCGCGCCCGGCAGAGCCGCCCGGCGGCTGCTGTCGCAGGTGATCATGCGGAAGGCGCCATCGGTGGTGAAGAGCGCCTCGAGCAGCATGTTGGTCATCGAGTGACCGGCGCGCATGCCGGTGTAATGCCCCAGCACCGGGGCGCCCGCGAGCGCGAGGTCGCCGAGCGCGTCGAGCATCTTGTGGCGCACCGCCTCGTCGGCATGGCGCAGCCCGCCCGGCGACAGTACGCGGTCGCCCTCGACGACCACGGCGTTCTCGTAGGTGCCGCCAAGGGCGAGGCCCTGGGCCTGCATGGCCTCCACGTCGCGCTGGCGGCAGAAGGTGCGGCTGTCGCAAAGCTCGCGCACGAAGGCGCCGTTGGCCAGCGTCATGCGCTTGGACTGCACGCCGATCGCCGCATCGTCGAAGTCAATCGAGAAGGACATCGAGGGCAGCCGCGCGGGCTCGAGCCGGGCCCAGCCGGTGCCGGTGTCGACGCTGACGGGCTTCAGCACCTCGATGGCGCGGACCGGGGCGTTAAGCATCCGCAGGCCACGCTCGAGGATGCCCTTCACGAAGGGCGCGGCGCTGCCGTCGAGGATCGGCACTTCGGGGCCGTCGATCTCGATCAGGGCGTTGTGCACGCCGGTGCCGGCCAGCGCCGCCATGACATGCTCGATGGTCGAGACCGAGACGCCGGCGGCGTTCACGATCCGGGTGCAGAGCGGCGTCCGCTCGGCGGCGTTCCAGAGGGCCGGGATCAGGTTGTCGCCGATGGCGATGTCGACGCGCTTGAACCAGATGCCATGCTCGGCCACCGCGGGGCGCACGGTCATGCGGGCGGGCCGGCCGGAATGCAGGCCGTGACCTTCGAATGTGACCGGTGCCTTGAGCGTCGTCTGCACGGTGTGACCCCTTTCGTCGCGCCTCGACGGGCGCACTTCTTGCGTTGCCCCGGAGGTAAAGACCCGCGCCGGATGGCTCAAATCAAGTATTACGACCGAATGAAACATGACCCGTAACATTGCGGCGGCACCCCGCCCATCGGGGATAAATACCTGAAATACAAACAAAAACGCCCCCGGAAATCCGGGGGCGCCTGGGTCATTCGTGACCGGTTTTCAGTTCGCCTGGCGCCGCAGGAAGGCGGGAATCTCGATCCGATCCTCGTCTTCCTCCTCGTCGTGGCTGGTCATCGGGTCGGGCTGACGGGCATGCATCGGCGGCTGGGTGCGGCGCGCGGGCGCGGCCGATCCTTCGCCGTGATGGCCGGTCATCCGGTTGATCAGCGAGTTGATCCCGAAGCGCGATTTCTCGGCGTCGCCACCGGTGCCCCGCTCCTGTCCGCGCGGTGCGCCGCGGCCCGCGGGGGCCTCGTCTCGGGCGCGGTCGGCGGCGGCCTGAAGGCGCGCCAGCGTGTCCGGCGACGGCCGCCCGGCGGGCTGCTGCTGCTGGCCGCGCGGGGCGACGAAGGCCTCGGCGTTCTGGTCGACCGCGTCGGGCTGCGGCTGGAACTCGGCGACGCGCGGCTGGTAGGCCGGAGGCGGCAGGCCGTCGTCGCCCTGGGCCGCGTGCTGCTGGCCGTCATCGTAGGAGGGCGGCAGCTGGCCGTCGGCGGTGCGCTGGCCTTCGAGGTCGGTGAAGAGCGAGGGCTCCTCGTCCTCGTAGGTCTCGGCGCGGACCGCGCGGGCGGCGGGACGCTGGGCCGGCTGCTGCGCGGCCGGGGCCGGCGCGGCGGCGGGCGCCACTTCCTCGACCTCGTCGCCCTGGTTCAGGGGCTCGCGCAGGGTGCGGCGCGGGACCGGCACCTCGGCCTGTTCTTCGCTGACGTCGATGCCGGTGGCCACGACGCTCACGCGCATGCAGCCTTCCAGCGTGTCGTCGAGGGTCGAGCCGACGATGATGTTGGCGTCCGGGTCGACCTCTTCGCGGATGCGGTTGGCCGCCTCGTCCAGCTCGAAGAGCGTCAGGTCGTGGCCGCCGGTGATGTTGATCAGCACGCCGCGGGCGCCTTTGAGGCTGATCTCGTCGAGCAGCGGGTTCGCGATGGCCTTCTCGGCGGCCTGGATCGCGCGATCCTCGCCGTCGGCCTCGCCGGTGCCCATCATCGCCTTGCCCATCTCGTCCATGACCGCGCGCACGTCGGCGAAGTCGAGGTTGATGAGGCCCGGCCGGACCATCAGGTCGGTCACGCCCTTCACGCCCTGGTAGAGCACGTCATCGGCCATTGAGAAGGCCTCGGTGAAGGTGGTGCGCTCGTTCGCCAGCCGGAAGAGGTTCTGGTTGGGAATGATGATCAGCGTGTCGACGACCTTCTGCAGCGCCTCGACGCCGTCCTCGGCCTGGCGCATCCGCTTGCCGCCCTCGAACTGGAAGGGCTTGGTCACGACGCCGACGGTCAGCACGCCCAGCTCGCGGGCCGCCTGGGCGATGATCGGCGCCGCACCGGTGCCGGTGCCGCCGCCCATGCCGGCGGTGATGAAGCACATATGCGCGCCGGCCAGGTGATCGACGATCTGCTCGATGCTTTCCTCGGCGGCGGCGGCGCCGACGGTGGCCCGGGCGCCTGCACCGAGGCCCTCGGTCACCTTCACGCCCAGCTGGATCGTCGCCTGCGCGCGGCTTTGCTGCAGCGCCTGGGCGTCGGTGTTCGCCACAACGAAGTCGCAGCCGTCCAGCGACTTCTCGATCATGTTGTTCACGGCATTGCCGCCCGCACCGCCGACACCGAACACGGTGATACGCGGCTTCAGCTCTTCGTGCCCGGGCACAGAAAGGTTCAAAGTCATCGCAAATCCGCCTGCTTGTTCTGGACCGGTTGCCAGCCCTTTTTCGCCTATTTCCCCCAAGTATTACCGATGGCAGCGCATCTCGTCACGTGAAAAACACGTATTTTCTACCAAATCTGGGAAATCAGACCCCCAGATTCGCGGTATTTCGCCGATTGAGCGATATCTTGCGGTTACCAATTATCCCTGAACCATTTTACCGCCCGCTGAAACGACCGCGCGGGCAGCCGTTCGACCGGGATCTCGAAGTCCCACCATTCGTCCTGGGGATGCGCGGCAAAGAGGCAGAGCCCCACCGCGCTGGAGAAGCCGGGCCCGGTGGCGGCCTGCGGCAGACCGTGCACCCTCATCGGCCGGCCAAGCCGCACCTGCTGGCCGAGGATCTTCGAGGCCAGCCCGTCGAGCCCGGGGATCTGGCTGCCCGCCCCGGTCAGCACGATCTGCTGCGAGGGCAGATGGTCGAAGCCCGCCGCGTCGAGCCGGGCGCGCGCCTCCTCGAGGATCTCCTCGACGCGGGGGCGCATGATGCCGATCAGCTCGGCCCGGCTGGCGGTGCGGCGGTCGTGTTCCCAGTCGCCGGTCTCGCCGCCGATCTCGATCATCTCGCGGTCGTCCATGCCGGTGGCCACGACGCCGCCGTAGAAGGTCTTGATGCGCTCGGCGGTGGCCATGGGCACCTGCAGGCCCATGGAGATGTCCGAGGTGATGTGATCTCCGCCCATGCGCACCGCATCGGCGTAGATCATGTGTTTCTTCATGAAGATCGAGATGCCGGTGGAGCCGCCGCCCATGTCGATGCAGGCCGCGCCCAGCTCCTGCTCGTCCTCGACCAGCGCCGCGATGCCCGAGGCGTAGGAGGACGAGGCAAGCCCCGCCAGCTCCAGGTCGCAGCGCTTCACGCAATGGGCGAGGTTCTGGATCGCCATGCCGTCGACGGTGAGCATATGCATGTCGGTGGCCAGCTCCTGGCCGATCTGCCCGCGCGGGTCCGAGAGGCCCGAGCGGTGGTCCAGCGCGAAGTTCACCGGCTGGGCGTGCAGCACCTCGCGGGTGTCGCCGAAGTCCGGCACGTCGCAGGCCGAAAGCACCCGCGCCACGTCCTGTTCGCTGACCTGGGTGCCCTCGAGCTCGACCTGCCCCGCCAGCCCGTAGGAGCGCGGATCGGCGCCCGAGAAACAGGCGATCACGTGGTCGACCCGGATCTGCGCCATCTTCTGTGCCGCCTGCACCGCGGTGCGGATCGCGCGTTCGGTCTCGCCCATGGAGGCGACCTCGCCGAAGCGCACCCCGCGCGAGCGCGTGGTCGCCGCGCCGATCACCCGGAAGCCCGACTGCCCCGCGAGCGAGCCGACCCCGTCGCTGTCGAAGTCGCGCTCGGTCCCGTCGAAGCGCAGGATCAGGCAGGCGATCTTGGACGAGCCCACATCCAGGATGGCAACAACCCCGCGCTGCATGGCGGCCCGGCGCATGTTGCGCATCGCTCGCTGGGATTCGTACAGCTCGATCATGATGTTACCTGTCCCCTACCTCGATTTTTCTGATCCGCCGGAGTTCCTCCAGCGCGTATTCTGAGAGCCGGAGCGTCGGCCGTTCGGCCAGACGCAGGTCGACGGCGACGACATCCCGGCCCAGCATGTCGACCGCCTGATCCATGGCGATGGCCCGCTCCAGCGCGCGCACCGCGCCGGTCTCGGGCAGAAGGATGCGCTGGCCGCGGTCCAGCACCACGTCCCAGCGCCGCTCGCCGATCCGTTCGAGCCCGCGCAGCCGCGCCTGCAGCGGTGCTGCCGCCGAGAGAAGCCGCAGCGCCTCGCGCACCTGGCGGTCGGCGCCTGCGCCCGCGATGACCGGCAGATCGGGATGATCGGCGCGCTCGGCGACGGGGCCGGTCATGACCCCCTCGCGGTCCAGAAGCTCCAGCCCCTGCCGGGTCCGCCACAGGACCACCGGCGCGCGTTCGATCACGTCGATCTGCAGGATGCCGCCCTGGCGGATGAAGAGATTGGCGTTCTTCACCGCGTCGAGCCCGGTGATCGTCTGGCGCATGGCGTCCAGCTCGAGATCGAAAGAGCTGATCGGGAAGTCGAGCGGCACCACCTCGCGGATGTCCTCGGCCACGCCGTCGCTGGCCCCGTCGATGGCCATGAGCTTGACCATGAACTCCGGGCGCTGCTCGATCGCGGCGCGCATGTCGGCGAGCGTCAGCAGGAAAGCGTCGCGGTTCTCCTCGACCGAGAACCACCAGGTCGTCGCCCCGAAGGTCAGAAGGAAGGGCAGCCCGAAGCGCAGCATCAGCCGGTAGACCGGCGTGAGCATCATCCGCTCGAGCCGGTATTTCAGCCGCGAGGGCGCGGGATCGAAGCGGCTCACCTGGGGCACGAGGCATCCTCCACCATCCAGCGGCAGAAGGCGCCGAAGCTCATCCCGGCAAGCTGGGCATGCTCGGGCGAAAGCGAGGTCGGCGTCATGCCGGGCTGGGTGTTGGTCTCGAGCAGCACCAGCCCCTCGGGGCCGCGGCTCTCGTCCCAGCGGTAATCGGTGCGGCTGACCCCGCGCAGCCCGAGCGCCGCATGGGCGCGCAGCGCGTAGTCGAGGCAGGCCTCGGTGATCTCTTCGGGGATTTCGGCGGGGCAGATGTGGCGCGAGCCGCCGGGGGTGTATTTGGCGGCGTAGTCGTACCAGCCCTCGGTGACGATCTCGGTCACGCCGAGCGCCCGGTCGCCCATGACCGTGGTGGTCAGCTCGCGGCCGGGCAGGAAGGCTTCGACCATGACCAGATCGGGCATCTGCTCGTCGAGGACCGGCGGGCCGTTGGCGTCCTCGTGGACCAGGTAGACCCCGACCGAGGAGCCTTCGTTGTAGGGTTTCACCACATAGGGCGGCGGCAGCACATGGGCGGCCATGACCTCGGATTTGGTCGCCAGGCGGCTCTCGGCCACCGGCAGCCCGGCGGCGCGGTAGACTTCCTTGGTGCGCTCCTTGTCCATGGCCAGCGCCGAGGCCAGCACGCCCGAATGGGTATAGGGCCAGCCCTGCCATTCCAGGAGCCCCTGGACACAGCCGTCCTCGCCCCAGCGGCCATGCAGGGCGTTGAAGACGACATCGGGGGAAATCTCCGAGAGACGCGCAACGAGGTCGCGGCCGGCATCGACCTCGATCACCTCGAAACCCTCTGTCCGCAAAGCGGCGGCGCATTCCCTGCCGGAACTGAGTGAGACCTCGCGTTCTCGCGAGGGTCCGCCCATAATCACCGCCACTTTCGGGGTTGCCCTGCTCGACATCCCGAAACTGCCTCTCAAGTCGGGGCTTTGCCCCTATTCTTCTTTGCAACCTGCCTGCGATTGCACCTGGCGCCGGGGCTGTTCTGCCCTTCTGTCGCCTACGCGGGATCGCCCACGCGTCTGATTTCCCAGTCTAGCCGTATTCCGCTGTTTTGGAAAACCTTTTTTCGAACTTCCTCGCCCAATTCCTCGAGGTCGGCGGCGCTGGCACCGCCGGTGTTGATCAGGAAATTGGGGTGTTTCTCGCTCATCTGGGCGCCGCCGCGGCGCGCGCCGCGCAGGCCCGCCTCGTCGATCACCTTCCAGGCCTTGAGCTCCTGGCTGTCGTCCGCGCGTCCGGTCGAGGAAAAGCCCGCCGGGTTGCGGAAGGTTGAGCCCGCGGTGCGCTCCTTGGTGGGCTGGGAGGCGTCGCGGCGGGCGAGCTGATCTTCCATCTTGGCGTGCAGCGCGTCCGGGTCCCCCGCGGGCCCTTCGAGGAGCGCCTCGGTCAGCACCCAGCCCTCGGGCAGGTCGCTCTGGCGGTATTGCAGGTTCAGGTCTGCAGGCGTGAGGGTCACCACCTCGCCCCTCCGCGTCACCGCCGTCGCCTCGACCAGGCAATCGGCGAGATAGGTGCCGTAGCAGCCCGCGTTCATCCGCACCGCCCCGCCGATGGCGCCGGGGATGGTGCGCAGGAAGGTCAGGTCCACGCCCGCATCCGCCGCCTTGCGCGCCACATGGGCATCGAGCGCCGCAGCGCCCACCCGCAGCCGGTTCCCCGCCTCGACGGTGATGCTGTTGAAGCCCCGCCCGAGCCGGATCACCACCGCCCGGAGCCCGCCGTCGCGCACGATCAGGTTCGAGCCGACGCCCATGGGGAAGACCGGCAGGTCATCGGGCAGGGCTGCGAGGAACGCCGCGAGGTCCTCTCGGTCGGCGGGCTGGTAGAACCAGTCGGCCGGCCCGCCCACGCGCAGCCAGGTCAGATCCGCCAGCGCGCGGTCCTGGGTGAGTTTTCCTCGGGTCTGGGGCATGTCGGTCATGTGGCGCTTATCGGCGTGGCGGGGCGGAGGTGCAAGGGGTGTGGGGGGTGGGGTGGCAGGTGCCTGCCCCAGTCCGCGGCGCGCGGTGGCTTCGAGGATCTTCCGACGGAAGCGGGCGATTGTTGGCAAGGCCAACTCGAGAACGAACGGCTATGCAGAAAGACATGCCCTGAAGCCGCACCCCTGCCCTCTCAATCCATCCCACCAGAGGGCGCGCGCCGGGCCGGGGGCCGGCGCTGCTGCCCTCCGAGCGAGGCGCTTTATCCACGCAAGGTCGGGACTAGGGCTGATCTACGCACGCCGCCCCAAGGAGCGCCGGCCCATCGGGCCGGTCCGGCGCGCGCCCGGCATCTTCGATGCTATTCGGGCGCAAGAGGCGCTTGGGGTTGCCGGTAGGGTTAAGGTGGGAGCGGCGGGCGGATTGAGCGGGTTGCATCAGGTGTGCGCTTGACGCTTTCGGTGATGCATCGGGATCTGGATGCGGCGGCGCTTTAGCGGGCAATAAGCGCACGGTGTGTGACCCGAGGAAGGTTCGCCAGCGAACCACCTCCCCGCGCCATTTCCGCCAGCCCCCCTCTACACCCCACGCCCCAGCCGCCGCCGCAGCCAGGCGGCGAGGAAGCGCAGGGGCCAGCGCAGCATGCTGGCGCCGGCGGCGAAGGCGAGGAGGCCCACGAAAGGCCCGTTCTGATAGGTCACGAAGCCCAGAAGCGGAATGCCCAGCGCGATCAGCACATAGGCCCGCGTCCAGTGGTTGTCCCGCGAGGGCAGCATCGCCAGGAGGTTCGCCAGGAGCGCCCAGCAGAGGACCAGGATCAGCGAGGGGCTCATGCACCCGGCCCGCGAAACCGAACCAAACCGAAATCGGGGCACTCGTGCCCCAGCCCCGCGATGCGGCACCAACTGAAAACCACGGCCCTCACGCGCCCGCTCCCGGCAGCGCCATCGAACCGGTCATCAGGACCACCACCCCATCCCCTCAGCCCCCGAGCTGGGCCGGCAGGCCATGCGCCCAGGCGCTGATCGTGCCGGCGCCGAGGCAGACCACCATGTCGCCGGGGCGGGCCTCGGCGCGGACCAGGGCAGCGAGCTCCGCCTCGTCGCTGATCGCATGGGCGTTGCGGTGGCCGTGGCGGATCAGCCCGGCCACGAGATCGTCGCGCGAAGCGCCGGGGATCGGGTCCTCTCCGGCGGCATAGACATTGGCGATGGCCACCACGTCGGCCTCGTTGAAACAGCCGCAGAAGTCCTCGAAGAGGCTCGAGAGTCGCGAATAGCGGTGCGGCTGATGCACCGCGATGACCCGGCCGGTGGTGGCCTGGCGGGCGGCGCGCAGCACCGCCTGGATCTCGACCGGGTGATGGCCGTAATCGTCGATCACCGTGACGCCGCCGACCTCACCGACGCGGGTGAAGCGCCGGTTCACGCCGCCGAACTTGGCCAGCGCCGCGCGGATCTCCTCGGCCTTCATGCCGAGATGCCGCGCCACGGCCACCGCCGAGAGCGCGTTCGAGACGTTGTGGTCGCCGGGCATCGGCAGGGTGCAGCCCTCGATCACCTGGCCCTCGGCCTGCAGCGCCACGTCGAAATGCGCCACGCCCCCCTCGTAGCGCAGGTTCACCGCGCGCACGTCGGCCTGGCTGTTGAAGCCATAGGTCACCACCCGGCGGTCGGAGATCCGACCGACCAGGCGCTGCACCTCCTCGTGGTCGGTGCAGCAGACCGCCAGCCCGTAGAAGGGGATGTTCGAGACGAAATCGGTGAAGCCCTGCTTCAGCCGCTCGAAGTCGCCCCAGTGCTCCATGTGCTCGGGGTCGATGTTGGTCACGATGGCAATGGTCGCGGGCAGACGGTTGAAGGTGCCGTCGCTCTCGTCGGCCTCGACCACCATCCATTCGCCCTGCCCCATCCGGGCGTTGGAGCCATAGGCGTGGATGATGCCGCCGTTGATCACAGTGGGGTCGATCCCGCCCGAGACCAAGAGCTCGGCCACCAGCGTGGTGGTGGTGGTCTTGCCGTGGGTGCCGGCCACCGCGATGTTGGACTTCAGCCGCATCAGCTCGGCCAGCATCTCGGCGCGGCGCACCACCGGCAGGCCCTGCTGGCGCGCGGCATCAAGCTCGGGGTTGCCCGGCTTGATCGCCGAAGAGATCACCACGACCTCCGCGCCCTCGAGGTTCTCGCCGCTCTGGCCCTCGAAGATCCGCGCGCCGAGGCCCGCGAGCCGCTCGGTGATCTTGGAGGCCTTCAGGTCCGAGCCCTGCACCGCGTAGCCGTGGTTCAACAGCACCTCCGCGATGCCGGACATGCCGATGCCCCCGATGCCGACGAAATGGATCGGGCCGACATCGGTCGGCAGCTTGGTGGCGGCGGCGTTCATGGGCGGAAGGCTCCTTTCTGGGCGCAGGTAGGTGCGCAGCTCTGGGCGCGGGTCTGGGCGCGGGTCTGGGCGGGTCTGAGGGTCACGGCCGGGCGAGGTCTTCGACCAGTTCGGCCAGGGCCTCGGCGGCCTCGGGCTTGCCGGTGCTCAGGGCGGCGCGGGCCATCTGCATGGCGCCGTCGGGATGTTCGAGCACGCTCTGGATCGCCTCGGCACAGCTCTCGACCGAGAGCCGGCGCTCGGGGATGCGGATCGCGCCGCCGGCCTCGGTCAGCCCGCGGGCATTGGCGGTCTGGTGGTCGGCGGTGGCGGCGGCGAAGGGCACCAGGATCGCCGGCCGCCCGATCACCGAGAGATCGGCCACCGAGGAGGCGCCCGAGCGCGAGATCACCAGCTGCGCCTCGCTCATGCGGGCGGGAATGTCCTTGAAGAAGGGCGCGACCTCGGCGTCGATGCCGTGTTCGGCGTAGAAGCCGCGCACCCGCTCGAGGTCCTCCTCGCGGGCCTGGTGGCTGACGCGCAGGTGGCGCAGGTAGTCGACCGGCAGGCTGGCGATGGCCGGGGGCACCACGTCCGAGAGCACCCGCGCGCCCTGGCTGCCGCCGATCACCAGAAGCGACATCGGGTAGTCGCCGGGCGGGATGTAGCCCGCGCCGCGCCGCTCGTAGACCGCCATGCGCACGGGGTTGCCGGTGTGCATGGCCTCGACGCCCTCGGGCAGCTCGGTCGGCCAGGTGCCGCAGGCGATGCGGTCGACGCGGGTGGCGAAAAGCGCGTTCACCCGGCCCAGCACGCCGTTCTGTTCGTGGATCATCCGCGGCAGCCGCAGCAGCGTCGCGGCGCTGAGCGCCGGGATCGAGGGGTAACCGCCGAAGCCCACCACCACCGTCGGCCGGTCGCGCATCATCCGCCAGGTCATCGCCAGCGTGCCGCCGGCCACGGTGAAGGGCACCCGCGCTTTGGACAGGAGCCCGCCCCGGGCGAAGGTCCCCGAGGAGACCTGCTCGATCTCGACGGTATGCGGAAATCCGCCGGTGTAGCGCGCGCCGCGGGCGTCGGTGGAGAGTTTCACCCGCCAGCCGCGCCGCAGCATGACCTCGGCCAGGCTCTGGGCGGGGAACATGTGCCCGCCCGTGCCGCCGGCCGCGATGACCAGAAGCGGGGGAGTGCCCTCGGTCATATCTCATCCCTCCTATCCTGGCGCGCGTGCCGACCCGCGCGCGAGGCCCGGCCTTAGCGCAGCCGCCCGCGCAGGAGGTCGCCGATCTCGCCCTGCGGCCGCGTCCGGGTGAAGGCGAGCAGCATGCCCACCGTAATGCCCATGGCGATCAGCGACGAGCCGCCGTAGCTCACGAACGGCAGGGTCATGCCCTTGGCCGGAAGAAGCCGCACCGCGACGCCCATGTTGATCATCGCCTGCACGCCGAACATGCAGGCCAGCCCGGTCCCGGCAAGCCGAATGAAGGGATCGCGTTCCTTCATCAACCGCAGGAGCGACCGGACGACGACGAGCGCATAAAGACAGATGATCAGGAGGACAAGAACGAGCCCGTATTCCTCGGCGGCGACGGCGATGATGAAATCGGTATGGGCATCGGGCAGCGACCATTTCACCTGGCCCTCGCCGACGCCCACGCCGAGGAAGCCGCCCTCCTGGATGGCGTTGGTGGCATAGCCGATCTGGGTGGTCGGATCGATGTCGGGATCGAGGAAGCCGTCGATGCGGCGGGCGAAATGCTCGGAGTTGTTGTAGGCGACCATGCCGCCCAGCACCACGAGGCCCGCCATGCCGACCAGCAGCACCATGGGCGCGCCGCCGACGAAATACATCACCCCCCAGCCGAAGAGCACCAGGCAGGCCTGGCCGAAGTCGGGCTGCATGGCCAGCATCAGCACGATGGCGGTCACCAGGCAGAAGGACCAGAGCCGCCCCGGCGGGCCGCCGATGTCCTGCGCCGCGGCGATCATCCAGGCGGCGACCGCGAGGAAGGTGGGCTTCAGGAACTCCGAGGGCTGCAGGCTCGCGAAGCCCAGCGAATACCAGCGCACCGCCCCCTTGCCGAAGTCGGTGCCGAAGAACGGCAGGAGCGCCAGCGCCACGAAGGACACCAGGAACCCCAGGATCGCCAGCCGCCGCACCGTCGCGGGCGCCATCATCGAGGTGATGAACATCGCCCCCAGCGCCGCGAAGCCGAAGACCGCCTGGCGCTGCACGTAGTGGAAGGGATCGAAGCCGTTGCGCTCGGCCAGCGGCGGCGAGGCCGCGAGACCCAGCAGGATGCCGATCGCGAAGAGAATGAGGATGCAGGAGAGCGACCACTTGTCGATCGTCCGCCACCATTTCGGCAGGATCGGCTCGCTGTCGCGCACCGGTACCGTGCCATATACCATCTCGGTCATGGGAACCGCCCGAATTTTCTGCCTCGATACGCCCGGTTGTCCGGGTCTCGGGCGTCATAGTAGCGGGCTTGCCGCGCTCAGGCCAGCGAAACTCTCGCCCATGCGCGAGCGGCCGCGCCTGGGGCGATGCGGCGGGTAACGGCGGGTCCGGGGCGGCGCGTCTCAGGGGGCTCGGTCCCTGTCATTGGCTCAGGGACGGCGGGCCTCGGAGAACGGGGGGCGTATCGCCGGGTGCGGACGCTGCGCCCAGAGCGACGCGGCCCGGATCAGCGGACCGGGCACGGTGCGCCTCGTGCCGGAAGGCGGGTGTCCCGGGCGCACTCCCCTCCCCCAAACGCAAACGGCCGCGCCCTCGGGGGGACGCGGCCGCAGCATGGGGTCGGGCATAGGCGCCGATCAGGCCGCCTTGCTGGTGCCCCGGATCGGGTAGTCCTTCTCGCGGATGAAGGAGATGCCCTTCATCACCTTCTGCAGGTCGGGCCGCGAGAAGGGCGCGTTGGAGATGTCGACGATCTGCAGGTTGCCTTCGGCGTTGACCACGTAGAGGCCGGGCTCGGCGAAGGGCTGGTCGGTCTCCTGCGGGCCGCGCGGGTCCGAGATGTAGAGGCCGAGGCGGCTCATGTCCGAAAGGCTCAGGTCGTAGCCGACGGTCAGCGAGATGCCGGTCTCCTCGACGAAGGCGCAGGCCTTGTCCTCGGGGTCGCCCGAGATCGCCAGGAGGTCGATGCCCAGCTCGGAGAAGCGCGGCGCCAGCTCCTGCAGCTCCTTGAGGTAGGTCTTGCAGATCGGGCAGTGCAGCCCGCGGTAGACCACGATCATCTGCCAGTCGTGGTCGCCCTGCGGCTGGCCGAGCTTGGCGGCGCCGCCCGAGAGGGTCGGCAGTTCGATGGCGGGAAGCGGTTGGCCGGGGTCGATGCGGGACATGGGTCCTCCATGGATTTGCGATAACTTACAAGCCGAACGTGCCGCGCGCGACCGGGTTCCGCCGGGGGGCGCTGGCGCGGCGGGCAGCGGGAGCGGCGCGGCGGGTAGCGGGAGCGGCGCGGTGGGCAGCGGACGGCGGGGGCTACGCCGTGGGCAGCGGGTGGCGGGAGCGGCGTGCTGGGCTGCGGGCAGCGGAGGCGACGCCGTGGGCAGCGGGGGCGCGGTGGGCGCTGAGAACCAAGCGCCGAATGGCAGTCTGCGCGGCGCGGCCCGCGAGGACCAAGCCCGGACCGGCCGAGATTGCGAAGCGGCGGGCTGAAAGATCCCAAGCGCGGGGGCATCCAAGGCCCCTGCCCTTGCAAGACCGCCCCGACGCGCGCCGACGACCCGGCGCGCCCCGCCCTTCACGCAGCCGCGGCGGCGCCTCCCGCCAACACATCCTCGATCGCCACTTCGATCATCCGCAGGCAGGCGGGGTCCGAGAAGCGGTGGTCGGCGCCGCGCACCAGGCTCAACCGCACGTCATCGCCGGAGATGTGATCGAGCAGCCCCAGCGCGGTGGCGCGGGTGACAGCCTCGTCCTCGGTGCCCTGCAGGAGCCGCACCGGGTAGGGCATGACCAGCGGGCTGCGCATCACCAGGTTCGCGCGGCCGTCCTCGATCAGCCGGCGGGTGACGATATAGGGATCGCCGTAGTCCGAGGGCAGCTCGATCTGCCCGTCCTGCATGATCGTCTGGCGCTCGGCCTCCGAGAAGCCGGCCCAGAAGCCTTCTTCGGTGAAATCCGGCGCCGCGGCGATGCCGACGAAGCCCGCGACCGCCTCGCCCAGCCGCTTGGCCAGGAGCGTCGCGATCCAGCCGCCCATGGAAGAGCCCACCAGCAGCACCTTGCCCGGGGCCGCCGCGCGGATCACCGCCTCGGCATCCGCCGCCCAGTCGCCGATGGCGCCTTCCTCGAAGACGCCGCCCGATTGGCCGTGGCCGGAATAATCGAGCCGCAGGAAGGCGCGGCCCTCAGCCTTGGCCCAGGCCTCGAGGTGCACCGCCTTGGTGCCCTCCATGTCGGACTTGTAGCCCGAGAGGAAGACCACCGTCGGCCCCTCGCCCTCGGTCTTGGCATAGGCCAGCTCGCGCCCCTCGGGGCTCGTCAGTTTCTGGATCTCGCTCATCGTTCTGCCTCCGTCGCCTCGCGCGCGACCATGCCGGGCCGGGGCGGCGCTGGCCAGCCCCGGCGGATGCGTCAGGCGCTCAGGCTTGTTCGACTTCGTTCAGACGCAGCGCCAGGACGGCGCCCGCGATCGACAGGAGCGCGAAGCCCGCCAGGGCCGCCACGGGCCCCAGCGCGGCCAGCGCGCCGCCCAGCGCGCCCACGACCAGGAGCAGCACCCCGATCGCGGTATTGGCCAGCGCCGCGTAAGAGGCGCGCTGGTCCTCGGGCGCCATGTCCACCAGGTAGGTCGAGCGGCTGACCCGCACCCCGTGGTAGCCGGTCTGCAGCACGAACAGCACCAGCGGCGTGACCCAGACCGCCGAGGTCCAGCCCAGGAGCGCGGCCAGCACCGCGACGCCCATGGCGCCGCCGCCGACCAGCCCGCCCAGCGCCATGACCTGCCGCGCCGAACGGTCCGAGAGCCGCCCCCAGACGAAGGAGGACAAAAAGCCCGCCGCCGCCGAGGCCAGAAGCAGCGCGCCAAGCTGGCCGAGCGCCCCGCCGCCCTCGTCGAGAAGCACGAAATAGGGCGGCGCCAGCGCCGTCGCGGTAAGGAGCCCCCGCGTGGCGATGAAGCGGCGGAACTGCGCATCCTCGCGCAGCGGCGCGAAGTTCAGCGCCGCGCGGTCCTGCGGCTCCGAGGGCTGTTCCTCGATCCGGGTGAAGAGAAGCGCCGCCAGAAGCCAGAGCAGCGCCGCGAGGCCCACCGCCACGGCCAGCGGCGTGACCTCCTGCAGGAGCCCCGACATCAGGAGCAGCGCAAACAGCAGAACCGCCGCCGAGGCGGCCGAGCCGGCCACGCCCTTGACCGCGCCGCGGCGGGTCTTCTTCACGGTCTTGCCGAGAATGTCCTTGTAGCTCACCGAACAGGCCGCGCGGGAGACCGCCAGAAGCGCCAGGAGCCCGCAGATCACGAGCCCGCCGGCCCAGCCTTCCAGCGTCAGCGCGGCGCCCGCGATGCCGAGCGCGGCGAGGCCCTGCCCCGCCGAGCCCGCGACCCAGAACCACTTCCGCCGCTCCGCGCCCTCGACCGGGCCGGCCATCAGCACCTGCGGCAGGAGCGCCCCGGCCTCGCGGATCGGCACCAGAAGGCCCACCAGCACCGCCGGCGCGCCGATCGCCTGCATCATGTAGGCCAGCACCAGCTTCGGCGAGATCAGCCCGTCGGCCACCTTGGTCATCGACAGCGACAGCATGTGGCGCAGCCCGTTGCGGGCCTCGCGCGCATCCGCGGCGCCCGCGTCGTCGGTCAGCGCGCCGTAGATGTCCTTGGCGTCGGTCTCGGTGATCTCGTTCATGCCGGTCCCCTCGGTAAAGATGGCCCAAACGCCGGCGCTTGACAGCCGGTTCCGCGCCGCGCAGAAGGCGGGGCATCACATATAACCCGCAACCGGGCGTTCCGTGGGCGCCAAACCGACGAGGAGACAAGGCTTTATGCCCCAGATTTCCCTGACATTTCCCGATGGCAATGCGCGCGCTTTCGACGCAGGGGTGACCCCTGCCGAGGTCGCCGCCTCGATCTCGAAGTCGCTGGAGAAGAAGGCCATCTCGGCCTCGGTCGACGGCACGCATTGGGACCTGCAATGGCCGATCGAGCAGGACGCGCAGATCGCCATCCACACGCTGCAGGACGACGACCAGGCGCTCGAGCTGATCCGCCACGACCTCGCCCATATCATGGCGCGCGCGGTGCAGGAGATCTGGCCCGACGTGAAGGTCACCATCGGCCCGGTGATCGACAACGGCTGGTATTACGACTTCGATCGCCAGGAGCCCTTCACCCCCGAGGACCTCGGGCGGATCGAGAAGCGCATGAAGGAGATCATCGCCTCCCGTGACCCGGTGACCACCGAGGTCTGGGAGCGCGACCGCGCCATGGCCCACTACGAAGAGCGCGGCGAGCCCTTCAAGGTCGAGCTGATCGAGGCGATCCCCGGCACCGATCCGATCCGCATGTATTGGCACGGCGACTGGCAGGACCTCTGCCGCGGCCCGCACCTGCAGCACACCGGCCAGGTGCCCGCCGATGCCTTCAAGCTGATGTCGGTGGCCGGCGCCTATTGGCGCGGCGACTCGAGCCGCGCGATGCTGCAGCGCATCTACGGCGTCGCCTTCAAGAACAAGGAGGCGCTCAAGGCGCATCTGACCATGCTCGAGGAGGCCGCCAAGCGCGACCACCGCAAGCTCGGCCGCGAGATGGACCTCTTCCACATGCAGGAAGAGGCCCCGGGCCAGGTCTTCTGGCACCCCAACGGCTGGACCATCTACACCGAGCTGCAGGACTACATGCGCCGCAAGCAGCGCGCCGGCGGCTACCGCGAGATCAACACCCCGCAGGTGGTCGACCGCCGCCTCTGGGAAGCCTCGGGCCACTGGGACAAGTACCAGCACCACATGTTTGTGGTCGAGGTCGACGAAAGCCGCGACGGCGAGACCGACGACGCCAGCGCCAAGAACAAGGACCAGACCCGGATCAACGCGCTGAAGCCGATGAACTGCCCCTGCCACGTGCAGGTCTTCAACCAGGGCCTGAAGTCCTACCGTGACCTGCCGCTGCGCCTGGCCGAGTTCGGCTCCTGCGCGCGCTTCGAACCCTCGGGCGCGCTGCACGGAATCATGCGGGTGCGCGGCTTCACCCAGGACGACGCGCATATCTTCTGCACCGAGGACCAGATCCAGGAGGAATGCGCGCGCTTCATCGACTTCCTCGCCGGGGTCTACCGCGAGCTGGGCTTCCCGGAGTTCGAGATCCGCTTCGCCACCCGCCCCGAGAAGCGCGTGGGCTCCGAGGAAAGCTGGGACCACGTCGAGGGCGCGCTCGAGAACGCCATCAAGGCGGTCGGCCGCGACTACGTGCTGGAGCCCGGCGACGGCGCCTTCTACGGCCCGAAGCTCGACTTCTACCTGACCGACGCCATCGGCCGGGTCTGGCAGTGCGGCACGTTCCAGGTCGACCCCAACCTGCCCGAGCGGCTGGGCGCGAGCTATATCGCCGCCGACGGCGCCAAGCACCGGCCCTACATGCTGCACCGCGCCTGCCTGGGCTCCTTCGAGCGCTTCATCGGCATCCTGATCGAGGAACACGCCGGCAAGCTGCCCTTCTGGCTGGCCCCGCGCCAGGTGGTCGTGGCCTCGATCACCTCGGAGGCCGACGACTACTGCCAGGAGGTCGCCGAGGCGCTCTCGGCCGCCGGCGTCCGCGCCGAGACCGACCTGCGCAACGAGAAGATCAACTACAAGGTCCGCGAGCATTCGGTCGGCAAGGTGCCGATGATCCTGGCCATCGGGCACCGCGAGGTCGAGGAGCGCACCGTCACCCTGCGGCGCCTCGGCGAGAAGAAGACCGAGGTCATGGCGCTCGACGAGGTGATCACCGCGCTCGGCGCGGAGGCGACGCCCCCGGACATGGGGTGATCTTGCGTGCGGCCCGGCCGGCTGGTCGGGCCGGGCTTGCGTGACGGAGGTTTTGTGGCCGTTGCGCTGAGGCGCGGGCTGGGCCGCTGTGAGGGCACGGCGCGGTTTGTTCGGCTGCTGCGCCCGGGGCGCGCGGGGGCGCTTTGGGCGGCAAAGCCGGCGAGGGCTCTGCCCTCGCGCTCCCGAGGTATTTTCGCCAAGATGAAGGGGCTTTTGGGGGGCGCGGGCTTTTGCGTCTGTCTCCGGGCCCGGCGGCGGGATTGTAACAATTCGCGCGGGGCGCGTGATCGGGCGGGCGGGCCCGGGTCCGGGGTTGCAACATTCCAGCATGGGAAGCGCGAAATGTTACAAGGGGCGCGCTGCGGCGCGCCTTGTGCGGCAGGCATATTATTCAATCAGGGCAGGTGGTTACGGGGCATTTCGCGGCGCGGGCGCGGCTGACGCGCGATAAGAGCGGCGTGATTGACACCCCTGTGAGTGGCGCGACAGCCCGTCGCAGGCGAGGCTGAAGAGGACCCGCACGGTGCGTCCGGCGGGCCTTTGACCTGTTCGATTGAAGGGAGGACGCGATGTCCACGACCATGAAGACCGCCGCCATCGTCGGCGCCGTCGCCGCAAGTTTCGCCGCCACCGGCGTCTCCGCCCAGTCCCAGGAGAAGTGCTACGGCATCTCGCTGGCGGGTGAGAACGACTGCGCCGCGGGCCCCGGCACCACCTGCGCGGGCACCTCGACCGTCGACTACCAGGGCAACGCCTGGACCCTTGTCGCCGAGGGCACCTGCGCCGAGATCGACCTGCCGGAGATGGCCGACGGCACCGCGCGCGAGGGCTCGCTCGAGCCGCTCGACCGCGACCTGCCGGCCTGAGGCATCGGCAGCGGCGCGGGGGGGCCGCGCGCGGGCGCCAAGGCACCGCCCGCGCGATGTCGCCCCCCCGCGCCACCGCTTAGGGGGAGGGCAGCGCAGATGTTCGATCTGACCCGCGAGGGCCTGCCGAACAGACCCGGCGTCGGCTTCAAGGCGCGCCATCTCGAGCCAGCCGACCCCGGCCCGGTCGGCTGGCTCGAGATCCACGCCGAGAACTACATGGGCGCCGGCGGCCGCCCGCAGGCCCAGCTTGCCGCCCTGGCCGAACGCTTCCCGATCTCGGTGCATGGCGTCGGCCTGTCGATCGGCGGGGCCGAGCCGCTCGACGCCGACCACCTGGCGCGGCTGAAGGCGCTGGTCGACCGGATCGCGCCCGCGCGCTTTTCCGAGCACCTGGCCTGGTCGACCCATGACACCAGCTATCTCAACGACCTCCTGCCCCTGCCCTATACCGAGGAAACGCTCGCGCGGGTGGCGGGGCATGTCTCCGAGGTGCAGGAGCGGCTCGACCGGCAGATGCTGCTGGAGAACCCCTCGTCCTACCTGGCCTTCACCGAGTCCGAGATGACCGAGACCGAGTTCCTCTCGGAACTGGTGCGGCGCACCGGCTGCGGGCTCCTGCTCGATGTGAACAACGTCTTCGTCTCGGCCACCAACCTCGGCTACGCGCCCGAGAGCTACATCGAGGCCTTCCCGCTGGCCGCCGTGGGCGAGATCCACCTGGGCGGCCACGACAGCGACGAGGACGACCGCGGCGCGCCGCTTCTGATCGACAGCCATGGCCGCGCGGTGGCCGACCCGGTCTGGGCGCTGCTCGACATGGTGCTGCGGCGCACCGGGCCGCTGCCGCTTCTGGTGGAATGGGACACCGATGTGCCGGACTGGCCGGTCCTCGCCGCCGAGGCCGAACGCGCGGGCCGGGCGCTCGACCGGCTCGGGGCGGGACAATGAGCGCCGAGGAAGCCTTTCGCGCCGCGCTTCTCGATCCCGCGGCGCCGGTGCCCGAGGGGCTGACCGATGGCGCGGGCCGCCCCGCCGGGCGGCGCTACGCGGTCTATCGCAACAATATCGCCGCCTCGCTGACCGAGGCGCTGGAGACCGGCTTTCCCGCCATCACCCGGCTGATCGGGGCGCAGGCCATGCGCGGGCTCGCGGGCAGCTTCCTGCGCGCGCACCCGCCGAGGACGCCGCTGATCGCCACTTACGGCCGCGACCTGCCGGAGTTCATCGCGGGCCTGCCGGCGCTGTCGCATCTGCCCTATCTGCCCGACGTGGCGCGGATCGACCTGATGATGCGCCAGAGCTACCACGCCGGGGACCATGTGCCCCTCGCGCCCGAGGCGCTGGCCGCGCTGGATGAAGAGGCGCTGGAGGCGCAGGTGCTGGAACTGGCGCCCTCGGTGCGGCTTCTGTCCTCGCGCTGGCCGGTCCTGCAGGTCTGGCGCTACACCATGGGCCGGACCTCCGAGAAACCCAAGGGCGGGGCCGAGACGCTGGCGATCCTGCGCACAGAGTTTGACCCCGAGCCCGTCGCACTGCCGCCCGGCGCCTATGCCTTCCTGACCGCCTGCGGCAGCGGCGCGCCCCTGGGCCGCGCCGTCGCGGCGGCGGGCCCGGGCTTCGACCTTGGCGCCACGCTGTCGCTACTTTTCACCCATCGCGCGCTGGTGCGCGCCCCGAAAGGACCTGCCCTATGCTGAACCGGCTTCTCTTCACGCCCGCCGACCGGACCGACATGGTCCTGCCGCTGCTCGCGCGGTTCGTCTTTGCCGCGACGCTGCTGGTCTATTTCTGGAATGCGGGCCTCACCAAGCTCGAGGGCGGGCCCTTCAGCCTGTCGATGGGGGCCTATGCGCAGATCTTCCCCAAGGCCTTCGCGGCGGTGGGCTATGACGCGAGCCAGCTTGGCGTCTTCCACTACCTGGTGGCGCTGGCGGGCACCTACGCGGAGTTCATCCTGCCCGCGCTGATCGTGCTGGGGCTGCTGGCGCGGCTCGCGGCGCTGGGAATGATCGGCTTCGTGGTGATCCAGAGCCTCACCGATCTCTACGGCCACGGCGGCATCGAGCACGCTGAGACGCTCGGCGCCTGGTTCGATCGCTTTCCCGACGGGGTGATCCTGGACCAGCGCGCCTTCTGGACGCTCGCGCTGGTCCTGATCGTGGTGAAGGGCGCGGGCGCGCTCTCGCTCGATCGCCTGCTCGAGGCGCGGCTCGCGGCCCCGGAGCGCGGGGCCGCGCGGATCTGAGGCTCAGGCGCCCAGCGCCTCGCGGGTGGTCGCGTCGAAGCCCAGGTGCATCTCCTCGCCCTTCACGATGAGCGGACGCTTCATCAGAGTCGGATGCGCGGCAATGAGCCAGACCGGCTGCTTCTTGCGCTCTTCCTCGGAAAGCTCGCGCCAGGTGGTCGAGCGGGTGTTCAGGAGCCGATCCCCGAAGCGGTCGAGCGCGGCGGTCAGAACATCGCTCGGAAGCCCGTCCTCGCGCACGTCGACGAACTCCGCGTCGGGCAGCGCCTTCTGGGCCTTTTTGCAGCTGTCGCAGGTCTTGATACCGTAGATTTTCATGATGGCTTGCCTCGCGTCGTGGTCTTGCGTGGTGGTCAGGCGGGAAACCGCGCCGCCCCGCGAGAGGTTCCACGGCTCCCCCCGCGTCAGGCGGCCTGCAGCTTCTCGGCCTCCTGCCGGGCGAGCGAGATCAGTTCCTGCACGAAACCCTTGTCCTGGTCGGCGGTGCGCGTGGCGGCATAGAGCCTGCGGGTCACGCCCTCGGCGGTGAGCGGGCGGGTCACGTAGTCGGAGTTGTATTTCACCTCGCGCACCACCCAGTCGGGCAGCACCGAGATGCCCCGGTTCGAGGCCACGAGCAGCAGGATCACCGCCGTCAGCTCGACCTGGCGCACCGAGGCGGGCTCGACCTTGGCGGGCGTCAGGAGCTGCGAGAAGATGTCGAGCCGCGAGCGCTCCACCGGGTAGGTGATCAGCGTCTGGCCACGGAAGTCCTCGGCCTCGACATAGGGTTTCTGCGCAAGCGGATGCGCCGAGGCGGCGACGAAGACCGGGTTGTAGTCGAAAAGCTCGGTGAAGGTGACGCCGGGCAGATCCTCGGGGTCCGAGGAGACCACCAGGTCGACCTCCTCCTTCATCAGCGCGGGCAGTGCGTCGAAAGCTAGGCCGGGGCGGATGTCGACATCCACGTCGGGCCAGGACTTGCGGAAGGCCTCGAGCACCGGGAAGAGCCATTCGAAACAGGCGTGGCACTCGATGGCGATATGCATCCGCCCCGTCACACCCTTGCGCAGCCCCTCGAATTCGGCGGTCAGCGCCTCGACCTGGGGCAGCACCTGTTCGGCCAGCCGCAACAGCCGGAGCCCCGCGGGCGACAGCCGCATCGGCTTCGACCGGCGCACGAAAAGCTCGACCCCGGCCTGGTCCTCGAGCCCCTTGATCTGGTGCGAGAGCGCGCTTTGTGTGATATTCAACTGGTCTGCCGCCCGCGCCAGACCTCCCGCTTCGTGGATCGCCTTGATGGTCCTGAGATGACGGAACTCGATATGCATTCCTAAGCCGGGCTCATGTTGTTCTTGAGATTTATGAGTTTGTCTCACAATCGCCGGCATGCGACAAGCGAGTCTCAATCAGAAGGAATTGCCCCGATGACCCGTCCCGAGATCTCGTTCGAGTTCTTCCCGCCGAAAAACCTCGAGGCCAGCTTCCGGCTCTGGGACACGGTGCAGACGCTGGCACCGCTGGGGCCGCGCTTCGTCTCGGTGACCTATGGCGCCGGGGGCACCACGCGCGAGCTGACCCGCGAGGCGGTCTCGGCGATCCACAAGCATTCCGGCCTGCGCACCGCGGCGCATCTGACCTGCGTGAACGCCACCCGCGAGGAAACCCTGGCCATCGCCAAGGGCTTCGAGGAGGCCGGCGTGACCGACATCGTGGCGCTGCGCGGCGACCCGCCCAAGGGCGAGGCGCGCTTCACCCCGACCGACGGCGGCTTCCGCGACAGCTGCGAGCTGATCACCGCGCTGAAGGAGGCCGGCGATTTCACCGTGCGCGTCGGCGCCTATCCCGACAAGCACCCCGAGGCCCCGACCGAGACGGCGGACGTGGACTACCTCAAGCGCAAGTTCGACGCCGGCGCCGACGAGGCGATCACCCAGTTCTTCTTCGAGGCCGAGACCTTCTTCCGCTTCCGCGACGCCTGCGACAAGGCCGGCATCGACAAGCCGATCGTGCCGGGCATCTTCCCGATCGAGAACTGGAAGGGCGCGCGCCGTTTCGCCGAGGCCTGCGGCACCAAGATCCCGCAGTGGGTCATCGACGCCTTCGAGACCGCGACCCGCGACGGACGGCAGGACCTGCTGGCGACCGCGCTCTGCACCGAGCTCTGCACCGACCTGATCGAGGGCGGCGTCGACAAGCTGCACTTCTACACGCTGAACCGCCCCGAGCTGACCCGCGACGTCTGCTTCGCGCTTGGCGTCACCCCCGAGGTGCGGCTCGAGAACGTGGCCTGACCCGGCGCGCCTTTGTGCGCATACAATTCCCTGCTTGAACTCCACCGCCGCGCGCGCCTTTTTCAAAGGAGCGCGCGGTTTTCACTTGGTGCGGGAGGTTCCTCATGCGGATAGCGATCAACGGCTTCGGGCGGATCGGGCGGACGATCCTGCGCCAGATCCTGAGCGACCCGGCGCATGCCGACATCGAGGTGGTGCTGCTGAACGATATCGCCCCGCGCGCGGACTGCGCCTATCTGTTCCAATACGACAGCGTCTACGGCCCCTACCCCGCCCCGGTGCGCGCCACCGAAAACGCGCTGGAGGTGGGCGGGCGCAGCATCGCCTTCACCAGCGAGGCGGCGCCCGCGCGGCTGGCGCTCGACAAGGTCGACGTGCTTCTGGACTGCACCGGCATGGAGGGCACCCGCGCCGCCGCCGAGGCGGGCCGCGCGGCGGGCGCGCGCGACGTGCTGATCTCGGGCCCCTGCCTCGAGGCCGAATGCACCGTGGTCCTGGGCGCGAACGACGCGACGCTGGGCGATGCGCGCATCGTGTCGAACGCCTCCTGCACGACCAATGCGCTGGCGCCGCTTCTGAAGGCGCTCGACGACGCCCATGGGGTGGTCAGCGGGCATATGACGACGGTGCATTGCTACACCGGCAGCCAGCCCAGCGTCGACAAGCCGCGCGGGCCGTTTGAGCGCTCGCGGGCGGCGGCGGTCTCCATGGTGCCGACCACGACCTCGGCGGCGAAGCTGATCGACCACGTGCTGCCCGGGCTCGCCGGGCGGGTCACCGGCGCGGCGGTGCGGGTGCCCTCGCTCTCGGTCTCGGCGGTGGACCTGGTGGTCCAGCTCGACCGGCCCTTCGACGGCGATGCCGGCGACGCGGTGCGGGCCCTGGCCGAGGCGAGCCCGGTGCTGGGCGTCTCCGAGGATCCCTGCGTCTCGGTCGACATGCGCGCCCGGCCGGAAAGCCTGGTGCTGGTCCCGCGCGAGGCCATGGCCGTGGGCGCGCGGCAACTGCGGGTCTTCGGCTGGTATGACAACGAATGGGGCTTCTCGGCGCGGATGCTCGACATGGCCCGGCGCATGGCGGCGCGGCACGAGAGCGCCTAGACCGCGCCCCGCCCCTAGCGCTCCGCGCGCCGGGGGCCCAGGCGCTGGCCCGCCTCGCGCAGGCGCTTGCGGTGATGCCGCGCGGCGCGCTTGAAGCCGGTGGCCAGCGGCTGGGTCAGCGCCGATTGCCCGGCGGCATGGGCGCCCACTTCCGACAGCCGCGCGGCGGTCTCCGCCTCCGCCCCCGAGGCCCCGCGCCCGGCGCGCTGCGCCGCGCTTTCGAGGAACCGCAGCCGCGCCGCGGCCTGCACCACCAGGTGCAACGCCAGGTGATCGAGGAAATCCGCGTCTTCCCAGGCCACCAGCCCCGCCACCATGGCAAACAGCCGGTCCGGCGGCAGCCGCCAGGCGGGATCGCTCAGCAGGCTCGCGTAATCCGCCGCCGCCTGCCCGATCACCGCGGTCTCGAAGTCGAACCAGCGCAGCCGCCCGTCGGGGCCAAGCGTGGCGCTCACCGGGCGGCAGTCGCCCTTGACCAGCGCGTGACCCGGTTCGGCCAGGACCGCGGTCGCCGCCTCCATGTCGAAGCGCCCGGTGCCGCCGTGGGCGGCCAGCACCTCGACCGCGCGCAGCCGGCGGGCGGCAAGCTCGGGCCCTGTCTCGGGCGGCGGCAGGATCTCGTCGAGCGCGATCTCGCCCGCGGCGGCATGCAGTTCGGAAAGCGCCCGCACCGCCTCTTCGGCCAGGAGCGCCTCGCGCCCCGGGGGCACGCTGCCGATGATCCCGTCGAGCCGGTCGGGGCCGAGGTCGCTTTGGAACAGCACCCCGTCGGTCACCCCCAGCGAGCGCGGCGCGCGGTCGGTGACCTCGGCGAGCGCCTCCAGAAGGCGCGATTCGATGTCGGCGTGTTCGCCCGCGGGCCGCGCGGTGGCGATCACCCGGCGGTCGTCGAAGATCAGCAGAAGCCGGCTCGGCAGCGGGCCCGGCGGGGCCTCGACCTCGCGCACGGGGGTGCCGAAATGCCGTTCCGCCGCGCTCAGGATGCGCAGCATCCGGGCGTCGTCGCCGTTTTGCGGGTCGCCGATGAAGCTCACGTCTTTCAAGCTCTGACCTTTCGGCGGCGCGTGGTGGCCGCCCGCCTCGGGCTTAGGTCACAGGCATGGCGGAAAGCGCGCGGCTTCGTGTCGATTTCTGGGCGGGAGCGTGGCGCGGGCGTGGCGGGCGGTGTTTCGCCGAGGGTGGTAGGGGGCTGTGAGGTCTAAGCGGGGATTGATTGGCGCGTGGCCCGAGCCCTTCCCCAGCACGGCCCGCCCAATTTCCAGCCGTTGCGCAGGGGGAGCAGCCTCTGACCGACGCTTTGGCTCGACGCAAAACGCCCGGCACCCGGCGCGCGTCCGCACTTAAAGCAACGCGCCAGCCCCCCGCCCCTAGCGCAGCCCGTCCAGCACCCAGCCCGCGAAGTCGGCCATGAGCTGGTCCGAAGCCGCATCAAAAGCCGCCACGATGTCGCCGTTGGACAGCGAGGCCGAGACCGCGCCCGCCGTGAAGGTGCGGCTCGCCAGGATCGCCACGTCGCGCTCGCGCACGAGCTGCACCGAGACCCTCAGCGTGACCTCCGCCGCATCGCCCAGGTCACGGGCCTGGAAATCGATCACGTCGCTGACCACCGCCACGTCGCCCGACAGCCCCAGCGGCTCGCGCCCGACATAGGCGAAGCCGCCCGTCGCCTGCAGGCTGCGCACCATGAGCGACTGCACCATGACCGGCACCTCCTCGCCCCAGCGCGCGCCGGGCAGGTATTGCGCCTCGAGCTCGGAGGGACGGATCATGATCCGGTCGGTCAGCAGCGCGCCGGTGGTGCTGGGCTCCTCGACGATCACGTCGAGCCGCCGCGCCTGCGCCGCCTCGGGCAGCCCCGAAGGCGCGCGCAGCTCGAAGACCGCCAGCTCCTGCGTCGCATCCGACAGGGCCGAAAGCGCCGAACAGGCCGACAGGAGGAGCGGCGCGGCAAGGGGGAGCAGGCGGAAAGACGGCATGGGCGCACCTATCGGCGGAATTCGGGCGTGTCGCGGTCCAGCAGGAGCCGCGCCGGGTCGCGGCTGAGCTGGCGCGTCAGCGTGTCGAGGTTGCGGATCAGCTTGCGGGTCTCGGAGGCCAGCGCCGAGAACTGCGGCAGCCCTTCGCTGGCGAAGGCGGCGACCGGCGTGCCGGTGCGGCGCACCACGGCCTGCACCTCGCGGAAGGTCTCCTCGGCGACGGCGGCGGCGTCGCGCAGGTCCTGACTGAGCGCGGGGATGTCCTCGGAGACCTCGGCGATGGCCGCGTCGAAGCTGGCGATGGCGCCGCGCAGGTCCTCGGTGATCGCCGCGACCTCGGTGTTGATCACCCGGTCGGCGCCGCTGAAGGCCCGTTCGGCGGCGCTGAGCGTGCGGTTGCCGGTGACCAGCGCCTCGTTGACCGCATCAAGCGTGCCGTTGGCCTTGGCGAAGGTCTCGGTGGCGGTGACGATGGCGGTCTGCGCCTCGTCGGTCAGCCCGGCCACGTTCTCCGAGGTGCGGGTCACATCGGCGCCGACCTCCTCGATCACCCGGCGGGCGGTGGCGGTGGCGCCGCGCACGTCCTCGATGACCACGGGCAGATCGTCCTGCGCCACGCCCGAGACGATCTCGATCACCTCGGCGGTATCGGCGACCACGGCGCGCATCTCGTCGATCAGCCACTGGCCGTCGGTCTCGAACAGCAGGTCGAGGTCCTCGGAGGTCTCGTAGATCGACTCCGAGGCCACCTCGAGGCTGTCGATCAGGGTGCGTGTCTCCTCGATCAGCGGGGCGGCCTCTTCGAAGCGCTGCTGCGCGACCGAGCCTGCCGCGTCGATGGTCGCCAGCGTGTTCGAGGCCTCGCCGGTCAGCGCCAGAAGCTCGCGGCGGAGGTCCGCGATGCCGCCCTGCAGCTCGATGGTCAGCGCCGGCAGGTCGTTCGAGAGATAGCCCCGGGCGCTGTCGATGGTCCGCGTCGTGGCCTCCAGCGTGCCCTGCCCCCGCTCCAGCAGCTCCTGCCCGTCGCGGGCCAGCGCATCGACGGTCAGCAGCGTCGTGTCGGCGGTGGCCAGCACCGTCGAGAGGTCGTCCGAGAGGGTCTCGAGCGTGGTGTTGAAACGGTCGATCTGCTCGGAGAAATCCGACACTTCCTCGGTCACGCTGGAGAAGCTTTCCAGCACCTCGGAGAAACTGTCCGAGGCATCGGCGACATTGCCGAGGATGCGGTCGATGCGCTCGCGGTTCTGATTGCTCATCATCGCGTTGAGGTCCTGCACGACCTCCAGCGCCTCGGAGAGCAGCTCGGGCGCATCCTCGGAGAGCGACTGCAGCACGGAGGTGCCCGCCGGGATCTGAGGGATCGCGGTCTCGGCGACGGCGGAGAGCCGCGGCGCCTCGGGCGTGCCGGGGCTGATGCCCACGTAGGAGACCCCGGTGACGCCCTGCGCCTCGACCGTGGCCTCGCTGTCAGTGCGCACCGGCGTCTCGGCGCCGACCTCGAGCCGGACCCGGACCGTGCCGTCACCCTCGGGCGAGAGCCCGATGTCGACCACCCGGCCCACCGGCAGCCCCGCGAAGCGCACGTCGGCGGCGTTCGACAGCCCCGAGACCGAGGTGAAATCCACGTCGTAATAGGCATATTGCTCGTCAAGCTCGACGCCCGCGAACCACAAAACGAAGCCCAGAAGCCCCAGGAAGCCCAGGAGCGTGAAGGCCCCGATCAGGATGAAATTCGCGCGCGTCTCCATGGCCCCGCCCTAGCCTTCGTGCCGCGCCGCGCGGGCGCGCGGGCCGTGGAAGTAATCATGCACCCAAGGATGATCCACGCGGGCCATCTCCTCTATCGTGCCGGTGACAAGAACGCGCCTTTCGGCCAGGACGGCGACACGGTCGCAGACCGCGTAAAGCGTGTCGAGATCATGTGTGACCAGGAACACCGTTAGCCCCAGCGCCCGGCTAAGTCCATGGATCAGCTGGTCGAACTGGGCCGCGCCGATCGGGTCGAGCCCCGCCGTCGGCTCGTCGAGAAAGACGATCTCGGGGTCAAGCGCCAGGGCCCGGGCGAGGCCCGCGCGCTTGCGCATGCCGCCCGAGAGCTCGGAGGGATACTTGTCGCCCGCCGAGGCCGGCAGGCCCACCATCTCGACCTTGAGCTGCGCCAGCGCACGCCGCGTCGCGGGCGCGAGGTCGGGCACATGGCCAAGCGGCACCTCGACGTTCTCGCGCACCGTCAGCGAGGAGAAGAGCGCCCCGTCCTGGAACATCACCCCCCAGCGGTCCTCGACCGCGGCGCGGGCGGCGGGATCGCCCGAGGTCAGGTCGCGGCCCAGGACCTCGATCTGCCCGGCGTTGGGCGGCTTCAGCCCGACGATGGTCTTCAGCAGCACCGACTTGCCGGTGCCCGAGCCACCGACGACGCCCAGGATCTCGCCGCGCGAGACCTCGAGGTCGAGCCCCTCGTGCACCACCTGCGTGCCGAAGCGGTTGTCGATGCCTCTCAGGCGGATGACCGGATCTGCCGCCATGCTCAGACCCCCAGCTCGGCGAAGAAGATCGAGAAGATCGCATCGGCCACGATCACCGCGAAGATCGCCTGGACCACCGCCTTGGAGGTCTGCCGCCCGAGGCTCTCGGCGTTGGAGCCGACGCGCATCCCGGCGTTGCAGCCCACGACCCCGATGATCACCGCGAAGACCGGTGCCTTCGACAGGCCGATCAGCACATTGGCGATGTCAGTGCCCTCGGAGAGCCGGGTGAGGAACATCGCCGGCGAGATGTCGAGCACCAGGAGCGACATGATCCCGCCGCCCAGAAGCCCCATGACATTGGCCACCAGCCCCAGGATCGGCAGCATCAGGATCAGCGCCAGGATGCGCGGCACGAAAAGCGCCATGGCCGGGTCGATGCCGAGCGTGCGCATGGCGTCGATCTCCTCGCGCATCTTCATCGAGCCGATCGCCGCGGTGAAGGCCGAGGCGGTGCGGCCCGCCACGATGATCGAGGTCAGCAGGATGCCCAGCTCGCGCAGGATCGAGATCGAGATCAGGTCGACCACGAAGACCTCGGCACCGAACTGGCGCAGCTGCGTAGCGCCCTGGAAGGCCAGCACCACGCCGATCAGGAAGGACAGGAGGCTGACGATCGGCACCGCGCGCAGGCCCACGTCCTCGCAATGCGAGACCAGCGCGGTCAGGCGGAACTCGTCGGGATGGCGGAGCGCGCGGCCGAGCCGGGCGAGGAACAGCCCGAAGACGCCGAGGAAGACCCCCGCGCCCTGGCCCGCGCGGTAGACGCCCTCGCCGAGGTCGGCGAGCCGATCCACCGGCCCGCGCCGGGGGGCCGGCGCGGCGGGCTCGGCGGACGCGGCCAGCCCCGAGACCCGGGCGATCAGCGCCTCGAAATCCGCGGGTGCGGCGGCGATGCGGAAGCTCTGCCCCGCCGCCTCGATACGCTGGCGCAGCCGGGCGATCAGCCAGGCCCCCGCCGTGTCGACGCGCGTCAGCCCGGACAGATCGGCGGCGATGTCGCGGTCGGCGGGCAGCGCGGCCAGCCGGCCCTCGGCCTCGGCGACCTCGAAGACGGTCAGCCGCCCGGCGATCTCGAGCGCGCGGGTCGCGCCGGTCTCGGCGCTGGTGATGCGCAGGGGCGCGGCGCTTTCATCCGGCTCAGCCATGGTCGCTCATCCCCGCCAGAACCGCGGCGTGAAGAGCACCAGCACCGCCATCAGCTCGAGCCGCCCCATGAGCATCGCGAAACAGAGCACCCATTTCGCCGTGTCGTTCAGCGGCGCGAAGCTGCCCGCGGGCCCGATCGTCGGCCCGAGCCCCGGCCCGATGTTCGCCAGCGCCGTCGCCGCCCCCGAGACCGAGGTGATGAAATCGAGCCCGGTCATGCTGAGCGCCAGCGCCAGCACGCCCAGGGTCACGATGAAGAACATGAAGAAGGTCACCACCGAGGACAGCACGTCCTCGCCGATGGGCCGCCCCTCGAAGCGCGGCGTGAAGATCCCGTGCGGCGCCCGGATGCGGCGCATCTGGCTGCGCACCGAGGCCATCATCAGCTGCCAGCGGAAGACCTTGATCGAACAGGCGGTGGAGCCCGCGCAGCCGCCGATCAGCCCGATGAAGAAGAACATCGCCACCAGGAAGGCGCCCCATTGCATGTAATCCGCCGAGGCATAGCCGGTGCCGGTCATGATCGAGACGATGTTGAAAAGCGCCTGGCGCAGCGCGCGTTCAGGTGGATGCTGCGAGCCCATGACCAGGATCGCCGCCGCCAGCGCCACCAAGAGCGCGATGATCGTCAGGAAGGCGCGGATCTGGCTGTCGCGCAGGATCGCCCCCTCCTGCCCGTTCATTAGCTGCACGTAGCGCACGAAGGGCAGCGCCGCGAGCACCATGAAGATGGTCGACACGTATTCCGCCGAGCCCGAGAAGGTGCTGAAGGAGGCGTCGTAGTTGGAAAAGCCCCCGGTCGAGACGGTGCTGAGCGCATGCACCGTGGCGTCGAAGACCGACATGCCGGTGGCGATGTAGCTCAGCGCGCAGATCAGCGTGATGGTGATGTAGATCGACGAGATCGAGGAGGAGATCTCCGCCGCGCGCGGCAGCACCTTGCCCATGGTGTCGAAAGCCTCGGAGCGGAAGATCTGCATGCCGCCGACGCGCAGCTCGGGCAGGAAGACCATGGCGACCACGATGATGCCGATGCCGCCCAGCCATTGCAGGAGCCCGCGCCACAGCAGGATGCCCTTGGGCAGTTCGTCGAGCCCGGTGAAGACGGTGGAGCCGGTGGTGGTCAGCCCCGACATGGCCTCGAAGAAGGCGTCGACGAAGCGCGCCTCGGTGGCGCCCAGCACGAAGGGGATGGCGCCGAAGACCGGCAGCACCACCCAGACGCCGGTGGTCAGCAGGAAGATCTGCTGGAGCGACAGCCGGTCCTTCACGGCGTTCTGCGAGGCAAGCGAGATGAACCCGCCCGAGAGCGTCGTGATGATGGCGCTCTCGGCAAAGACCGGCCAGGCCCCGCGCCCCTCCGCGATGTCGACCAGCATCGGCACCAGCATCGTGAGGCCGAGGCAGGTCACGAGAAGGCCGATCACATAGGCCACGGGACGCAGGTCGAACATGACGGCGAGCGTTGGCGTGCCCCGGAAGCCAAGTCAAGCACGCGGGCGCGGGCGCAGGCGCGCGCGTGGCCTCAGGGCCAGAATCGAGGGCCGGAATTTAGGGTTGGCCGTGCCCTGCCCCGGGGTGGGCCCGGGGCAGGCCCTTTAGGGCTCAGCCGACGTGGAAGAGCGTCGAGAAGAGCCGCGGGTCGAGGCTGTCCTGGTCGAAGAGCGGCCCCTCGGTCAGGACCGAGACGGCGTCATGGCTGTGCAGGCTCTCCTGGTGGCTCGCCACCACCCGGAAATCGCCGATGCGCGGGTCTTCCTGGAGCTGCTCGGCGAAAAGCCTCGCGGCGTCCTCCACGAAGATCGGGTTGGCGGCGTTCAGCTCCGCGAAGGCCTGTTCGTCCTCGCGCTTGACCATGACCTGGGTCTCGGTCGGCACCGCCGCGCGGCAAAGCTCGATCAGGTCCTCGAACCAGAGGCACTCCGCGCCGGTCATCTCGACCGAGACGCGCGCCACCGAGCGCTGCGAATGCGGCGTCGCCAGCACGCCGCGCTCGCGGCGGGCATGTTCGGACAGTTCCAGCGAGCACGGGCAGGTCGAGGAATAGACGTAGTCGAGATGCATGATCTTGCGGCGCACCCCGTCGGTCTCGACCAGCTCCAGCGCGATGTCGTAATACTGGTAGCCCTCGAGCCCCGAGCGCAGGCTCTCCACCGTCACCGGGAAGCGCAGGCGCATGTTGATGCGCGCGTCGAAGCTTTCGAGGTCGGTCTTGTAGTCGTCGAGCGCCGCTTCCATCACCTCGAAGGAAAAGGTCTTCTCGGCGTGCCTGTAGAAGGAGCGGATGATCCGCGACATGTTGATGCCCTTCTTGTCGGCCTCGAGGCTGACCGATCCGGTCACGCTGGTCTCGAGCGTCAGGGGGCCGTTGTCGCGGGTGCGGAAGCTCACCGGCAGGCGGAAGTTGGAGATGCCGACGTGCTGGATCGCGCGGCGCGCGCCGCGGATCAGCGAGGAGGGGCCGTTCTGCAGGTCCGGCAGCCCGGCCTTGTAGTCGGCATCCACGTCGAAGCCGTGGTCGTAGGTCCGCGCCAGGGCGGGATAGCTGTCGGGATCGGGCAGCAGCTTGGAGATCGCCGGGTCGAGCGCCTCGACCTCCGCCGAGCCAGCGGTCTCGGCCCAATGGCGCAGAAGCGCCAGGGCCTCCTCGGCGGCCTCGCGGCTGGGGGAGCGGTCGATTTCCGGCGTGTGAACGTTCATGAGGGGCACTCCGTCTCTGGGACGCGCTTTATCTAGGGCGGCATCGGGCAATGCCCGCATGTCCCCCTGTCTACGTATCACAAACTCGGCCGGATCAGCAGCGTTTCAAGGATTTAGCGCCCCTCAGCGCGTCCTTTCACATTGCCGAGAGCGCCGCCTCGATGTCGGAAATCAGGTCCGATGCGTCCTCCAGCCCCACCGAGAGGCGAATGAGCCCCTCGGAGATGCCCAGATGGGCCTTCATCTCGTCGGAAAGCCGCTGGTGGGTGGTTGTCGCCGGATGCGTCGCAATGGATTTCGCGTCGCCCAGATTGTTCGAGATCAGGATCACCTCAAGCGCGTTGAGGAATCGGAAGGCGGCCTCCTTGCCGCCATCGATCTCGAAGGCGATCATCGTGCCGCCGGCGCCGATTTGCCGCAGCGCCAGCGCGTGCTGGGGGTGGCTCTCGGCGCCCGGGTAGATCACCCGCGAGAGCCGCGCGTGCCCCTCGAGCGCCGCGGCGATGCGTGCCGCGCTTTCGGTCTGGGCGCGGACCCTGAGGTCGAGCGTCTCGAGCCCCTTCAGAAGCACCCAGGCGGTGAAGGGGCTCATCGAGCCCCCGGTGTGCTTGAGGTAGGGCTCGACGGTCTTGCGGATGAACTCCTTGGTGCCGAGGATCACGCCGCCCAGCGTGCGCCCTTGCCCGTCCATGTGCTTGGTGGCGGAATAGATCACCACGTCGGCGCCCTGGGCGATGGCGTCGGAATAGACCGGGGTCGAGAAGACGTTGTCGACCACGACACTCGCGCCCACGCCGCGCGCGATCTCGGCGACCGCGGCGATGTCGACGAGCTCCAGCGTCGGGTTGGACATCGATTCGAAGAAGACCGCGCGGGTGTCGGGGCGGACAGCGGCCCGCCACTGCTCGAGGTCGGCGCCGTCGACCAGCGTCACCTCGACGCCGAAGCGCGGCAGGATCTCCTCGACGATATAGAGGCAGGAGCCGAAGAGCGCCCGGGCCGAGACGATGTGATCCCCGGCCTTCAGCATTGCCATCAGCGCGCCGTTGACCGCGGCCATGCCCGAGGCGGTGGCGAAGGCGTCCTCGGCCCCTTCCAGAAGCGCCGCGCGCTCCTCGAACATACGCACGGTGGGATTGCCGTAGCGGGCATAGATGAACTCGTCCTCACCGGCCTGGAGGAAGCGCTGCTCGGCCGCCTCGGCGCTGGGATAGACAAAGCCCTGGGTGAGATAGATCGCCTCGCTCAGCTCGCCGTATTGCGAGCGGCGGGTCCCGCCATGCACGAGGTTGGTGCGGGTCTTGCGCGTCGTCATCGTCTTTCTCCGGTTCCCGCCGCGCCCGAAGGCGCGGGACATGAAAAAACCCCCGTCGCGGCCAAGCGAAAGGGGTTCCGGCGTGGAACGCTCTCGTCTGACCTCTTTAGCGGTGTGTTTAACGTGGCCCGCAATCCGGTGCACAAATCGCCACGCGCCGTCGCTAGCCCGAAGCGCCCCGCCGGTCAAGCCGCCTCAGGCGCGCTCCAGGGCGGCTGACCAAGCGCCCGGCGCCGCGCCCAACGCCTCCGAGGCGCGCACCGCCCCCGACGCATGCGCCAAGCCCGCACATCCCCAGCCGCAAACACCCACCACCCAAAAAATCCACCCCATCACCCCCGCACAGCCCCAGCCACTCCGGGCGCTCCCGCCCCTGGCATGACCGGGCCTCAAATACTCCCCAGAGCGCGAGACCGGAGGTCTCGCAGCGCCGGGGCCGACAGGGCCCGGCGCTCCCCACCCCCTCGGCCCGCACAACCTCACCCCAAAGCGCACCCCAGCCGAAACCGAAGCACCCCGCCCCCGGCATGGCCGGGCCAAAAATACTCCCCAGAGCGCGAGACCGGAGGTCTCGCAGCGCCGGGACCGACAGGACCCGGCGCTCCCCCCCCCTCTCAGTGATCGCGGCGCTTCGAGGGGCTCTCGCCCATGTAGTCCGCCGTGGTCCGCACCGGGCGGCGCTCGCCGCCGGCGAAGGGGTTGTTGGTGCTGTGGAACTGCGCCTTCACCCGGCAGTCGTCGCACATCTGGATCATCCGCGCGGCGTCGGGATTGGCGAACATCGCGTGGTTGCCGGCGAGCTTCTCGGTGATCCGGTCGATGGTCGATTTCACCCCGAAGAGCGCGCCGCATTCGACGCAGGCGAAGGGCTCCTCCTCGTGCAGCACGCGCTGGGACAGCGCCGCCTCGCTGAGGTCCATGCGCGGCTCGAGCGCGATGGCGTCCTCGGGGCAGATGTTGGCGCAGAGGCCGCATTGCAGGCAGGCGTCCTCCTGGAAAAGGAGCTGCGGCTTGTCGGGATTGTCGCCGAGCGCCCCCGAGGGGCAGAGCGACACGCAGGAGAGGCAGAGCGTGCAGGCGTCGGGATCGACCAGCACCGCGCCGTAGGGGCTGCCCTCGGGCAGGGCCAGGACGCCGCCCTCGGGGTTCAGCGCGCGGGCGGCGACGCGGGCCACCTGGCGGCGGGTGCCGATCGGCAGGGCGGGCTCTGAGAGCGCCTCGGCGGCACCGCCGTAAAGCGCCTCGGGCAGGGCGTCGGGCTCGGCGGGCTCAAGGAGGCGCACCGCCTCCTGCCCGGTCAGGGCATTGGCCAGCGCGGTCTCGCGGGTCGGGGTCTCGCGCTCGGTCCGGGGCGAGAGCAGCAGGTCCACGCGGGAGAAGCCCGCCGCCAGCGCCGCGACCATCTCGGCGTGGCCGAAGCCCGCCAGCGCCTCGGTCTCGAAGGGGATCACATCGGCGGGCAGCCCGCGGCCGAAGCGTGCGGCGAGCCCGATCATCTCGCTACCGTGGTCCCCGTCATGCACCAGAAGCCGGGGCGCGCCGCCGCCGGCTTCGCGGTAGCTGCGCGCCAGGGTGTGGAGCCGCCGGAAGATCGCCGCGGGCGGCGGCGCGTCATAGGCGATGGCCCCCGAGGGGCAAAGCGCCGAACAGGCGCCGCAGCCCGCGCAGACCATCGGGTCGACGGTGACGTGATCGCCCGAGGGGCTGATCGCGCCGGTCGGGCAGATGTCGAGGCAGCGGGTGCAGCCGGTCTGGCTGGCGCGGGAATGGGCGCAGAGCGCGGGCTCGGTGCGCACGTAGAGCGGCTTCTCGAAGGTGCCGACCAGCCCCGCGGCCTCGGCCACCCGCATCCAGAGGTCCGCCGGGCGTCCGGGATCGGCGCGCAGGTAGCCCTCGCGCTTCTCGTGGGCGGGGAAGAGCGGCGTGGCGCCGCGCAGGTCGAGGATCACGTCGCAGGCCGAGCCCGCGCCGTCGCGGGGCTCGGAGAAGGCGAATGCCCCGCGCCCGCCGGGCAGAAGCTCCTGGAAGGCGTCGATCCTGAGCTGGAAGCCCCCGAGCGCGCCCTGGGCCGAGCGCAGCCGCCCGCGCACCACGTCGAAGCGGCGATCAGTGGGGGGATCGGTGGCATCCTCCTGCAGGACCGTGACCGCCAGCGTCTCGCAGAGCCGCGCGGCGACCTCGAAGACCAGCTCGCCCGCGCCAAGCAGCAGGCAGGTGCCCTCGGAGGTGACGTCGCGGGTGCGCGGCACCGGCATCTCCAGCAGCGCCTCGGCGGCAAGCGCGGCCTGTTTCGGGCCCGCCTCGGCGCTTTCCTCGGACCAGCCGGCGCGGTCGCGCAGGTCGACGAAGGCCGGGGTCTCGACGCCCAGCTCCTCGGCCAGCATCTCGAAGAAGGCGGTCTCCTGGGCGCAGGCCACCAGCGTGTCGCCGCCCGCCAGCGCCTTGGCGGCGGCCTCGGTCTCGCCCTGGCATAGCGCGTGGTGCACGCGGCCGGTCTCGCAGCCGGTGGCCGCGCCGATGCGGGCGGCGTCGACGGGCTGCGAGCCCAGGCAATCGCAGAGCAGAAGACGTTTTGTCATGGATCCCCCTTCATTCCCGGCGGGCCGCGGGCCTGGCTCGGACCTGCGGCGAACCCCTTGTTCTTCGGGAATTTGTGATTTTGGATAGCGCCCGCTGCCGGGTTAGACAAGGTAGAGCCTCGCAGAGACGGACGGCCGGCACCAGAGGGAGAGCACAGGTGACAACCGCAAGTGATCTGGCGGACCGCAAGACGGTCAGCCGCCGCGTCGGCGTCCTGGTGGAGCGCCGCCCGGGGGTAACCCGCTGGCAACGCGAGGTCTGGCAGCCGAAGGCGCTGCTGGCCGATGCGCCCGATGCCGACTGGCGCGAGCTGCGCCGCGAGGGCGCGCGGGTCGACTACCACGCCGCGACCGTGCCGCTGACGCTCTACCGCGGCGAGGCCGAAGCCTACCGCGTGGCGCTCTCGGAAAAGGTGCCCGCGGGCTTCGTGATTCTCCGCCCTTCGGGGCAGGAGGACTTCCCCTGGAAGGTGCATCTCGTGACCCTCTCGCCGCATGAGGCGGCGTTGTTCGAGCAGTCGGGCGAGGAGCTCGTGGAGAAGCTCGCCCTGCCCGACGCGCTGATCGGCTGGGCCGGCCAGTGGATCGAGGCGCATTACCGCGAGGAAGCCTTCGTCAAGCGCAAGCGCCGCCGCGCGCCGGGCCCCGAGGACGGCGAGGAGCGGCTGGGCGATCCGCGCATCGCCAAGCCCACCGACATCTTCCGCGCCCCCACCGCGGGCCGCCACGGAGACCGGACATGAGCCGGGGCGACTTCTGGTCGCGGCGCAAGGCCCGCGTCGCCGAGGAGGCCCAGGACGCCGCCCGCAGCGCCGCCGAGGCCGAGGAGACCGCCCGCGCCGGCGCCCTGGCCGAGAAGAGCGACGCCGAGATCTGCGCCGAGCTGGGCCTGCCCGATCCCGACAGCCTGGAGCCCGGCGAGGGCATCGCCGCCTTCATGCGCCGCGAGATCCCCGAGCGGCTGCGCCGCCGGGCGCTGCGCAAGCTCTGGGGCTCGAACCCGGTGCTGGCCTGCGTCGACGGGCTGAACGACTACGACGACGATTACACCAACGCCGCGACCGACATGCCCGGGGTGAAGACCGCCTATGAGATCGGCCGAGGCATGCGCGCCCATGTCGAGACCCTGGCCGCCGAGGCGGAGGCCAAGGCGGCGGACGAGGCGCCCGAGGCGCTGGCGGCGGGTGCGGGCGAGACGGCGGAGAGCACCCCCGCCGTGGCCCCCGAGGGGCGCGGAGATGAGACGCCCGGCGAGGGCCGTGAAGACTCGGTCGAGCCCTGTGCCCTGGCCTCGGATCCTGCACGCGAAACGGGGACTGAAACCGGGGCCGAGAGCGCGCCCGAGACACCTTCAACAGCTGGAACCCTGGCGGGTTCGGGAAAAAATGCAGGGTCCCGCGCAGATATGCAGGATCGGGCATGGGTGGAGAGCCCCTCTACGACCAAAGTCGCAATGGAGGCTCCCGCCCCGGAAGGAACACCATTGCATACAGATCCCGAGGCGTTTCACCGGCCCCGCCGGATGCGCTTCGATTTCGAGGAGAGGGAATGACCACCGCTGCTTCGGCGAGCCCCCATGTGGGCGAGGAGGACCGGCTTCGCGCCGATCTCTACAACTTTCTCGGCCTGCTGCTGGCAGGGCCGCCGGACGAGATGTTGCTGGCGCAGGTCGCCGGTCTCTCGGGCGATGACAGCGACCTGGGCCAGGCCATCACCCGGCTGGCCGATTGCGCCAAAAGCTCCTCGGTCCGGGACCTCGAACGCGAGTTCAACCGGCTCTTCATCGGCCTCGGCCGGGGCGAGCTTCTGCCCTATGCCTCGTATTACCTGACCGGGTTCCTGAACGAGAAGCCGCTCGCCACGCTGCGCCAGGACCTGCGCGCGCGGGGGCTGACGCGCTCGCCCAATGCCTTCGAGCCCGAGGACAACATCGCCTCGCTGATGGAGGTCATGGGCGCGCTGATCGTCGGCCGCTTCGGCCAGCCGGCGCCGCTCGAGGATCAGAAGACCTTCTTCAATCGCCACGTCGGGCCCTGGGCCGGGCATTTCTTCGCGGACCTCGAGACCGCGAAATCGGCGATGCTTTACGCCGCGGTCGGCTCGGTCGGCCGCGCTTTCGTGGAGATCGAACGCGAGGGCTTCCGATTGACCTCGGAGTGATCCACCCCAGGTTGCCGCGGCACGCGCCGCGTCGGCCCTGAAAAATTGCAGGTTTCCCGTGGCTTGCGGGGAGGGCTGCCAAAAAGGTCGGACCGGCCTTCACCCGCGGTCCACGACAAGGAAGGGAGAGACCCAGAATGTCCGAGAGCAAGAAGGCGGATGCGAGCCGCCGCAACTTCCTGAAACTCGCCGGCACCGCGGCGCCCGCCGCCTTCGCCGCCGTCGCGACCTCCGGCACCGAGGCCGAGGCCGCCGCCTCCGACCAGGGATCGGAGAGCGGCCTGCGCGACACCGCGCATACCCGCGCCTATTTCGACAGCGCCCGGTTCTGACGGACGCCAGCTTCTACGCATAACCGGCCACAGGGTGTCACGTCCCCGAAAGCCGGATACAGGATCCCGCACCGGCCCTCCGGGCTGCCAGCGGGGACGCTAACGGAGGGAACCATGCTCAGGAAAAAGACAAGCGGGGTGGCGCGCCGCCCCCAGAGAACCGGGCTTCTGTCCGAGATCGGCGGGGCTTCCGTCGATCGCCGCGCCTTCCTGCGCGGCTCGGGCCTGGCCATCGGCGGTCTGGCCGCGATCAGCGCCACCGCGGGCTCGGTCACGCAGGCCTCGGCCCAGCAGGCCGTCAACGACGCCGTGCAGACGGTGAAATCGGTCTGCACCCACTGCTCGGTCGGCTGCACCGTCATCGCCGAGGTGCGCGACGGCGTCTGGACCGGCCAGGAGCCGGGCTGGGACAGCCCGTTCAACCTCGGCGCCCATTGCGCCAAGGGCGCCTCGGTGCGCGAACACACCCACGGCGAGCGCCGTCTCAAGTATCCCATGAAGAAGGTCGACGGCGAGTGGACCCGCATTTCCTGGGAGCAGGCGATCAACGAGATCGGCGACGAGATGCTGCGCATCCGCGAGGAAAGCGGCCCGGACTCGGTCTACTGGCTGGGCTCGGCCAAGCATAACAACGAACAGGCCTATCTCTTCCGCAAGTTCGCCGCCTACTGGGGCACCAACAACGTCGACCACCAGGCGCGGATCTGCCACTCCACCACGGTCGCGGGCGTTGCGAACACATGGGGCTACGGCGCCATGACCAACTCCTACAACGACATCCACAACAGCCAGGCGATCTTCGTGATCGGCGGCAACCCCGCCGAGGCGCATCCGGTCTCGCTCCTGCACCTTCTCAAGGCCAAGGAGCAGAACAACGCGCCGCTGATCGTCTGCGACCCCCGCTTCACGCGGACCGCGGCCCATGCGGACGAATACGTCCGCTTCCGGCCCGGCACCGACGTGGCGCTGGTCTGGGGCATCCTCTGGCACATCCTCGAGAACAAGTGGGAGGACGAGGAGTTCATCCGCACCCGGGTCTGGGGCATGGACCAGATCCGCGAGGAGGTCGCCAAGTACAACCCCGAGGAGGTCGAGCGCATCACCGGCACGCCGGGCTCGCAGCTCGAGCGGGTGGCGCGCACGCTGGCCAACAACCGTCCCGGCACCGTGATCTGGTGCATGGGCGGCACCCAGCACACCAACGGCAACAACAACACCCGCGCCTACTGCATCCTGCAGCTGGCCCTGGGCAACATGGGCAAGGCCGGCGGCGGCACCAACATCTTCCGCGGCCATGACAACGTGCAGGGCGCGACCGACCTCGGCGTGCTCGCCGACACGCTGCCCGGCTACTACGGCCTCTCCGCCGGCGCCTACGCCCACTGGGCGCGCGTCTGGGAAGAGGACCTGGACTGGCTCAAGGGCCGCTTCAGCCAGGAGACCGCCAGCGACAAGGGCAACGAAGACGTTCCGATGATGAACGTCACCGGCATCCCGGTCTCGCGCTGGATCGACGGTGTGCTCGAGGACGCCGAGAACCTGGCCCAGCCCAACAGCACCAAGGCCATGGTCTTCTGGGGCCACGCGCCGAACTCGCAGACCCGCCTGCCGGAAATGAAGACGGCGATGGAAAAGCTCGATCTCCTGGTGGTGGTCGATCCCTATCCGACCGTCTCGGCGGTGATGAACGACCGCACCGACGGGGTCTACCTGCTGCCCGCGGCCACGCAGTTCGAGACCTACGGCTCGGTCACCGCGTCCAACCGCTCGCTGCAGTGGCGTGAAAAGGTCGTCGACCCGATCTTCGAGTCGAAGCCCGACCACACGATCATGAAGCTCTTCGCCGACAAGTTCGGCTTCTCGGACCGGATCTTCCGGAACATCGAGGTGAACGGCGACGAGCCGCTGATCGAGGACATCACCCGCGAGTTCAACCGCGGCATGTGGACCATCGGCTACACCGGCCAGTCGCCGGAGCGGATGCGCACCCACATGCAGAACCAGCACACCTTCGACCGCACCACGCTCAAGGCGCTCGGCGGTCCGGCTGACGGCGACTACTACGGTCTGCCCTGGCCGAGCTGGGGCACGGCCGAGATGAACCATCCCGGCTCGCCGAACCTCTACGACATCTCCAAGCCCGTCTCGGATGGCGGCATGGGCTTCCGCGCCCGCTTCGGCGTGGAGCGCGACGGCGACAACCTCCTGGCCGAGGGTGTCGCGCCGGTCGGCTCGGAGATCCCCGACGGCTACCCCGAATTCACCATGCAGATGCTCATCGACCTCGGCTGGGACGGCGATCTCACCGACGAGGAGCGCAGCGTGATCGAACGGGTCGCCGGCTACAGCGGCGAGCGCCCGCAGGCCCAGGCCGGCGGCGCCTCGGACGCCGAGACGGAGGTCGGAGAGCAAAGCCAGACCGGCCCGCTCCAGTCCGACTACGCCAAGGCCGTCGGCGGGGTGAACTGGAAGACCGACCTTTCGGGCGGCATCCAGCGCGTCGCGATCAAGCATGGCTGCGCGCCCTACGGCAACGCCAAGGCCCGCGCCGTGGTCTGGACCTTCCCGGACCCGGTGCCGATCCACCGCGAGCCGCTCTACACGCCGCGCTACGACCTGGTGGCGGATTACCCGACCTACGAGGACAAGAAGTTCTGGCGGGTGCCGACGCTCTACAAGTCGATCCAGGCGACGGATTTCTCGTCCGACTACCCGATCACCCTCACCTCCGGCCGCCTGGTCGAATACGAGGGCGGCGGCGACGAGACCCGCTCCAACCCCTGGCTCGCCGAGCTCCAGCAGGACATGTTCATCGAGGTCAACCCGCGCGACGCCAACAACCTCGGCGTCCGGGACGGGGCGATGGTCTGGGTGCATGGCCCCGAGGGCGGCAAGATCCGCGTCATGGCCATGGTGACCGAGCGCGTCGCGCCCGGCGTCGCCTTCATGCCCTTCCACTTCGGGGGCTTCTGGCAGGGCGAGGATCGCCGCGACCACTACCCCGAGGGCGCGGATCCCTACGTCCTCGGCGAAAGCTGCAACACTGCGCAGACCTATGGCTACGACTCGGTCACGCAGATGCAGGAAACCAAGGCAACCCTTTGCCGCATCGAAGCCGCGTAAGGAGGAGAGAGACTTATGGCACGCGCAAAATTCCTCTGTGACGCCGAACGCTGCATCGAATGCAACGCCTGCGTGACCGCCTGCAAGAACGAGCACGAGGTGCCCTGGGGCATCAACCGGCGCCGGGTGGTGACGATCCAGGACGGCAGCCCGGGCGAACGCTCGATCTCGGTGGCCTGCATGCATTGCTCCGACGCGCCCTGCATGGCGGTCTGCCCGGTGGATTGCTTCTACCAGACCGCCGACGGCGTGGTCCTGCACTCCAAGGACCTCTGCATCGGCTGCGGCTACTGTTTCTACGCCTGCCCCTTCGGCGCGCCGCAGTATCCGCAGGCCGGCAACTTCGGCAGCCGCGGCAAGATGGACAAATGCACCTTCTGCGCCGGCGGCCCCGAAGAGGACAACAGCCAGGCGGAGTTCCAGAAGTACGGCCGCAACCGGATCGCGGAAGGCAAGCTGCCGATCTGCGCCGAGATGTGCTCGACCAAGGCGCTCCTGGCCGGTGACGGGGACGTGGTCTCCGGCATCTACCGCGAGCGCGTCGTCGCCCGCGGCTTCGGCTCGGGCGCCTGGGGCTGGGGAACGGCCTACGACCAGAAGGGCCAGTAAGGCCCCGGGCCGACGGCCCGACACCTCCGGGGCCGGCCTGCCGAGGCCGGCCCTTTCCGTCCGGTCCCCGTGCCGCCGCGCGGCGCTTCCCGGCAAGGGGGCGCGCGGCAGCGCGGGGCCCCGGACGCCGCAGCTTCACCCGGACGCAGCCCCGTGACTGTTTTGACCGCATTTCCGATGTCCCGCGCCGCGCCGAGCCGCCCGCGCCGGATCCGACCTCTGGGAGGCAGACCCATGCACCTTCTCCGCTCGCTCCTGATCGTCCTCGCGGCCCTCATGGCGCTGCCCCAGATGGGCGCGGCCCAGGCGGTCGACCCCGAGGTGCAGCGCGCCGAACCCGACGCCGCGACCACCACGCTCGAGGACATCCTGCGCCGCCAGGAGGGTCTCTCCTCGGACGACACCGCCGCCCGCCGCGCCCTGACGGGCGTGCGCGAACCCACCGAGAGCGCTTCGGACGGGCCCCTCGGCACGCTCGGCGGCGCCTCCGACGCCGACCTCTGGCGCGCCTTCCGCTTCGACGAGGGCGAGATCACTACCCAGGCGCGCGGCCCGGCCTCCAATGTCATCATGCAGGGCGGCGGCCAGTGGTGGCTCGAGCTGCGCGAGGGTCCGGTGCTGCACTGGGGCGGTTACCTGCTTCTCGGCACCATGGGGCTTCTGGCGCTCTTCTACCTCATCAAGGGCCGGATCCGCATCGAGGGCGAGAAGACCGGCCGCCGCATCCAGCGTTTCACCGGAATCGAGCGTTTCGGACACTGGCTGATCGCGGGCTCCTTCGTGATCCTGGCGCTGACCGGGCTGATCACGCTCATGGGCCGCGAGTTCCTGATCCCGGTCTTCGGGCTCGAGCTTTTCTCGGACATCGCCATCGGCTCAAAGTGGCTGCACAACAACGTCTCCTGGGCGTTCATGCTGGGGCTGATCATGGTCTTCGTGATGTGGGTGGCGCATAACATCCCCGATCTCACCGACCTGAAGTGGATCGCCAAGGGCGGCGGCATCTTCACCAAGGGCCACCCGCCCGCGAAGAAGTTCAACGCCGGCCAGAAGATGATCTTCTGGGTCGTCGTGATCTTCGGGGTCTCGGTCTCGGCCTCGGGCGTGGCGCTGCTGTTTCCGTTCCAGATCACGCTTTTCGAGCCGACCTTCGCGCATCTGAACTCCTGGGGCGTGCCCAGCCTGATCGGCATGGAGAGCTTCCCCACCGATCTCGAACCGCAGGAAGAGATGCAGTTCGCCCAGCTCTGGCACGCCATCGTGGCCTTCGTGATGATGGCGGTGATCATCGCCCATATCTACATCGGCACGATCGGCATGGAGGGTGCCTTCGACGCCATGGGCCAGGGCGACGTCGAGGAGCAATGGGCGCGCGAGCACCATTCGCTCTGGGCCGAGAAGAAGCTCTCCGAGGGCGCGGGCCCGGCGCGCGGGGCCTCAGGGGCCACCCCGGCAGAGTGACGGCCTTGCGCGCCCCGGCCCTCGCGCTGGCAGCGCTTGCCGCGCTTCAGGCGCCGCTCGGCCCCGCCCCGGCGGCGGCCGAGCTGCCCTATCTGCGGCTCGAGGGCCACGGCGGGCCGGTCATGGACGTCGCCGTCAGCCCCGAGGGCCGCGTCGCCACGGCGAGCTTCGACAACGCCGTGGGGCTCTGGGAGGGCGGCACGCCGCACTGGCACGACGGCCATGCCGCCGCGGTCAACGCGGTGATCTTCCTCTCCGAGCGCGAGGCCGTCTCGGCCGCCGACGACTTCGACCTGATCCGCTGGGACCTCGCAACCGGGGCGGCGACCCGGCTCACGGGGCACCGGGGCAAGGTGGTGGCGCTGGCGGCCTCCGAGCGGCTGATCGCCTCGGCGGGCTGGGACGGGGTGATCGGGCTCTGGCCGCGCGACGGCGGGCCGGGGCGGTTCCTCTCGGGCCATGACGGGCCGGTCAACGACCTGGCCTTCGCCGAGGGTGGCGCGGTGCTTTATTCCGCCTCCGCCGACGGCAGCCTGCGGATCTGGGACCTGCCCGCGGGCACCGAGCGCGCCCGCCTAGTCGAACATGGCTTCGGGCTGAACGAGCTGGTGATCGACGAGGCCGCCGGCTGGCTCGCCTATGGCGCGGTCGACGGGGTGACCCGGGTGGTCGACCTCGCGACCGGCGCGGCGCGGGCCGATCTGACGCTTGACCGCCGCCCGATCCTGGCGCTGGCGCGCACGCCCGATGGCGCGCGCCTCGCCATCGGCGACGGCGAGGGCTTCATCTCGGTCGTTTCCACCGACCGCTGGAGCATCGAGGGCGATTTCCGCGCCGCCACCCGGGGCCCGATCTGGGCCCTGGCCTTCGACCCCACGGGCCAGGCGCTTTACGCCGCCGGGCTCGATTCCGCCGTGCACCGCTGGCCGGTCGAGAGCCTCTCGGACCAGCCGCAGATGCAGACCGGCGACATGGCCTTCCTCGGCGATCCCGAGGCGATGCCCAACGGCGAGCGGCAGTTCAAGCGCAAGTGCTCGATCTGCCACACGCTGACCCCGGGCTCGGCGCGCCGCGCCGGCCCGTCGCTTTATGCGCTCTTCGGGCGCCCCGCCGGCAGCCTTTCGGACTACAGCTATTCCGAGGCGCTGACGGGCTCCGATCTGGTCTGGGAGGCGGCGACGATCGACGCCCTCTTCGATCAGGGCCCGGCGCATTATATACCCGGAACCAAGATGCCGATGCAGCGGATCACCGGCGCGGGCGACAGGGCGGACCTGATCGCCTACCTGCGCCGCGAGACCGCACCCAAGAAGGAGCAGCCATGAAAGCCATGATCCTGGGCTTTGCCGCCGTGATCGCAATCGCCGTCGTCGCCTGGGCCGGGCTGACCGCCTGGGACTTCTCGGCCGCCGACCGCACCGCCTCCAACGGCGCCGTGCGCCTGGGCGAGGCCGGCCCGGAGAACGCCGGCAGCCCGACGGAGACGGAGGCGGCGGAGTAAGCGGGGCGCAGGTGGCGTGGGACTGGGCGCTGGCGGGGCTTGGTGCGGCGCGGCTATGGGGCCGTGTGGCGCCGGGGGTCTTGGTGGCGCAAGGCTTTGAGACCGAGCGGCCTGGTGGTTCTTGGGGCTGCAAGGCTATCAGCGCGCGCGGTCCCGGGGACTTGGTGCCGCAAGCCTTTGAGACCGGGCGGCCCCGGGGCCTCTTGGTGCCGCTCGCCCTTAAAGCCGCGCGGCTATGAGGCCGTGCGGCGCCCGGGGTACTGGAACCGCGCGCCTTTGAGCCCGCGCGGCCTCTCTCCTTTGAGATCCTCAGCGGCCCTCCCCCCTCTCCAACCAATGGACCCCGCTCCACCCTGTCGCGCAACGCCCTGCCCCCTATCAGCTCTCCCACCAGAGGGCGCGCGCCGGACCGGGGGCCGGCGCTTCTGACCTCTGGGCTGCGCACTTTATGGCAGCAAGGTCAGGGCGCACTGTGAGCTAGGCACGCCATCCCAAGGAGCGCCGGCCCAAGGGGCCGGTCCGGCGCGCGCCCGGCACCTTCGGTGCTATTCGGGCGCAAGGGGGTGCTTCGTCCCAGCGGTGTGTTCGGTGGTGAGCGCGGTGCGTGTCGGGTGTGTCAGGTGGCGGGCATCGTGCGTGTCGGGTGGCAGGCGTGGTGTGTATCGGGTGGTAAGTGTGGTGCGTCTCTGAAGGTGGGTTGAGGCGGTCTGATGCGCGGCGACATTGGGCCCGATGACCCATCGATAGCGGCACAAGCCCCAATCCGCCCGCACGCTCCCCTTCCAGCTCACCTGCCCCAGCCGCTCCCAACCCCAACGACCAGTCCTCGAACCCCAACGGCCAGCTCTCCAGCCCCACCTTCCAACCACCCCCCCATTTTCCCGCCCTCCCGCGGCGCACCCCGTGTTACCCTCGCGCCGAACCACCCCGGGGAGGCGCTGCCATGGCATTCCATCTTCTCGTCGGCACCACCAAGGGCGCCTTCATCCTCACCTCCGAGGACCGCGCCACCTGGTCCGTGAGCGGGCCGCATTGCGACGGCTGGCCGATCAACCACATGGCGGGCGACGCCGAGGGCGGGACGCTCTGGGCCGGAGGCGGCAACGACTTCCACGGCGCGGGCGTCTTCCGCTCCGAGGACGGCGGCACGACATGGACCCTGACCAAGCTCTCGCGCGGCGAAATCGACACCTGGCTCGCCAATGACCCCGAGATGCGCGCCTTCTTCGGCCAGGAGCCCGCCGAGGACGCGCCCTTCGGCGACAGCCTCGATGCGATCTGGTCGCTGCACTACAGCCAGGGCACGCTCTACGCCGGGGCCAAGCCCGCGACGCTGGCCAAAAGCACCGACGGCGGCATGAGCTGGACCGCGCTCGAGGCGCTGACCGAGCATCCGACCGCCAAGGACTGGGCCCCGGGGGCCGCCGGGCTGACCCTGCACACGATCCTCAGCGACCCGCGCGCGCCCGAGAAGCTCTGGGTCGGCATTTCCGCCGCGGGCGTCTTCGCCAGCGAGGACGGCGGCGCCTCCTGGGACCGGCGGGTGCGGCGCGCCAATACGCCCGCGGCGACCTCGGGCCACCCGGCGGCGGGCAGCCCCGAGGAGATCGGCCTCTGCGTGCACAACATGGTCCGGGCGCCCTCGGCGGCGGGCGACGTGATCTGGCAGCAGAACCACCACGGCACCTTCCGCTCCGCCGACGGCGGACGCTCCTGGGAGGAGGCGGGCGCGGGCCTGCCCTCGACCTTCGGCTTTCCCATCGCGGTGCATCCCGCCGACCCCGAGACCGCCTGGGTGCTGCCGCTCAACGGCGACATGGAGGGGCGCTTCCCGCCCGGCGCCTCGGCCAAGGTCTGGAAGACCTCGGACGGCGGCGCGAGCTGGAGCCCGCGCCAGGCCGGCCTGCCCGAACGCGACTGCTTCTTCACCGTCCTGCGGCAGGCCATGGCCACCGACCGCGAGGCCGACCCCGGGGTCTATTTCGGCACCAACTCGGGCTCGGTCTTCGGCAGCCGCGACGGCGGCGAGAGCTGGGACGAGATCGCCCGCCACCTGCCGACGGTGCTCTGCGTCGAGGCCTTCAGTCCCGGCCCGTCAGCCGCGGCAGCACCAGGGGCGTGAGATACATCGGCACCTGGTAGCAGCCGATGAAGACCATGAAGGGCGCGGCCATCTCGGGCGGGATCGCCGCGAGGAAGAGCGCGAGGTTGCGGTTGCCCGCCGAGATCGCGAAGGCCCGGGCCTCGCTTCTCGCGGTCATCCGCCGGCCGATGCGCCAGGCCCCGAGGCTCTGGGCGAGGTAGAGCGCCCAGGCAAACAGGAAGGTCAGCGCCAGGGCCCCCGGCGCGTCGCGCGCGGCCGGGGCCAGCGCCGACATCAGGCCCACGACGACCAGCGCCATGGCCAGCGCCATGGCCCCGTCGATCGCCGGGCGCGCCTCGGGCCGGGTCAGCGCCGGGACCACGCGGCGCAGGAGCCCCGCAAGCCCCACCGCCAGCGCGATCAGCAAAAGGAGCCGCAGCGCCCCGCCGAAGACCGCCATCGGGTCGGGAAAGACCGGCAGCAGCGCGAAGACCGGCAGCGCCGTCAGCGGCAGAAGCGCCGTGCCCAGCGTCAGCTGGCGCAGCGCCGCGCCCGCATCCGCCCCGGACATGACCGCGAGCCCCGGCGCCCCGGTGATCGGCGCGGCCGCGAAGACCAGAAGCGCGGCCAGCGCGAGCGGCGCCTCCAGAAGCCCCCCGGCCCAAAGCGCGGCCCCCGCCAGAAGCGGCAGCGCGAACTGCAGGCCCAGCGTGGCCGTCAGCCCGGAGCGCAGCCCCGCCCTTGCGGGCAGCGCGGCGCGCGGGCCCTCGCGCAGGGCGGCAAGGCAAAGGAGCACCGCCAGAAGCGGCACGATCGCCGGGGCGAAGGCCCGCGCCAGCCCGGGCAGAAGCGTGCCGACCACAAGCCCCGCGATCAGGAGCCAGCGCCCCCAGCCCGCCAGCGCGGCCAGCGCCCTCAAAGCGTGGTCGCCGCCCGGGCGGCGTGGTCGTAACTGCCCGAGAGCGCCCGCAGGAGGGCGGCCAGCCGCGACATCTCCTCGGGGCGGAAGCCGTTCTCCCGGGCGAGATCGACCAGCAGCGCCTCGCGCACCTCGGCGTAGCGGGCGCAGAGGGCGGCGCCCTCCTCGGTGATCTCCACGGCCTTTTCCTTGCCCTGCCGGGCGGTGACCACCAGCTTGCGCTCGGACAGCTTGCGCACCGCGTAGCTGACCAGATGCGCGTCCTCGACATGCAGGACCAGCCGGATGTCGCCCAGGGTCTTGGCCCGGTCGCGGTGGTTCACAAGATGCAGGATCAGCACCTCGAGCGGCGCCATGCCCGGCGCCCCGGCGGCATCCATGCAGCGCACGATCCAGCGCTGGAAGGCGTGGTTGGCCATGGTCAGCGCATATTCGACCTCGGACAGCTCGGGCATGCCCGAGGCCGCCAGATGGGCCGAGCTCACGACCGGGCCGATGCCCGTCTTCTTGCCCTCGGCGCTCATCGTGACAGCATCGTCCCGGGCAGCCAGAGCGCGATCCCCGGGAAGGCCGAAAGGATCGCCACCGCCAGCACCAGAAGCAGGAAGAAGGGCGCGGCGTAGCGCGCGACCGTGAAGATGTCGCGCCCGGTGATGGTCTGGATCACGAAGAGGTTGAAGCCCACCGGCGGGGTGATCTGGCTCATCTCCACGACCAGCACCAGGAAGATCCCGAACCAGATCGGGTCGATGCCCGCGCCCACCACCATCGGCAGGATGATCGAGACGGTCAGCACCACGATGGAGATCCCGTCGAGGAACATCCCCATGACGATGAAGAAGACCGTCAGCATCGCCAGGAGCGCATAGGGCGACAGCCCCATGTCGCCGATCAGCCGCGCCAGCTCGCGCGGGATGCCGGTGTAGCCCATGGCGACCGTCAGGAAGGAGGCCCCGGCCAGGATGAAGGCGATCATGCAGGTGGTGATCGTCGCGGCCCGGAGCGAGTCGAAGAAACCGCGAAAGCTCATCGCGCCGGTCACGGCGGCGAGGATCAGCGCGCCGGTGACGCCGATGACGGCGGCCTCGGTCGGGCTCGCGATGCCGAGGTAGATCGAGCCGATCACCGCCACGATCAGCCCCAGGACCGGTAGAAGCCGGGCGGCGGCGCCCAGCGCCTCGCGCCGGTCGACGGCGGGTTCGGCCTCGGGCATGCGGCTGCGGTTCAAGAGCGACCAGAGCATGATGTAGCCGCCGAAGAGCGCGGCCAGCATGAAGCCGGGCACCACGCCCGCGAGGAACAGCCGGGCGATGGATTGCTCGGTGGCGGCGCCGTAGACGATCAGGATGATCGAGGGCGGGATCAGGAAGCCGAAGGTGCCCGAGCCCGCCAGCGTGCCGATCGCCATGGCGTCATCGTAGCCGCGGGATTTCAGCTCGGGCAGCGACATCCGCCCGATGGTCGCCGTGGTCGCCGCCGAGGAGCCCGAGACCGCCGCGAAGAGCGCGCAGCCCATGACGTTCACATGCAGAAGCCGCCCCGGCAGCTTCGCGGTGAAGGGCGCAAGCCCCGAGAACATGTCCGAGGAGAGCCGGGATCGCACCAGGATCTCGCCCATCCAGATGAACATCGGCAGCGCGGTCAGGTCCCAGACGGTCAGCCCGCCCCAGACCTTGGTGGCGAAGACCAGGCTTGGCGGTGCCGAGGCGGCGGCCAGCATGGCCACCAGCCCCACCGCGATCAGCGCGAAGCCGACCCAGAGGCCCAGCGCCAGCGCGCCGAAAAGAACCACCACCAGGAGCGGCGCGAGCGTTGCGATTTCCATCAGGACTTGCCCCCGTCCTTGACCTCGGCCGCGTCATGGGCGGGCGTGCCGCCGCGGATCTGGGTGACCATCGCGTCGAGGATCGCCAGCGTGAAGAGCGCGAGCCCCAGCGTCATCACCCCCTGCGGGATCACCAGCGGGATCGGCACGACGCCGTAGCTGACCGAGTTGAATTTCAGACTGTCGAGCGCCTGCAGGAGGCTCGACCAGGTGGCGAAACCGGCCAGCGCCGCCGCCCCGCCCGCGACCGCGGCCCCGAGCCAGCGCGCCGCGGTCTCGGGCAGCGCGGTGATCAGCAGCTTCACCCGGACATGGCCGCCGGCCTGCAGCGTGCCCGCGAGGCCCAGGAAGACCGCGCCGGCGAAAAGGAAGGCCCCGAACTCGGCCAGCGAGGGCACCGTCAGCCCCGGCGGCGGCAGCGCCAGCGCGCGGGCCGCCCGGTCGGTCAGCCGTCCGAGGATCTGCGCGAGCACCAGCACGGCGATCAGCGCGAAGGTCAGCGCCGCCAGCCACAGCGCGAGGTCGTAGATGCGGTCGAGCAATCGGCGCATGTCGTGCCCCTTCGGTTGGGAATGGACGGATGCGGCGGGACGCCCGGCCCCGCCGCGCCCGAAGGTCCGTCACATGCTGGACTGATAGGCGTCGATGACCTCCTGGCCTTCCGCACCGGCGTCCTCGAGCCATTCCTGGGTCATGGTCTCGCCGATCTCGGCCAGCTCGCCCGAGAGCGTCTCGGAGGGCGCCGAGATGGTCATGCCGTTCTCCTCGAGCTCGGCCATCTTCGATTCCGTCTCGGCCTCGGACATCTCCCAGCCGCGGGTCTCGGCTTCTTCGGCGGCGGACAGGATCGCCTCCTGCTCGGCCTCGGAGAGCCCGTCGAAGGCCGAGGAATTCACGATCACCATGTTCTTCGGCAGCCAGGCCTGGGTGTCGGTGTAGTTCGAGGTGAAGTCCCAGGCCTGCGAGGAGACACCCGTCGAGGGCGAGGTGATCATCGCGTCGACCCGGCCCGTGGCGAAGGCCGTGGGGATGTCGCCGGTCTCGATCTGGGTCGGCACCGCGCCCATGAGCTGCGCCAGCCGCTCGGTCGCGGCGTTATAGGCCCGGAACGAGGCGCCTTCGAGGTCGGCGGCGCTTTCCACCGGCTCCTGGGTGTAGATCGACTGGCCCGGCCAGGGCACCGCGAAAAGCAGCGTCAGCCCCTGGGCGGCGAGCTTTTCCTCGACCAGCGGGCGCGAGGCCTCCCAGAGCGCGCGGCCCTCGTCGTAGCTCGAGGCCAGGAAGGGAATCGAGTCGACCGCGAAGATCGGGTCCTCGTTGGCCAGCCGCGACATCAGCACCTCGCCGATCGGCGCGAGCCCGCGCCGCACGCTGTCCTTGATCTCGGGATGGGCAAAAAGCGAGCCCGCCGAATGCACGGTGATGGTCATCGACCCGTCGGTCGCCGCGGAGACATCCTCGGCGAATTGCTGGATATTCTGGGTGTGGAAGACGCTGTCGCCATAGGGCGTCGGCATGTCCCATTCCGCCGCCGCAGCAGGCAGCGCGAGCGATGCGGCGATCAGCGCCGCGGGCAGAGTGCGAAAGGTACTCATGGTCATTGCGGATTTCCCTGTTGTTGTGCGGGCGGCTTTTGGCAGCCCCGGACCTGCCGCCCTTGGCCCGGATGCGGGAAGCTTGACCAGACACCTATATTTTGTCAACGATTTGTCGGTGAATACTCATTGAGGAGCTAGGCATGGCGCAGCAGACGACGGGAAAATGGGATTTCTGGATCGACCGCGGCGGCACCTTCACCGATGTCATCGGCCGCGATCCCTCGGGCGCGCTCTCGGCGCTGAAGCTCCTGTCCGAGAACCCCGGCGCCTATGACGACGCCGCGATCGAGGGCATCCGCCGCTTCCTCGACGTCGACCCCGGCGCCATCCCGCCCGAGCGCGTCGGCACCGTCCGCATGGGCACCACCGTGGCGACCAACGCGCTGCTGGAACGCAAGGGCGACCGCACGCTTCTCCTGATCACCAAGGGGTTCCGCGACGCGCTGCGCATCGGCTACCAGGACCGCCCCGACATCTTCGCCAAGGAGATCGTGCTGCCGGAGATGCTCTACGACCGCGTGGTCGAGGTCGAAGAGCGCGTGCGCGTCGACGGCACCGTCGAGCAGGCGCTCGACCTCGAGGCCGCGACCGAGGCGCTCCGCCAAGCCAAATCCGACGGCATCGACGCGGTGGCCATCGTGCTCATGCACGCCTGGACCGCCCCCGAGCACGAGCGCCAACTGGCCGAGGCCGCCCGCGCCGCCGGGCTCTCGCAGGTCTCGGTCAGCCACGAGGTCTCACCCCTGATCAAGCTTGTCGGCCGGGGCGACACCACCGTCGTCGACGCCTATCTCACGCCGATCCTGTCGCGCTACGTCGAGAAGGTGGCCGGCGCCCTGGGTGCCACGCCCCCCGATCAGGACGGCCCGACGCTGCAGTTCATGATGTCCTCGGGCGGGCTCACCGCCGCGGACCGCTTCAAGGGCCGCGACGCCATCCTCTCGGGCCCTGCAGGCGGCGTCGTCGGCATGGCGCGCACCGGCCAGATCGCCGGCGAGGACCGGGTGATCGGCTTCGACATGGGCGGCACCTCCACCGATGTGGCGCATTTCGACGGCAGCTTCGAACGCGCCTTCGAGACCCAGGTGGCGGGCGTGCGGATGCGCGCGCCGATGCTGCGCGTCCATACCGTCGCCGCGGGCGGCGGCTCGATCCTGCACGCCGAGCCCGGCCGCTTCCGCGTCGGCCCCGACAGCGCCGGCGCCGATCCCGGGCCCGCCTGCTACCGCCGGGGCGGCCCGCTGACCGTGACCGACGCCAATGTCATGCTCGGCAAGCTCAACGCCGATTACTTCCCGGCGATCTTCGGCAAGGGCCAGGACCAGCCGCTCGACCGCGCCGCCGTGGCCGAGAAATTCGCCGAGATCGCCAAGGCCGAGGGCAAATCCCCCGAGGAGGTGGCCGAGGGCTTCCTGCGCATCGCCGTCGAGAACATGGCCAATGCGATCAAGAAGATCAGCGTGCAGCGCGGCTACGACGTGACGCGCTACCTGCTCAACGCCTTCGGCGGCGCGGGCGGGCAGCACGCCTGCCTGGTGGCCGATGCGCTGGGGATGACCAAGGTGCTGGTGCACCCGCTTTCGGGCCTCTTGTCGGCCTATGGCATCGGGCTCGCCCGGGTGACCGAGGCGCGCCAGCGCGCGCTCGAGACCGAGCTCTCCGAAGAGAACCGCGCCGGGATCGAGACCGCGCTCGAGGAGCTCTCCTCCGAGGTCGCGACCGAGCTCGCCGCCCAGGGCGTGGCCGAGGAAGGCCGCAGCCTGACCCCGCGCCTGCACCTGCGCTACGCCGGCACCGACACCGCCATCCCGGTCGCCTGGGACGGCGACATCGCCAAGGCCCGCGCCGCCTTCGAGACCGCCCATGAGGCCGAGTTCGGCTTCACCGCCCCCGACAGCACGCTGGTCATCGAGGCCGCCGAGATCGAGGGCCAGGCCGCCGAACCCGCCGCCGACCCCGAGCCCAGCGGGCATCTCTCCGAAGGCGAAGCCGAAGTGGCCGACACCGTGCCGGTCTTCTCGGGCGGAGAACAGCACGACGCCCGCGTCGTCCGCCGCGCGGCGCTGACCCCGGGCCGCCACGTCGAGGGCCCGGCCCTGATCATCGAGCCGAACCAGACCATCGTGGTCGAACCGGGCTGGCGCGCCGAGGTCACCGCCCGCGACCACGTGATGATGAGCCGCGTCACCGCCGCCAACCGCGCCGGCGCCATCGGCACCAAGGCCGACCCGGTGCTGCTCGAGGTCTTCAACAACCTCTTCATGAATATCGCCGAACAGATGGGCGTCGCGCTGCAGAAGACCTCGCGCTCGGTCAACATCAAGGAACGGCTCGACTTTTCCTGCGCGGTCTTCGACGCCTCCGGGGCGCTCGTGGCCAATGCGCCGCATATGCCGGTGCACCTGGGCTCCATGGACCGCTCGGTCGAGACGGTGATCCGCCTGAACGAAGGCGCGGTGCGCCCGGGCGATGTCTTCGCGCTGAACGCGCCTTACAACGGCGGCACCCATCTGCCCGACATCACCGTGGTCACCCCGGTCTTCGACGAGGCCGGCGCCAAGATCCTCTTCTGGGTGGCCTCGCGCGGGCATCACGCCGATGTCGGCGGGGTCGCGCCGGGCTCGATGACGCCGCTCGCCACCAGCGTCGAGGAAGAGGGCGTGCTGATCGACAACTTCCGCCTGGTCGAGGGCGGGCGCTTCCGCGACGCCGCGATCCGCGAGGTGCTGACCGACCACGCCTATCCCGCGCGCAACCCCGACCAGAACATCGCCGACCTCAAGGCCCAGGTCGCCGCCAATGCCCGCGGCGCCGCCGAGCTGCGCGCCATGATCGGCCAGTTCGGCCTCGAGGTGGTCGAAGCCTACATGGGCCACGTCCAGGACAATGCCGCCGCCGAGGTGGCCCGGGTGATCGGCCGGCTCTCGGACGGCGAATACGCCTATGAGACCGACACCGGCCAGGAGATCCGCGTGAAGGTCACGGTCGACCGCGAGAAGTGCGAGGCCACGGTGGATTTCACCGGCACCTCCGAGGCGCGGAAGAACAACTTCAACGCCCCCGAGCCGGTGACCCGCGCGGCGGTGCTTTACGTCTTCCGGGTCATGGTCGAGGCGCCGATCCCGATGAACGCGGGCTGCCTGCGGCCGGTGCGCATCGTGATCCCCGAGGGCTCCATGCTGGCGCCCCGCCATCCCGCCGCGGTGGTCGCGGGCAACGTCGAGACCTCGCAGCATGTGACCAACGCGCTCTTCGGGGCGCTCGGGGCCATGGCCAACAGCCAGGGCACGATGAACAACCTGACCTTCGGCAACGCCCGGCACCAGTATTACGAGACGCTCTGCTCGGGCAGCCCCGCCGGCGCGCGGAACGACGGGACGGGCTTTGCCGGGACCGACGCGGTGCACGTGCATATGACCAACTCGCGGCTGACCGACCCCGAGGTGCTGGAGCTGCGCTATCCGGTGCTGCTCGAGGATTTCCGCATCGACGCGGGCTCGGGCGGTTCGGGCCGGTTTGTGGCGGGCGACGGCACCACCCGGCGCATCCGTTTCCTCGAGGAGATGGAGATGGCGATCCTCTCCTCCCACCGGAGCCGCCCACCCCAGGGCGTCGCCGGCGGAGGCGCGGGCCGGGTCGGCCGCACCGAGATCCACCGCGCCGACGGCACCACCGAAGAGCTGCGCGCCGCCGACCAGTCCCAGGTCGCCCCCGGCGACGCGGTGGTCGTGGTGACGCCCACCTCGGGGGGCTACGGGGAGCGCTGAGGGGGGGTGGTCCCGGCCCCTGCCCGAGAGGGGTGGGGGTCGGGCCGCCGCTTTGCTGATCAAGTCAGGCGACGCTATTTTCGCTGCTGCATTTTACTGCGCTTGAATTCGTATCACACCATGATACATTTTGAGCATGATCCAGAGCACGAAGGGCAAGCTCGCCGCAGGCGCCATGAGCGGAACCTACGGCAAGCGCTTTCCGGCGGATCTGGTGAAGCGGGCCCGCGCGATCTTAGCGGCGCTCGATGCGGCGGTGGTCCTAGAGGATTTGCGCTTCCCTCCTGGCAACCACCTTGAAGAGCTGAAGGGGGATCGTGCGGGTCAGCACTCCGTGCGGATCAACCGACAATGGCGCGTGTGTTTTCGTTGGACGGACAAAGGTCCGGCCGAGGTCGAGATCGTGGACTACCACTGAGAGGCGATGAGATGACACGGATGCAGGTCGCAGTTCACCCGGGCGAGGTGCTGCGCGAACTCTACCTGGCCCCCCTCGAAATGAGCACCGGGACGCTCGCTCGGCGCACCGGCGTGCCGCGTACCCGGATGGAGCGGCTTTGCCGCGAAGAGGTCGGCCTTTCGGTCGACACGGCCTTTCGCCTTGCCCGCTTTTTTGGCACCACGCCCGACTATTGGGCCAACCTTCAGAAGAATTACGAACTGATCAAAGGCGCGGAAGAGATCGACGTTTCGGACATCACACCCCTTGAAATCGCGTGACTTTGGCCTGCCGGGTGACAGCCGCGCGAACGGCTGCTGCTTACCTCTAGCCAGCCGGTCGAAGAGCGTTTGCTCGATCAAGATCATGCCAACGGGGGCTAAGAATGCACGCCCGACCGATTCGGTCAATTCGAATCAGATTTATGTATCTGGTTTTATTTTGTAATTTTGGGGAGCCACGCAACGGAGGGTCATAAGCGTGCGCACTGGGACAAAAAACGTGCGCATGGGAGTTGGCATACGGCAAAAGAAAAGGCCCGCCGGCGGCGGGCCCTATCAGTCGTAGCCTTATTGATCATTGTGATCGATTGAGTGCTTTTGACAGAAATTTCTGGTCAAAGCTATCCCGATAATCCGGCAATGAGAAGGGCGAATAGCCCATTGCTGTTGAGTATTTCTGAGAAAAGGCCTCGGAAAATCTATCCTTTGAACAGACAACCTCTCCAGCGAGGTGGCACAGGGTGAAGGTCTCAATCAAGAGTTCAATGACCAAGCCCCACCTATAGCAACCGGCAAAGGCCAACCGTTCCAGGAAATCTTGCGTCGCAAGCGAAGCCACATCCAATCCCGCCTTGTTGGCATAGCAGAACATTAGCTGGAGCAGCTCTTCCATGTCGCTCTTGCATTCAAGGTTGATACACTCGAAACGGACCGTCCGCAGCAGATACGCGAGTTGCTGTTCCTTCGCGACTTGCGCCGCAAGACTTGGTATGCCGGAGAGGATCAACATCAGTGGCCATCGGGTCTCCTTCAAAAGGGTTTTGAAGCTATCCAGGACTTGCTGGTTTGTCCGGTGCCCTTCATCGGTGAACACGTGCTGGCATTCATCGAAGTGAATTCCGACGACACCCTGCATCTTGGCGTATTTAATGACCATGTCCCAGATCTCAGCCTTGACCTGCTCCCCGTAGAGTCCGCGTTCTTTAGTTCGCTCTGTTCAGGTTTTGGTCCCCTTTCGACCGTTGGTGATATTCCCACGGGGTGAGCCCGTCGAGGCTCGTGTGGGGGCGGTGGTGATTATAGTCGGTGCGCCA
>NZ_JBTOLZ010000023.1:0-61330 GCF_054552075.1 Roseivivax sp.
ACCAGCAATGTCAAAGAGCCAGAGACAAAAACCAGACCGTTGCGCCCTATCTCTACGGCGCGCCCGCCCGGATCTGCCTCAAATTCTGCCACCTTCCCCAGCAACCCCGGAACCCTCAAGGCCCCGCCGTCGCCGCTTCCGGCGTCCCGTCAGCGCCTCAGCGCCGCCGGTGAGGGGCCTTCTACGGATACCCACCAAAACCCGCAAGGGGAAAATTCAGAAGATGAGGGATTTTTTGTCGGATTTCCGCCAAGGGCCTGCGCATGGGGCATTTTTCGCGGGTGGTAGCTTGGCGGGAGCTGGGTTTGGGGGCTTTGCTGGACTGGGGAGTGCGGTTCCCGGCGGTGGGCGCGGCGAGTCACGGCCTGGGGATCTGCGGGCGCCCTACCCTTCGGGGCGTCTTGGGCCCTGCCCGACCATGCGAAGAGAGGGGTGCACGCCCCTCTTAGCAGAAGAGCACAGGCGACTCGCTGGAGGGGAGACTACTCTAGGAGAGACGGAGCGACCCGAAGGCGCGGCCATTCACTGCAAAGGCCCCTACCCCGCCGGCTCTGCGTCACAGACCACAGCCCGAAGCGCCCACAACGAAAACAGCGCCCAATGCCCACGGGCGCGGCGCGGCACTCATCGCAATGTCACAAGAAGGAAGTGGCAGCCCGTAGGGGAATCGAACCCCTCTTTCCAGGTTGAAAACCTGGCGTCCTAACCGATAGACGAACGGGCCGTCCTGTGCCCGTCACCTAGACCGTCGCGCGGCCCGCGGCAAGCGGGTTTGCCGCCCCTCCCCGATCCGACCAGCCCGAAGGCCCGAGGATCACCGCGGGAAGGTGGCAGCCCGTAGGGGAATCGAACCCCTCTTTCCAGGTTGAAAACCTGGCGTCCTAACCGATAGACGAACGGGCCATGCCGTGGCGTGGGCGGTGTTTAGAAAAAGCGGCGCGCCCCTGCAAGAGGGATTTTCAGGAATTTTTGTCGACCGGCGTCGCGGCATCCTCGAGGCGCAGCTGCACGTTGCGGCGGCCGCGGAACTCGTTGATCTCGAGCCGCCCGGCGAGGTGGAAGCGCTGGCCCCTGTGGTCCTTCAGCGCCTGGCCGAGCGGGCCGTCGAAGGCCCCGAAGGCGATGGCGTCGATGCGCGCGCCGAGCCCGTCTCCGAAGGTCAGCTTGAGGTGGCCGGTGCCGACCTCCTTGGCGAACAGGATCTGCGCGTCGGGAAAGACGTAGCGCGGCGCCGGGGCGCCCGCGCCGAAGGGGCCGGCGCGCTCCACCGCCTCGATCAGCTCGGGGTTGGCCGCGCCGCACATCAGCAGGCCGTCGAGCGCCAGGTCGGCGGCACCGCCCTGCCCCGCGCCCTGCTTGGCCAGAAGCTCCGCGAGCCGCGCCATGGCCGGTTCGAGCTGATCCTTGGCCACGGTCAGCCCCGCGGCCATCTTGTGGCCCCCGCCTTTCACCAGGAGCCCCTCGGAGGCCAGCCGCTGCACCGCCGCGCCGAGATCGACGCCCGCGACCGAGCGGCCGGAGCCCTTGCCCTCCTCGCCGTCGAGGCCGATCACCACGGAGGGGCGGTTGGTCATCTCCTTGAGGCGCGAGGCGACGATGCCGACGACGCCCGGGTGCCAGCCCGCGCCCGCCGCCCAGACGAGCGGCGCGTCGAGGCCCCGGGCCTCGGCCTGGTCGAGTGCCGCGGCGCGGACCTCGCCCTCGATCTCGCGGCGCTCGGTGTTGAGAAGGTCGAGCTTCTCCGCGATCGCCGCGGCCTCGTGCGGATCTTCCGTCGCCAGAAGCCGTGCGCCGAGGTCGGCAGCCCCGATGCGCCCCCCGGCGTTCACCCGCGGGCCCAGCACGAAGCCCAGGTGATGGGCGCTCGGCGCGGTCTCGAGCCGGGAGACATCGGCCAAGGCCACCAGCCCCGGACGCCCACGCCGCGCCATGACGGCCAGCCCCTGGCGCACCAGCGCCCGGTTCACCCCGCGCAGGGGCGCCACATCGGCCACGGTCGCCAGCGCCACGAGGTCGAGCATCTGCATGAGGTCCGGCCCGCCCGCGCCGGCCTCGCGCAACTGACGCCCGCATTCGACCAGCATCAGGAAGACCACGGCGGCGGCGCAGAGATGGGCCAGCGCACCGTCCTCGTCCTGGCGGTTGGGGTTCACCAGCGCATGGGCCTCGGGCAGGGTCTCGCCGGCCAGGTGGTGGTCGAGCACCACCACATCCGCCCCGCGCGCCGCCGCGATCGGCCCGTGGCTGAGGGTGCCGCAATCGACGCAGACGATCAGGTCATGCGCCGCGGCCAGCTCGGCCATGGCGGCATCATTGGGGCCGTAGCCCTCGTCGATGCGGTCAGGGATATAGAGCGTCGCCTGCCGCCCCATCTGGCGCAGCCAGTCGATCAGCAGCGCCGCCGATGCGCCGCCGTCCACGTCGTAATCGGCGAAGATGGCGATCCGCTCGCGCCGGGAGACGGCGGCGAGCAGCCGGGCGGCGGCGCGCTCCATGTCGCGCAGGCTGCGGGGATCGGGCAGCAGGTCGCGCAGCCGGGGCTCGAGGAAGGCTTCCGCCGCGCCCGGGGTCACGCCGAGCCGGGCCAGGGTGCCGCAGAGCGCGGGCGCCAGCCCGGTGTCCTGGGCCAGGGCCTCGGCCTGGCGCTGCACCTCGGGCGCGGGTCCGACCCAGCGCCGGCCCGTCAGCGACTGCTCGATGCCGAGGAAACTCAACCGCCCTGCCCTTCTACTTCACGTGCGTCTTGGGACAGGCAGCGGAGACCGGGCCCCGCCGCCCGAGAGGCTCACCGCGTCGGGTTGCGGTAGACCATGCGCCGGACCGAGCCGGTCTTGGAACGCATCAGGATGGTCTCGGTGGTCAGATAGCCGACCTCGCGCTTGATCCCCGGCAGGAGCGAGCCCGAGGTCACCCCGGTCGCCGCGAAGATCACGTTGTCGGTCACCATGTCGTCGCGGGTATAGACCCGGTCGAGGTCGGTGATGCCGGCCTTCTCGGCGCGCTTGCGCTCGTCGTCGTTGCGGAAGAGCAGCCGGCCGTAGATCTGGCCGCCCATGCATTTCAGCGCCGAGGCCGCCAGCACGCCCTCGGGCGCGCCGCCCGAGCCCATGTACATGTCGATGCCGGTGGTCACCGGGTCGGCGGTATGCATGACGCCCGCGACGTCGCCGTCGGTGATCAGCCGGATCGCGGCGCCGGTGGCGCGGACCTCGGCGATCATCTCCTCGTGGCGCGGACGCTCGAGGATGCAGACCGTCACCTCGTCCTCGCGGCAGCCCTTGGCCTTGGCCAGCGCCGCCACCCGCTCCTTGGGCGACATCTCCAGGGTGACCACGCCCTCGGGGTAGCCCGGGCCGATGGCAAGCTTGTCCATGTAGACGTCGGGGGCGTGCAGCATGGTGCCGCGCGGGCCCATGGCGATCACGGTCAGGGCGTTCGGCATGTCCTTGGCGGTGAGCGTCGTGCCCTCGAGCGGGTCCAGCGCGATGTCCACCTCGGGGCCGTGGCCGGCGCCGACCTCCTCGCCGATATAGAGCATCGGCGCCTCGTCGCGCTCGCCCTCGCCGATCACCACGGTGCCGCGGATGTCGAGCTTGTTGAGCTGCTCGCGCATGGCGTTGACCGCGGCCTGGTCGGCGGCCTTCTCGTCCCCCCGGCCGATATAGTCGGCCGAGGCGATGGCAGCCTGTTCGGCGACCCGGGCCAGGCCCAGGGACAGCATACGGTCATTGAAATCCTTGGGCGCGCTCATGCGGAAAGCTCCAATCCTCGGGCAATATGTTGTGCCCTCTCCTAGCAAGGGGCCGCGGCTCACCGCAAGCGCGTCTGGGCCCCCTAGAGCGCGACAAGGCCGAGATGTGCCGCCCGGAGGGTCAGACGGTCGACATCGGCGCTCATCATTAGGGCCCCGGCGATGACCCGGGCGATGGGAAACCAGGCGGCCTCTTCGGCGTCATCGGCGGGGCTGGCGCGGCCCGCGGCCTTAGGGCAGGCCCAGGCGTCGAGACGGTAGTCGCGCCCGGCGCGGGAAATCTCCAGCGCGCCGAGGCGATGACCCTCGGTCGCCGTCAGACCCGTTTCCTCGTGAAGTTCGCGCAGCGCGCAATCGAGGGCCGTTTCACCCGGCTCACGCTTGCCGCCGGGAAAGCCCCAAAGCCCGGCGTCGGGCCGATGCCCGCGGCGGACCAGGAGGACGCGCCCATCGCGGATCACCACCGCGAGGGACGCCTCGATCATTCCTCAGACCTGCTCGATGCGCAGGGCGACCGGGTCGCTCGACAGGACGCCGGTGGTGCTCATGGCGCCGATCGCGCGGTCGAGCGCGTCGCGGGTGGTCTTGTGGGTGACGATCAGCACCGGCGCGGTGTCCGAGGAATGGTCGTACTGGCGCATCCGGTTGATCGAGATGCCCGCCTCGCCCAGGGCCGTGGCGATCTTCGCCAGCGCGCCGGGTTTGTCGAGAAGCCGCATGCGCAGGTAATAAGGCGCGGGCGTCACCATCTTGGCGGGCTGCGCCTCGATCAGCGCGCTCGCGGGCTTGCCGAAGGTCGGGATGCGCAACCCGCGCGCGATGTCCATGACGTCGCCCATGACCGCAGAAGCCGTCGGCCCTTCGCCGGCGCCGGGGCCGCGCAGGGTGATCTGGCCGACCATGTCGCCTTCGATCACCACCATGTTGGTGCCGCCCTCGAGCTGGCCCAGCGGCGAGGTCTGCGGCACCAGGCAGGGCGTCATGCGCTGCTCGAGCCCGCGGCCGGTCATCCGCGCCACGCCCAGGAGCTTGATCTTGTAGCCCATGTCGGCGGCCTGGCGGATATCGTCGATCGAGACCTTGCCGATGCCCTCCATGGTGACGCCGGAGAAGGCGACCTGGGTGCCATAGGCGATGGAGGCCAGGAGCGCGAGCTTGTGGCCCGCGTCGATGCCGCCTACGTCGAGCTCGGGATCGGCCTCGAGGTAGCCCAGGTCATGGGCCTCGTCGAAGGCCTCGCGGTAACTCAGCCCCGCCGATTCCATCCGCGTCAGGATGTAGTTGCAGGTGCCGTTCATCACGCCCATGACGCGGGTGATCTCGTTGCCCGACAGCCCCTCGGTCAGCGCCTTGATGACCGGGATGCCGCCCGCGACCGCCGCTTCGAAGCGCAGCACGGCGTCGTTTTCCTCGGCCAGACTCGCGAGCCGCTGGCCGTGATGGGCGAGCATGGCCTTGTTGGCGGTGACCACGTCCTTGCCGGCGGCCAGCGCCGCCTCCGTCGCGGCCTTGGCGGGGCCGTCCGAGCCGCCCATGAGCTCGACCAGCACGTCGACGTCGTCGCGCTTGGCCAGGGCCACCGGGTCGTCGACCCAGTCGTAATCGGAAAGCCGGACGCCGCGGTCCTTGTCGCGGTTGCGCGCCGAGACGGCGACGATCTCGATGGGGCGGCCGGTGCGGGTGGCCAGGAGGTTGGCCTTCTGCCGCACGATCTTCACCACACCCGCCCCGACGGTGCCGAGACCTGCAATACCGAGGCGCAGGGGATCAGACATGAGAGGGCGCTCCTTCCGGCGGTGATCTGTCGAGAGCCCCTCTAGCCCGTCCGGCGCCGGGCTGCAACGCGGGCACGCGCCCTGTGGAGGTACGGGCGGGCGCGGCGTGGTTTATGTGCCGGGATGTTGGGCGCGGGGGACGGTGGGGCGGCGGCGCTGCGAGTCACGCAGCAGGCCCCTGCCCTCGGCGCTTTCCATGGCGGCACCTGCTCGCATGGCTTTCAGCCGCGTTTGTCGTGGTGCCGCGTTTGCCGTGGTGCCGTGGTGCCGTGGAGCCGTGGAGCCGTGGAGCCGTGGAGCCGTGGAGCCGTGGAGCCGTGGAGCCGTGGAGCCGTGGAGCCGTGGAGCCGTGGAGCCGTGGAAATCTCGCCGCCAGGCTTGCGCAGGTCCATGCTTCGACCACTTGCGTCCGGCAAAGCCGCCCGCGCCCGCCCTACGGCTGCGCGACCCCGCGCGCCATGCGTGCCCGGGTCTCGGCGTCGATCACCGGCCCCTGCAGCACCGCCGCCCGGGCCCGGAGGCCGGCCGCCCGCGACACAAGGCTTGCGCGCATGTCCGGCGTGGCGCGCGGCGGCGCACCCCTCAGGATCTCCTCGAGCGGCAGAAGACGCGGGTAGTCGGCCTCGGCCACCCCCGGCGTCGCCGTGGCGTCGAGCTCGGGAAACTCGGTGCAGGCCAGCAGCGCCGTGCAGGCCAGAAGGGCAAGCGCGCGGGTCATCCGCTCTCCTTGCGGTGCGAAGCTCCCTTTGTCTTGCCCGACCCCCTGCCCCTTGGCAAGGACGAAGCCGCTTGATCTGAACATCCGTTCATATCACTCTGCCGCCCATGGCCCGCACCCGAGGATCGCATTCCGACATCACCGGCCCGCGCGTGGAACGCGCGGCGCTGGATCTCTTCGCCAAGGAGGGATTCGCCGCCGTCTCCATGCGCCGCATCGCCTCGCGGGTCGGCGTGCAAGCCGGCGCGCTCTACAACTACACGCCGGACAAGCAGACGCTGCTCTATTCGCTTCTGAAGACGCATATGGAGGACTTGCTGGCGGCCTATCACGACTGGCCGAAACCCGCCGATCCGCTGGGGCGGCTCGAGGCCTTCACCCGCTTCCACATCCGCTACAACTCCGAGCGGCCGCAGGCGGTCTTCATCTCCTACATGGAGCTGCGCAACCTCACGCCCGCGCATTTCGCCGAGATCGAGGAGCTGCGCCGCAGCTACGAGGGCGCGCTGGTCGAGATCCTGCGCGAGGGCCGCGAGGCCGGGGTCTTCGGCATCGAGGACGCCCGCATCGCCGCCTTCGCGGTGATCGGCATGCTGACCCAGGTGAACACCTGGTATCGCGACGGCGGGCGGCTGAGCCTGGCCGAGGTCGAGGAGCTCTACTGGGCCATGGTCCGCCGGCTCGCCGCCGCCTGAGCCCTAGCGCGTGGCCTGGATCGAGCGCAGGTATTCCACCAGCGCGACCAGCTTGCGCGGGGTCGGCGTCGCCACCCCGTCGCCGCTGTCATAGGGCACGAGGTCACCCGCGAGCAGCTCACCGAACTCCGGCATCCCCGGCCCGTCGAGATCGGAGCGCGCATAGCCGTCCACGGTCGAGAGCACCCGCGCGGCGGGGAAGCTGTCGCCCGAGCGCACGGAGAGCAGCGTGAGGTTCTTCGGCGGCACCCGCATGGCCCGCGCCATGGGCCCGTCGCCCTTGCCGTCCGTGCCGTGGCAGGTGGCGCAATACTGGGTGTAGAGGCGCGCGCCCTCGGCGGGCCCGGGCATGGCGGCGTTTGTGGTGGCGGAGGTCCCCGCGGCAGGGGACATGGTGCTGCCGGGATCGCAGGCGGCCAGCGCCACGAGGCTCAGACCCAGACCGAAAGTGGCGATGATAGTGCGGCGCATGGGTCCCTCCTGTGCTGTTCCGGTTCAATTCTCTGGCGCGGCGAGCTGGGCGGCGCAAGCCTCGATCGGGCCCGGCGGTGCGGAGGCCGGGTGGCGTGGCCTGAGTGGGACGGTTGGCGGGGGGTGGTGTGAGTGGGGAGGTTGGCGGAGGGACGCAGTCCGAATGGGCGGTTGAGGCGGCGAACCTGCGATAAGTGGCACGGCTGGGAGCAATCCTATGCCAGAGCCTTGCAGACAAGCGCACCCGGAGCCGACCCCATCACCCAGACCAGCCACTTCCAATCATCCCCGCTTCCCGCACCACCCCTCCCAAAGGTCGGCGCGCGCTGCTGAGGATCGGGATCTCAGACGTCAGGCGGATGGCGCGGGGGGTCTTACAGTCCGACCTGCCACTGGGTTCGACCACCCCGAGGCACCGCTTCCATCCATCCCCATCTCCCTCTCCACCCCGCCCAACAGAGGGCGCGCGCCGGACCGGGGGCCGGCGCTGCCGACCTCTGAGCGAGGCACTTTATCCAGGCAAGGTCAGGACTAGAGGCACACTAAGCACGCCAACCAAAGGAGCGCCGGCCCAAGGGGCCGGTCCGGCGCGCGCCCGGCACCTTCGGTGCTATTCGGGCGCAAGGGGGTGCGCGGGGTGGAGAGAGGCGTTTGTTGCCCGAACGGCGCCCGGCATCATTGGTGCTGGGAGGGCGTAAGGGGGGAGCGGGCAGGATGAGGCGCGGCGTTCGTCGTCTGGGCCGTACCCGGCCCGTCGGGGATGTTTGGTTGCACGGTCGGAGCGCGGTCCGAGGTGCATCATGGCTCGCCGGCGCACCCCCGCGGCCCATTGCCTCCGCTCAACCGCCCAGATCCACGCAGCCACAATCCCCCCGTGACAACCGGCCCCCCACGCGGCAGGGTCGCGCGCAAAAGGAGACCGCCATGGCCCATCACGCCGCCATCATGCTGCTCGCCGGAATCGGCATCCCGCTCCTCGCCGCGCTCAATGCCGCGCTGGGGGTGCGGATCGGCTCGCCCGCGGCGGCCGCGGCGGTGCTCTTCGTGGTGGCCTTCGGAGCGGCGGCCCTGGTGACCCTGATCACCGGCCCGACCGCGCTGCAGAAGCTGCCGGGCACGCCAAGGCACCTCTTCCTCGCCGGGCTCCTCGTGGCCTTCTACGTGCTCTCGATCACCTATATCGCGCCGCAGTTCGGGGTCGGCAACGCGGTCTTCTTCGTGCTGATCGGCCAGCTCATCTCGGCGGCGCTGATCGACCAGTTCGGGCTTTTCGGCGCGCGGCCCTCGCCGCTCACGCTGACGCGGGCGACGGGGATCGCGGTCATGGCGCTCGGCGTCTGGATCACCCAGCGCGCCTGAGCGCCCTCTCCTCTCAGTTCACCGTCAGACCGCTGACATCGGCGCGGATCATGCTGTCGGTGTCGTCGCTGTCGCCCGAGACCGCGATGCCCACCAGCGCCTCGGGGCTGCCGCCGAAGGCGCGGGCGTAATCCGCCGCGAGGTCGACGTTTTCGCGATGCGAGCCGGTGCCCGCCGGGCGCAGCACCACGGTCTTGCCGCGCGCGCCGAGGTAGGGGCTCGGCAGAACCGCGCCGCGGGCGTGATCCCCGCCCCAGACGTAGACCAGCGCGCGGATGTCGTCCTCGTTCAGAAGCCGGGTGATCGAGGCGCCCTTCAGCTCCTCGGCGCGGGCCTCGGGCAGGAAGACAAAGTAGAGCGCCAGGTTGCGGTCGTCGCCGCCCTTCTGCGTCAGATCCGTCGCCGGCACGCCCTGCGAGACCGACCAGGACCAGCCGGCGCTCTCAGCGCCCCAGGCGCCTTCGGAGAGCGGGCGGTAGGCGATCGAGACGGTGCCGTCCGAGGCCACCGACAGGCTGTCGCCGCCGAAGCCGTAGTCGTTGCCCGAGAAGAGCGAGAAGCGCTGCACCTTCCAGCTGTCGTTGAAAGGCACCTGCGCGGCCTGAAGCGGCGCGGCAAGGCCCAGGACGGCCAGAAGGCCCGCGAGGGCCGGGATGCGGGAAATAGGGGTCGGCATGATGCTCCTCCGGTTCGGTGACGCGCAGGAGCCTAGGGCCACAAGCTGTTTCAGCGAGGAACGATTGAGTGAGAAGCGGTGGCTTGGGCGGAGAGGCGCTCGGGACGAGCCGCGCGGCGGGCCGGTGCGGACCCGCCCCTCGGCGGGCGGCGCGGGCAAAGGCCCGTGCCTGCGGGCAAAGCGTAAGACAGCCCACCTTCGGCGGCCCGAGACACAGAAAAGCCCGCCATAGGCGGGCCGATGGGTAAGCAAGTTCGCCTCCGGGCCGGCGCTCAGAGCGCCTCGGCGCCCTCGGGCCCCATGAAGGCGATCCGGTCGAGCGGCACCTCTTCGGTCAGACCGTCGAGGGTGATCGTCGTGCCGTCCGAGAGGTTCAGCACCACGCCCTGCGAGGTCACCTGCTGGCTCTCGACCTCGGGCGCGGGCTCCATGTCGTAGCGGATGACCAGCTGGTCCTCCTCGGCGTCGAAATCGGTGATCGCGGCGGAGCCGTCGACCGCGAAGGTGTCGACCCCGTCTCCGCCGGTGCCGCTGTCGCCGTCGCCCATGTAGAGAAGGTCATCGCCCTCGCCGCCCTCGAGCGTGTCGGCCTCCTCGTCGCTGTCGCGGCCCGCGCCGTCGCCCAGCACGTCGTTGCCCGCGCCGCCCGAGAGGAGGTCCGCGCCGCTGCCGCCGGCGATCGTGTCGTCGCCGAGCGCGCCGAAGATCTCGTCGTCGCCCTCTTCGCCGTAAAGCAGATCGTCGCCTGCGCCGCCCTCGATGGTGTCGTCGCCGAGGCCGCCCAGGATCGAGTCGTCACCCCCCAGCGCGTCGATGAAATCGTCGTCGGCCAGCAGGTTCGCGATCTCCTGGTCGTCGGTGCCTTCAAGGGAATCCGCCTCGTCGGTGCCCTCGAGGTTGATGTCGAGCATGCCCACGTCCTGGAAGGTGTCGCTCTCGGGCTCCATGTCGCCCGAGAAGTCCTCTTCCTCCTCGCCGCCGTCGCCAATGCCCAAGAGCCCCGTTCCCAGGGCCAGGGGCGTGAGAGCCACCAGTGCAAAGATCAGTTCAAGCGACATATCTCGCCCTCGCAGGTGTCGTGCCCCCTGTTTATCCGGTTTGAATATGGCCGAACTTTGCCCAGTTCGGGCCGATGCGAAGGAATGTTTCGGGTTTACAGCAATTTGCGCGGGCCAATGAAAGAACCCCGCGCAAGTGGCGCGGGGTCCTCGATAATTCGCCGCGACGGGCCGGTTCAGGCGAAGGCGCCGAGCCGCCCCTGGTCGAGCCGGACCTGCCGGTCCATGCGCCGCGCCAGCGTGTGGTTGTGGGTGGCGATCAGCGCCGAGAGGCCGGTCTCGCGCACCAGATGCATGAGCGCGTCGAAGACCTTGTCCGAGGTCTCGGGGTCGAGGTTGCCGGTCGGCTCGTCCGCCAGAAGCAGGCGCGGGCCGTTGGCCATGGCGCGGCAGAAGGCGACGCGCTGCTGTTCGCCGCCCGACAGCGCCGCCGGGCGGTGATCGGCCCGCGCGCCGATGCCGACGCTGTCGAGAAGGCTGCGCGCGCGGTCCTGCGCCGCGCTGCGTCCGGTGCCATTGGCGAGCTGCGGCAGGATCACGTTCTCGGCGGCGGTGAACTCGGGCAAGAGGTGGTGGAACTGGTAGACGAAGCCCACCGCCTCGCGGCGCATCCGGGTGCGCGCGCGGTCGCTGGCGCCGGTCATATCCGCCCCGCCGATGGCGACCCGGCCTGCGTCGGGCGTGTCGAGAAGGCCCGCCATATGCAGAAGCGTGGACTTGCCCGCCCCGGAGGGCGCGACCAGCGCCACGACCTCGCCGGGGGCGACGGTCAGGTCGACCTCGCGCAGGACCTGCACCTCGCCGGGCAGGCCCTTGTTGTAGGTCTTGACGATGCCCTCGAGGCTCAGCGTCGGCTCACTCATAGCGCAGGGCCTCCACCGGGTTCATGCGCGCCGCCCGGCGCGCTGGGAAGATCGTGACCACGAAGGACAGCCCCAGCGACAGCGCCACGGCGGAAAGCACGTCGCCCGCCTCGAGCTTGGCGGGCAGCTGGTAGAGCCCACGCACCGAGGGGTCCCAGACCCCGCCGCCGGCCACGTAGTTCACCGCCGAGAAGATCGGGTCGATGTAGACCGCGAAAAGACAGCCCAGGATCACCCCGGCCACCGTGCCGATGATCCCGGTGAAGGCGCCGCAGATGAAGAAGACCCGCAGCACCGCGCCCTCGGTCAGGCCCATGGTGCGCAGGATGCCGATGTCGCGGCCCTTGTTCTTGACCAGCATGATCAGCCCCGAGGTGATGTTCATCGCCGCGATCAGCACCAGAATCGAGAGGATCACGAACATCACGTTGTCCTCGACCTCGAGCGCCGAGAGGAAGCCGCCCGAGGCGTCCTCCCAGGTCCAGAGATAGGTGCCCGCGCCCGCGGCGGCCTGGATCGCCGGGCGAAAGGAGGCGGCCTCCTCGGGGTCGGCGAGCATGACCTCGATCTCGTCGGCCTGCCCCTCGCGGTTGAAGTAAAGCTGCGCCTCCGAGAAGGGCATGTAGACCCGCGTGCGGTCGATGTCGTAGCGCCCCGCCGAGAAGATGTAGACCACGTCGTAGGACTTCACCCGCGGGCTCTGGCCGAAGGCGGTCTTCACCCCGTCGGGCGAGATCAGCTTGACCTGGTCGCCCAGGTCCACGCCCAGCTCGCGGGCCACGCCCGAGCCGATGGCGATGCCGCTTTCATAGTCGGAGATGTCGCCGCGCCCGGTCTCGGGATCGACGATCCGGGGCAGCGATTGCAGGTCCTCGGCGCGCATCCCGAAGACCTCGACACCGGAGTTGCGCCCGCCGGCATTGGCCATGACCTGGCCGCGCACGATCGGGGCGGCATGGATGACGCCCTCGACCTCGGCCACCCGGGCGGCGCGGTCGTCGAACTCGGCGAAGGTGCGGCTGGCGTTGCCGGCCTCGTCGATCTCGCCCTGGGTGTAGACCGTGACATGGGCATTGGCGCCCAGGATCGTGTCGACGAATTCGGCCCGGAAGCCCGAGCGCACCGCCAGCGTGGCGATCAGCGCGAAGACCGCGAGCGTGATGCCGACAAGGCTGATCCAGGTCATCACGCTGACCCCGCCCTCGGCGCGTTTGGCGCGCAGATAGCGCCAGGCGATCATCCATTCGAAGCCCGCGAAGGGCGCGGTGCGTCGGGCCATGGCACTCCACTCCTGCCGTTCGGGCCTAGGTGATCGCTAAACCCACGAGGGTCAAGCGCGCCCCCGCCTTTTCTTCGGCGCCCGCGCGCTTAGCTTTGGAGCAAGCGAGGAAGAGGCAGGACATGACGCGGATTCTGGTGATCGGCGCCACCAAGGGCATCGGCTTCGAGGTGGTGAAATACGCCCTGGAGCGGGGCCACGAGGTGCGCGCCTTCGCGCGCGGCGCGGGCGAGATGACCTATGAACACGAGCGGCTCCTGCCCTGGGCGGGGGACGCCACCTCGACGGAGGACCTGGCGCCCGCGCTCGACGGCGTCGACGCCGTGGTCAGCGCGCTCGGCATCGAAGAGAGCCTCTCGATGCTCTGGAAGCCGGTCAGCCTGTTCTCGCGCGCGACCGAGGCGCTTTTGCCGCTGATGCGCGAGGCCGGGCCGAAACGGCTCCTGATCGTGACCGGCATCGGCGCGGGCCGCTCGATCTCGGCGCTCTCATCGCTGGAGCGGCTGGGCCATTCCTTCCTGCTGGGCGAGCCCTACAAGGACAAGACCCGCCAGGAAGAGATGGTCACTGCCACGGATCTCGACTGGACCATCGCCCGCCCGGTGATCCTGACCAAGCGCCCGATGACCGGGCGCTACAAGGTGCTCTCGCGCCCCGAGGACTGGCGCATGGGGCTGATCTCGCGCGCCGATGTGGCGCATTTCCTGGTGCATGCCATCGAGGACGGCAGCCACATCCGCGAAGACCCGGTTCTGGCCCGTTGAGCGGGCGGTGCGGATCGCGCTAGGCTGAGGCGCGGCCCGACGGACCGCCCCCCGAGACAAGGAAACCCCGCATGTCGCTTTTCCCGCGCATCGCCGAACAGAAGATGCTCGACGCGCTCGAGGACGGGGCCTTCGACAACCTGCCCGGCGCGGGCCGGCCGATCGCGGATCTCAACACCTCGGACGGGCTCGATCCGGTGACCCGCGCGGGCTACCGCATCATGTCCGAGGCCGGCGCCCTGCCCGAGGAGCTGCAGCTGCGCAATCTGTTGCGCGACGCGCGGGCGGAACTGGCGCGCGCCACCGACCCCGAGGAACGCGCCCGGCTGGGCGCCCGGGTCGCCGACCTGGGCCTGCGCCACGCCATGGCGCAGGAGGCGCGGCTGCGCGGGCGCTGACCCCTTGCCGCCCCGGCGCGGGACTGCATACTCGCGCGCATGACCGGACCCAGATTCACCCGCCTCGCCGAGACCCTGCCCACCGATGTGCCCTTCGTGGGCCCCGAGGCGCAGGAGCGAAAGATGGGCCAGCCCTTCCGCGCCCGCATCGGCGCCAACGAGTCGGTCTTCGGCCCTTCGCCCCGCGCGGTCGAGGCGCTGAAGGCCGAGGCCGCGGAGGTCTGGAAATACGCCGATTCGGCCAATCACGACCTGATCCGCGCCTTGGCCCAGGACATGGGCGCCCGGCCCGAGAACATCGTGGTCGGCCCCGGCATCGACGGGCTGCTGGGCGTGCTGGTGCGGCTCCTGATCGAGCCGGGCGACCCGGTGGTCACCACGCTCGGCGCCTATCCGACTTTCAACTACCATGTGAACGGCTTCGGCGGGACGCTGCACAAGGTGCCCTTCGCCGCCGACGAGCGCGAGGATCTGCCCGCGCTTCTCGACCGGGCGCGGGAGACCGGCGCGAAGCTGGTCTATTTCGCCAATCCCGACAATCCGATGGGCAGCTGGTGGTCCGGCGAAGAGGTGGCCGCCCAGCTCGACCGCATCCCCGAGGGCACGCTGCTGCTCCTTGACGAGGCCTACGTGGAGTTCGGCCCCGCGGGCACCGCGCCCGCCATCGACCCCGACGATCCGCGGGTGATCCGCATGCGGACCTTCTCCAAGGCGCATGGGCTGGCGGGGCTCAGGGTCGGCTATGCCTGCGGCGCGCCGGGGCTGATCCGGGCCTTCGACAAGGTGCGCGACCACTTCGGCATGAACCGCCCGGCGCAGGTGGCCGCGCTCGCCTCGCTCAACGACCGGGTCTGGCTCGAGGAGGTGCGCGCCGGGGTCGCCAAGGCCAAGGAGCGGATCGCCAAGATCGCGGCGGCCAACGGGCTGACCGCTCTGCCCTCGGCGACCAATTTCGTCACCATCGACTGCGGCGGCGACGGCGCCTTCGCAAAGGCGGTGCTGGATGCGCTGGTGGCGCGCGGGGTCTTCGTGCGGATGCCCTTCGACGCGCCGCAGAACCGCTGCATCCGGGTGAGCTGCGGCACGCCCGAGGATCTCGACGTGCTGGCCGAGATGCTGCCCTTGGCGATGGCCGACGTGCGGGAGACGGCGGCGGGCTGAGGCGCCCTTAGCGCGGTCCGGGGGCAGAGCGCCCCCTTCCCAAATTTCGCCGTGACGTTATCGTTTCCCCGTCGAGACGCGGGAGAGAGCGATGCGCGACAGGCCGCCCGGCCGGGCACCGGATTACACCACCGCGGCGCTCATCATGGGCGGGATCAACCTGTTCTGGATCTTCGCCGTGGTGCAGGTCATCTTCGGCCTGCCGGTGGTCCTGCTGCTGGGCTGGCTTCTGAACCTCGGGATCTCGCGGCTGGCCGCCCGGCGCGCCTGAGCGCCTCAGCCTCCCGCGATCACCCGCGCCGCCGCCGAGACGCCGCCCGGCCCATGCGGCACGCCAAGCGCCGAAAGCCCGGCCTCGACCGTGCCCAGGAGCCCCAGGATCATATGGGCGTTCACATGGCCCATGTGCCCGAAGCGGAAGAAGCCCTCGCCCTTGGGGTCGCCCTCCTCGGACATGCCGAGCCCGATGCCCAGCGTCACGCCCGCCTGTTCCGCCGTCCAGGCCCGGAGCCGCGCGCCATGCGGCGCCCCGAGCCGCAGCGCGGTGACCGCGTGGCTGCGATGCGCGGGATCGGGAATGTTGAGCCGCAGGGGCCCCTCCTCGCCCCAGACCTCGGCCGCGGCCCAGATCGCCCGGGCCAGGACCGCGTGGCGCGCCCAGACCGCCTCGAGCCCCTCGTCGTGGATCAGGTCCAGCGCGGCGCGCAGCCCGTAGAGGTGATGCGTCGGCGCGGTGCCGCCGAAATACTGGTAGAACATCTCGGGCGCGGCGCGCTCGCTCCAGTCCCAGTAGCGCGAGACCCGCGGCATGGCGCGACGCACCTCGGCGGCGCGGTCGTTGAAGAAGACAAAGCCCAGGCCCGGCGGCACCATGAGCCCCTTCTGCGAGGCGGTGATGGTCACATCCGCGCCCCAGAGGTCCATCTCGTAGCGGTCGCAGCCCAGCGAGGCGATGCAATCCACCATGAGAAGCGCCGGATGGCCGACCTCCTCGAGCACCCGCCGGCATTCGGCGATGTCCGAGCGCGCCGAGCTGGATGTATCGGTATGCACCGTCAGGACCGCCTTGATCTCCTGGCCCGCGTCCTTGGCCAGCCGCGCCTTCAGCGCCTCGGGGTCGATCGGGGCCTGGCGGCCGAACTCGAGGATCTCGGCCTCGATGCCCATGCGCTCGGCCATCTCGGCCCAGCCGTGACCGAAGCGGCCGGTGGCGCAGACCAGCACCCGCTCGCCGGGCATGGCGACATTGGCCAGCGCCGCCTCCCAGGTGCCGTGACCATTGGCGATATAGATCGCCACATGGCCCTCGGTGCAGGCCACGCGCTTGAGGTCCGGCGCGATGCCCGCGACCATCTCGACCAGCTCGCCCTCGTAGATATTGGGCGAGGCGCGGTGCATGGCCTGCAGGACAGCATCGGGCATAACCGAGGGGCCGGGGATGGCAAGATAGGGGCGGCCATGGGCAAGCGACATCCGGGGGGGTTCCTTTCCTCTCCCGCCTGCCACTTGCAGAGGGGTCGGGCGGAGCCTAGCTACCGGGTCTGCCGCGTCAACGCCCGAGCGGGGCAAATCGCCCAAGGCCCGGGGAAAGGCTTTCCCCCCGGGGCGTAAGCCGGTAGACCCCCGCACGCAGGATGAAGTCGGACGTCATGATCAAGACCCTCTGGACCCGGATCGGCGAGGCAGAACGCCGCCTCATGCGCTCCTTCGGGCGGGATATCTCGACCCCGATGCAGCGCGCGCTGGCGCATGTGCATTTCTCGCTCTTCGATCACGCGATCCTGCGCGGCTTCTGGACCAATTTCTACGAAATCGCTCCGGGGGTTTTCCGCTCGAACCACCCCACCCACCGGCGTTTCCGCCGCTTCCGGCAACGCGGGATCAAGACGGTGGTGAACCTGCGCGGCCCGGACAAATATTCCTTCTACCTCTTCGAGAAGGAAATCTGCGACGAGCTCGGCCTGAAGCTGATCGACGCCAAGCTCTGGGCCCGCCAGGCCTCGAGCCGCGAACGCTTCCTGACCGCCATCGCCGCGCTGCGCGAGGCCGAGAAGCCGGTGGTCTTCCACTGCAAGTCCGGCGCCGACCGCACCGGGATCATGAGCGCGGTCTACCTCCTGGTCTTCGAGGGCGCCTCGATCGCCGAGGCCCGCAAGCAGCTGGGTCTGCGCTACGTGCACCTGAAGTCCACAAAGACCGGCATCCAGGACTACATCCTCGACGTCTTCGAGGCGCGCCAGGCCAAGGGCGAGATCGGCTTCGAGGACTGGATCGCCACGGAATACCACGCGAAAACCATGCAGGCCGAGTTCGACGCGGGCCGCCCGCCCGCGGAGGCCACGGCGGCGAAGGGAAGTTGATGCAGACCAAGGGCCCGCTCCGCTCGACCGAGGACGACATCACCCCGGAGGACAACACCTTCGGCGAACGCCTGGCACTGGTGCGCTGGATCGGCCGCGACTACCTGGCCAAGCACTGGGCCTGGTTCATCGCGGCCTTCTTCTTCATGTCGATCGAGGGCGCCATGTTCGGCGCGCTCTCCTACATGATGAAGCCGATGTTCGACCGGGTCTTCGTCGGCGGCGAGGCCAATATGATCGGCCTCGTGGGGCTGATCTTCTTCGGCATCTTCACCATCCGCGCCATCGCCGGCATCGCCCAGAAGACGATCCTCGGCCGGGTCTCGCAGATCAGCGTGAACGAGCTGCGCGAGGACCTTCTGCGCCACGTCATGCGGCTCGACGGCAGCTTCCACCAGACCTACGGGCCGGGCTACCTGATGCAGCGGCTGAGCGGCGACGTGAACACGATCAACTCGGTCTGGAAGGCGGTGCTGACCGGCGCGGGCCGCGACGCGGTGGCGCTGATCTCGCTTTTCGGCGTGGCCTTCGCGATCGACTGGCAGTGGACGCTGGTGGCGCTCGTCGGCGCGCCGGTGCTGATCCTGCCCGCCTTCGCGATCCAGCGCTTCCTGCGCGGCACCTCGCGGCGGGCGCGCGACATGCAGGCGGGTCTTTCGACCCGTCTGAACGAGATCTTCACCGGCATCGTGCCGATCAAGCTCAACACGCTGGAAGACTACCAGGCGGGCCGCTTCCGGGCGCTGGCCGACCGGCTGCTCTGGGTGAAGATCCGCAGCTCCGCGGCCTCGGCGGCGGTGCCCGGCCTCATCGACATCATGTCCGGCATGGGCTTCGCCGCGGTCCTCTATTTCGGCGGCTCCGAGATCATGTCGGGCGACAAGACCGTCGGCGATTTCGTCGCCTTCTTCACCGCCATCGGCCTGGCCTTCGAGCCGCTGCGCCGGCTCGGCGCGCTTTCGGGCACGCTGCAGCCCGCGCTGGCGGGGCTCGAACGCCTGCGCGAGCTCTTCGACCTCGAACCCGAGGTGCGCGACCCCGCCCGGCCGAAGCCCGCGCCGGCCTCCATGCCCGAGGTCCGGCTCGAGGGGGTCACCGCGGGCTATGGCGACACCGCCGTCCTGCGCGGCGCCAGTTTCACCGCCGAGGCCGGCAAGGTCACCGCGCTGGTCGGCCCGTCCGGGGCGGGCAAATCGACGGTCTTCAACCTTCTGACCCGGCTCATCGACCCCAAAAGCGGCGCGGTCACGCTCGACGGCGTGCCGACCCACGAGATGAAGCTCGGCGATCTGCGCGCGCTCTACTCGGTGGTCTCGCAGGATGCGCTGCTCTTCGACGAATCGCTGCGCGACAATATCCTGCTCGGCCGCGACGACATTCCCGAGGCGCGCCTGCAGGCCGCGCTCGACGCCGCCCATGTGACGAGCTTCCTGCCCGACATCGAGGGCGGGCTCGACGCGCCGGTCGGCCCGCGCGGCTCCAAGCTCTCGGGCGGGCAGCGCCAGCGCGTGGCCATCGCCCGCGCGATCCTGCGCGACACGCCCGTGCTGCTGCTCGACGAGGCGACCTCCGCGCTCGACGCCCGCGTCGAGGCCGAGGTGCAGGAGGCGCTCGACCGGCTCGCCCGCGGCCGCACCAGCCTGGTCATCGCGCATCGGCTCTCGACCATCCGCGACGCCGACCGCATCGTGGTCCTGCAGGAGGGCCAGGTCGCGCAGGAGGGCACCCATCAGAGCCTGCTCGCCGAGGGCGGGCTTTACGCCGACCTGCACCGCCTGCAGGTCGACAGCTCCCGCTAGCCCGGTTGCGAGCCCGCCGCCACAAAGGCTACAGTCCCCCCGACAACACGAGGCAGACATGAGCGAGACGGACCGCAGGGTCTTCCGCATCTCCGGCGCGGAGGCCCATCACTTCCTTCAGAACCTGGTGACCAACGACCTCGACCGCTTGCACGAAGGGCCGGTCTATGCGGCGCTTCTGACGCCGCAGGGAAAGTATCGCGCCGATTTCATGCTGGTCTCCGACGGCGAGGCGGGCATCCTGCTCGACGTGGCCGCGCCCCTGGCCGACGACCTCGAAAAGGCGCTGGCGCTCTACAAGCTGCGCGCCAAGGTCACCATCGAGCGCACCGAGATCACGGTCGCCCGCGGCACCGGCCCCGCATCCGAGGGCGCCTTCGCCGACCCGCGCGACCCGCGCATGGGCTGGCGCGCCTACGACGGCCGCCCCTCCGAAGAGGGCGTCGACTGGGACGCCCTGCGGGTCCAGGCGCGTGTGCCCGCCTCGGGCGTGGAACTGACGCCCGACAGCTACATCCTCGAGATGGGCTTCGAGCGGCTGAACGGCGTCGACTTCCGCAAGGGCTGTTTCGTCGGCCAGGAGGTCACCGCCCGGATGAAGCACAAGACCGAGCTGAAGAAGGGCCTCGCGCTTGTCGAGGTCGCGGGCAGCGCCGAGCCGGGCACCGAGATCACCCGCGACGGCAAGCCCGCGGGCACGCTTTTCACCCAGGCCGGCGGCGCCGGGCTGGCCTTCCTGCGCTTTGCCCGCGCGGGCGGCGAGATGGAGGCCGGCGCGGCCCGGGTCAAGGTGCAGGCATGAGCCTTCCCCAGGCGCTCCTCGACACCTACGGCAGCCATGTGGTGCGCCACGAGCCGCTGCATGGCGGCGATCTCTCCGAGGTGGCGCTGGTCACCCTCGACGACGGCCAGCGGCTGGTCGCCAAGCGCGGCCCGCTGGTCGATGCCGAGGCGCGGATGCTCTCGACCATGGCGATGCTCTACGCGCCGGTGCCCGAGGTGCTGCACGCCGAACACGGGCTGATCTGCCTGGAATACCTCGAGGAGGCCGCCCCGGGCCCGCGCCGCTGGTCGGACTTCGGCCAGGCGCTGGCGCGGATGCACTCCTGGGACGGCCAGGGCTACGGCTGGGGCGAGGACTACGCCTTCGGCAGCCTGCGCATCCCCAACGAGACCCTGCCGACCTGGCCCGAGTTCTGGGCCGAGCGCCGGCTCCTGCCGTTCCTGTCCTATCTGCCCGCCGGGCTCGGCAGCCGGATCGAGGCACTCTGCGCGGGCCTGGGCGAACAGCTGCCGCGCGCGCCGAAGCCCGCGCTGCTGCATGGCGATCTCTGGACCGGGAACCTGCTGTTCACCGCCGAGCGCGCGGTGATGATCGACCCCGCCGCCTATTACGGCCATTCCGAGGTCGACCTGGCGATGCTCTCGCTCTTCGGCGAGCCCGACCCCGCCTTCTGGCGCGGCTACGGCAAGCTCGAGCCCGGCTATTCCGAGCGCGACCCGATCTACAAGCTCTGGCCCGCGCTGGTGCACCTGCGCCTCTTCGGCGAGAGCTACGCGCCTTTGGTCGACCGCCTGCTCACCGAAGCCAGCGCCTGAGCGCCACGGAGGGCGGCGTGGGCCGCTCTCCCCGCGCAGTGGGCCCTCGGGGGCGGCCCCGCCGCCGATCACGGCACCGCCGCCCGGCGAGCTCCCCGCACAGCGCGCGCTTACAATGAGCACACCGGCCGACACCACCCCGGCCCCGCTCCCCCGCGCGCCCAGCAAACCCTAAAAAACCGCGCCCCCAGCCCACACGGCGCACAGCCCCCACCACAGGCGCCCCACATAGAAACCCCAACCCCACGCCAGCCCCGGCGCGCAACACCACCACCAAACACCACCCCCACAGGCTTCAGCTTGGCAAAAATACCTCGGGGGTGATTGCGGGCCGACAAGGCCCGCAGAGGGGGCAGCGCCCCCTGACACGCAAAACCCCCGCCCGATCGGGCGGGGGTTTTGCCAGGGATGCCCGTGCGGGGTCCTACCCCGCGCGGTCCATCGGATCAGGCGCCCCGGGTCCCCCCCGACACGCCCGGATACATCACGCCCGCTCGGCGTATTCCATCGTCTCGGTGTTCACCACGATGGCCTCGTCCTGCCCAACGAAGGGCGGCACCTGCACCTTCACGCCGTTGTCGAGCACGGCGGGCTTGAAGGAGTTCGCCGCGGTCTGGCCCTTCACCACCGGCTCGGTCTCGACGACCGTGCAGGTGACCTTCTGGGGCAGCGTCGCGTTCAGCGCCTCGCTTTCGTAGAACTCCACCACGATGGTCATGCCGTCCTGCAGGAAGGGCCGGCGCTCGCCGAGGATCTCGGCGTCCAGCGTCACCTGGTCGAAGGTCTCGGCGTCCATGAAGGTCAACTGGCCGTCGGCCTCGAAGAGGAACTGCATGTCGCGCTGTTCGAGCCGCACGCGTTCGACCTTGTCGGCCGAGCGGAAGCGTTCGTTCAGCTTCGAACCGTTGCGCAGGTTGCGCATCTCGACCTGGGCGAAGGCCCCGCCCTTGCCGGGCTTCACGTGGTCGACCTTGACCGCGGCCCAGAGGCCGCCGGCGTGCTCCAGGACGTTCCCGGGGCGGATTTCGTTTCCGTTGATCTTGGGCATGGCAAAACCGTGGCAAAAGGTTGATCGGTGCTTGGCCGACCCTATATCTGGCCATCAGCACGCCTGCAACCTCACCAGATCCTGTGACGGGCGCGCCAAAGATATGCACCGGATGCAAGCGAGCTATGCGTTTATGCTGTATCCGAATCGAACCAAATACGCCATAAGGCCCCCTACGCCCGAAACACAAGAGCAATAATTTAAAGGACGACCCATGCGAGATTTCGTTGACGCAACGGCCTTCAATTCCGAGCAGGGCAACCGTGCCCGCAAGCTCTTCGCTGCCGTTGTGCTTGCTGCGCTCGACGATGCCATCGCCGATGACAAGAAATACGGCAACGGTCCCGAGCAGATCGCCCGCTGGGCGCGCTCGCGGGATGGTCGTGAGGTGCTGAGCTGCGCCGGGATCGACCCCAACGAGCGTGTTGTCGAAGGTCTGATGGAATTCGTCGGCAAAGGCGTGCGCACCTCGGTGGCGCTGTCGCGCGAGGAAAGCGAACGGCGCAACGCCGCGCTTCAGGCGGAAGCCGCCTGAGCGCATCCAGTCAAGAGTTCAGATTTGGCGCGTCCTGCGGGGCGCGCCTTTTTTGTTGGCGGGTGGCGCGGGGTGGCGTGTTGAGGCGCGTCGGATCTCGGAGAAGAGCGCCCCTCTCCTAAAGGGCCGGTCACAGGCTCTCAGAGGCGCGGAGAGGCGCTGCATGGCTGTCACTAGCCACAAGGGCCAGCACACGCCCCCAAGGACGCCCCTGCCCCGTCTCCGGCCCGCCTGAGCGGCCCTCAAAGCCTTACTCGAAGTCCTGGCTCGCCAGCGTGCGCTGGATCTCGCGGCGCACGAGCTTGCGGACGTTGCGGGTGATGCGCTCGCCGAGGACACCCTGCAGCTCCTTGCGGATCACCTCGGCCACCAGCTCGCGCAGCGCCGCCTCGTCCATGGCGGGCAGCGCCTGGGGCGCGGGCTCCTCGGGCAGATCGCTGCCCAGGTCCTCGGCCATGCGCGCGAGCTTGCCGGCTCGGCGCGACTGGAAGAGCGCGCTGCCGTAGGGCGAATCCTCCCATTCGAGCGGTTCGGCGGGCCCGCCTTGTGCGGCGGCCTCCGGGCTTGCGCCTGCGGCGGGCGCGGCCTCCTCGGGCGCGGTCTCGGATGCGGTCTCGGAGGATGCACTCTCCCCCCAGCCCTGGGCCTTGCCGCCGATCATGGTCTCGAGCTCGGCGATCTTCTCTTCGAGGCTGAGACCGGTCGGGCGGGGGCGGTCGAAGCGCGCCATCTCCTCGGCCTCGGCGGCACTGGGTGCCTCGGTCGGGCGGCCCGCTGCGGGGGTCTCGGAGACCTCGGGCGCCACGCGGCGCTGGCCGGGCATGGTCGAGGGGCTCGGGTCGGCCTCGGATTCGGTCGCCGGATCCTCGGCGGGCGAAAGCGCGCGCAGCATCTCCGCCGCGCTGCGCGCCGCGGCGCCGGAGCGGGCGGCCCCCAGCGCAGGATCGGGGCGGAAGGTGGCGGCGGGTTCGGCGGCCTCGGTGTCCGCCTCGCGTGCCTCCTGCGGCTCGGCTGTGGCGGAGGAATGGGCCGCCAGAAGTGCTGCCAGCTCGTCCTGCACCACGCGGGTCAGCGCGTCGGCGTCGAGATCGGCGGGGGTTTCCTCGCGAGGCGCGGTGGCATCCTCGGCGGTCTCGCGGGCCTGCGGTGCCTCGGGCTCCGCATGGGCCCTGCCCGTCTCGGCCGCCAGGGCCTCTTCGGCCTCGGGCGCAAGGCTCTCGGTCGGAGGCTCCACGGGCGCGACCTCGGAACGCTCCTCGGCGTCGGCCTCGGGCGTCTCCTCGGCCTCAAGCGCCTCCCCCTCTTCCGCCGGATCCTCCAGATCCGCGGAGAGGTCCACCTCGGGCGCCTCGGCCAGCTCCGGTGCGGGATCGGTGAGCAGGATCGGCCCGGCCTCTTCCGCCGCCTCGGGCGAGGCGGCGCTTTCGGCGGCTTCGGGCACGCGCTGTGCGGGGGTCAGGATCAGCCGGTCGGGCCGTGCGGGAGCCTCGCCCCCGGCGGGCACGGTCGCGCGCTCGGGCGCGGCTTCCAGCGCCGGCTCCTGCACCGCATTCACCGCCCCGGAAGACGCCGCAGTAGACGCCCCAGCCGGCGCGCCGGGCCGGCGTCCGTCATCGGCCACCAGCCGCCGAATCGACGCCAGCACATCCTCGATTTCCACGTTCGAGACTGGTTTTGACATGTTCTTCACCGCTCTGCCTCAGGCGGGAAGTGTAGCCGCGCGCCGGGGTCCGCACAACAGACCGGAACAACCTTAGTCTTTTCCGATCGCACGCAGGACACGGTCGAGCTGTTCGCCCTGCGAGGACAGCGCCGGGGCGTCCTTGACCAGGTTGTAATAGGCGGAAGGGTCGTATTGCTGGACCGGCAGTCCCAGCTCGCCCACGGTCAGCCGCCCCATGGCCGAGATCACGTTGTAGGCGGCGACATATTCGTCGACCCGGGCCGAGATCAGCAGCGTCCGCGCGTCCAGAAGATCCTGCTCGGCGTTCAGCACGTCGAGCGTGGTGCGCGCGCCCAGCTGGGCCTCCTCGCGGACGCCGTTGAAGGCGACCTGGGCGGCCTCGACCTGGCGCTGGCTCGATTCGATGGCCGAGCGGGCGACCTGCAGGTTCACATAGGCATTGGCGACGTTCTGACGGACCTGTTCGGAGGCCACATGCAGGTTGGCGCGGTTCTGGTCGCGGTTGGCGACCGACTGGCGCAGCGCCGAGGTCAGCGCGCCGCCGCGGTAGATCGGCCCGGAGGCGCCGAGCGAGATCGAGCCGCCCTGCTGGTAGTTGTCGTGATCCTCGAGGTCCTGGGTCACGCCGTAGTTGCCCGACAGCTCGACCCGGGGCTTCAGCGTGGCGCGCGCGATGGCGATGTTCAGCTCGGCCAGCGCCACCTGGTGCTGGGCCGCGGCGAGGTCGGGATGGGTGCGCAGCGCGATGCCCGTCGCGGTCTCGAGCGAAGAGGGGATCGCGGGCACCCGGGCGGGCATGTTCACCCCGCCCGGCTGGCGCCCGGTGGCGCGCAGGTATTCCTGCTTGGCGGTGGCGACATCGCCTTCGGCCACGGCGAGCTGGCTGCGGGCCTCGGCCAGGCGCGCCTCGGCCAGGGCCACGTCGGTGCGGGTGACCTCGCCGACCTCGAAACGGTCGCGGGCGGCGCGCAGTTCGCGGCTGATGACGTTGAGGTTGCTCTGGCGCAGGCGCAGGGTCTGCTGGGCGCGCTCGAGGCTGAAGAAGGCCTGGGCGGCGCGCAGGAGCACCTGCTGCTCGATCGAGACCAGCTGCGAGCGGGTCGCCAGCACCGCCTCCTTGGCGGCGTCGACGCCCAGCCGGGTGCGGCCGAAGTCATAGACCAGGAGCGAGGCGGTGAGCCCGATCGAGGCTTCCTCGGTCACGCGGTTGATGATCAGACCGCCAGTGTTGGCAGACCGGCTCTCGCTGAAGCTGCGGGTCACATCGGCGGACCAGTTCAGCACCGGGCGCAGCGCCGAGACCGCCTGGGCGACATCCTCGTCGGCGGCGCGCAGCACCGCGCGGTTCTGCTCGAGCAGGCCGCTGGTGTTATAGGCGCCGACCATCGCGTCGGCGAGCGTGTCGGCCTGGGCGACGGCGCCCGAAACCAGCGTCGCGGCCAGAGCCGCGGCCTTGAAGATGACACCTGTGCGCATGGCGGTCCCTGCCCTGTCCCTGTTGTCTCGCGGGCCGCCCCGGGCCCTGCCTCGCGCGCTTACAGCGCGAAGGCCCGTTCGGTCGCGAAGCCCGGCAGAACCGGCGCGCTGGCGTTGAAGGAGTAGCGCCAGTTCAGATGGCCGTCGATCTTGTGACCGACGCGCACCGTGCCGAGCCGTCCCTCGACGAAGAGGCAGACGATGCGCCCGCCCTCCTTGAGCTGCGCCTCGAGCCCCTCGGGCAGCTCCTCGATGCCACCCTCGACCATGATCGCGTCATAGGGGCCGTGTTCGGCGGCGCCCTCGGTCAGCGGGCCCTGGTGCAGGACGACGTTGTCGGCGTGATGATCGGAGAGCAGCTGCGCGATCTCGGGGGTGACCTCCTCGAGGTCCTCCACCGCGACGACCGCCTCGGCGATATGCGCCAGCACCGCCGCCGAATAGCCGTAGCCGCAGCCGATATCGAGCACCAGCATGTCCGAGGTCACGTTCAGCGCCTCGAGCATCTTGGCGAAGGTGCGCGGCGCCAGCACCGTGCGGTCGGGCGTCAGCGCGACATGTTCGGAGGCATAGGCGACCTCGGCCTTGTCGTTGGGCAGGAAGGCTTCGCGCGGGACGGTGAGCATGGCCTGGATGATCGGAAACTTGGTGACATCCGAGGGGCGGACCTGAGTGTCCACCATCACCCGGCGGAGGGTCGCGTAGTCTTGCATCCGCTAAACTCTTTCGTTCAGTAAATCACCTCCGGTTCTGCCACAGCTTACCGGAGGCGGCAACAAACCGAACCGCCTAAATCGCCGCTCGGGGCGGATGCCGATCACTTCGTTGTCAGGATCACACGTCCCGGGGCTCGGGCGGGCGGCCGATGCCGCGGGTCTGGTTGTAGCGGGCGATGATCTTGTCGTCGGCCATGGCCAGCCCGCAGACCAGGACGGGAATCGCCACGATGCCGCCGATCGGCCCCCAGAACCACAGCCCGAAGACCAGCGAGAGGAAGACCACCAGCGGGTTGAGCTTCACGTGCCGCCCGACGAAGGCCGGGGTCACGAACTGCGCCTCGATCATGTTGAGCGTCAGGAAGGCGGCGGCGGGAGCGGCGACCATGATGCCCTCGAAGTTGACGAGCCCCGCGACCAGCAGGAGCACCACCATGAGCGCGGGCCCGAGGTAGAGGACGTAGTTCATGATCGCGACCGCAAAGCCCCAGACGTAAGGGAGCGGCATGCCGAGGGCGGTCATCACCGCGGTCGTGGCGAAGCCGAGGCCGAAGTTCACGATGGTGATGGCGATGAAATAGCGCGAGACGAGGTATTCCGCGACGCGGAAGCGGGTCTTGATCGTCTCGCCCTCGCCCGCCGCGCTGAGCCGCCCGGCCAGGAAGGAATAGACCGAGAGCCGGTTGACCAGGAAGAAGTAGAAGGTGCCGGCGAAGATCAGGAACTGGGTGAAGACCGCGGGTGCCGCGAAAAGCGCGTCGGTCAGGCTGGGGACCGCGGCCTCTTCCTCCTCGCCGCCGCCAGAGGCGCCGCCGGGGCCGCCGCCGAGGGCTTCCTTCACCTCCTCGTTGACGTTGCCGAGGCTCTGCAGCGTGTCGCGGAACAGGAAGACGATCTCTTCGATCTCGCGCCGGATCGCGGGCACGGCGTCGACGAAGCGCCAGAACACCGGCTCGAGCGAGACCACCGCCGTGGCCAGCGCGCCCAAGGTGAACAGAAGGATCAGCGCCGCGCCGAGGCCCTTGGGCAGGCCCATCCGGTCGAAGGCCTCCATCACCGGGGCGAAGATGATGCCGGTGATGATCGCCAGCGTCATCGGCGCCGCGATGTCCTGCGAGACATAAAGCACCCCGGCGACCAGGATGCTGGCCACGATCACCAGCGCGGTCGCCATGCCGTCCTTGCGTTGCCTCACGAAAGCCTCCAGCCCGGCAGCGGGGCCGGTCAGTCAGATGAACAGACGCCCCGGCCCGCCGTCCGGCGCGGGATTAACGGCGGCGCGAGCGGCGCCCGGCCTCGAGCCCCACCACGAAGCCCTCGATCAGCTGCGCGATGGGCAGCGCCGCGGCCGCCCCGCCGACAGGTGCCACGTAGCGCGGGCGGCGCGAGATGATCTTGCCGATGCCCAGGAAGATCAGCCCGAAGGCAAAGAGCCCGCCGCCGATGACCTGCGTGGCAAACAGCGTGTCGCGCAGCTCGGCCAGCACGATGAACAGTGCGACGCAAAGAAAGCCGGCGCCCGCCAGGATCAGCACCACGCCGACGATGGAAAAGGCGGCGCCGCGCAGCTTGCGCCGCGCGGCCAGTTCGAATTGCGGGATCAGCGCCATGTCACTTCCGGCTGGTCAGGAGGCCCGCGAAGAAGCCCGCCGCCACGGCGATGCCCAGCGCGGTGACCGGCTGGCGGCGCACCGCCTCGAGCGCCTGGTCCTGCGCCTCCTGGGCGCGGTCGCGGGCGTCCTCATACATACGCTCACCGTCCCGGCGGGCGGAGTCGTAGCGTTTGCGGGCCGCCTCGACGGTCTCGTCCTTCCGGCGTGCGCCGATGTCGCCCAGAAGTTCCGTGATCGAGGCCAGATCCGCCTTCAGCGAGTCGATCTGCGCCTTCAGCGCCTCGGTGTCGCTGCCGGTCGAGCGCGCGGCCTGGGACTCGACGTCCTTGATGTTCGCGTTGGACTGGCTTTGGGCCATTTTCGAGCGTCTCCTTCTGTGGGTCGCGGTGAAAACGCCGCGCCCCCGCCGGAGGTTCCCGGGGGTGGACGGGGTTTCGGGCGCCGATGCTGCGGAGCGGCACGGGCGGATCGGGCGCTGCGCGGCGGGATTGACGGGATGGCGCGAGGGTGCCGAGAGGGGTGATTTTGTATCCCAAATCAGAGGCGGCGATTGAGCGCCCAAATTTTCCGCATCTACGCTGGGGATTTTCGCGTGCCGAACGTGGCTCTGAAGAACGCGCCGCAAGTCACAGAAATAATGTGATTTATCGCAAGCCCGCCCTAACCCGTCACAAAAAATCCGCCACACCCGCCCGCGAAACAATCCTGCGCCCGCACGATCCCTGACCGAAAATCCTTGCGCGAATCGCAAACGCCCGGAAATTTAGTATACATTGAGACCGCGCAACTCGGCGCGGGCTCGCCCACATCCGGAGGCAGGAGTGCTGCGGTCAGGGCGAGGCTTGTCCGACCCGTCGGACCAGCCGCCGCCGCGCGCCCTCTCGGCCCTGACTTCGCTCCGTCACGCCAGCAGGAGGCAAGAACTCACTATGTCGTTTATCACTCGCATGAAGGCGGGGGCCGCCGCGCTTGTCGTCACCGCCGGGATCGCCAGCGCCGAAGAGGCGACCATCTCGGCGGTCTATTCGCTGCCCTCCACCAACGACCTGATGAAGAGCTACCTGGCCTTCGTGGAAGACGTGAACGCCAATGGCGAAGGTGTGCTGCAGATCGACCTGCGCGGCGGCACCGAGATCATCCCCCGCAACGAGCAGATGAACGCCGTCTCGCGCGGGATCATCGACATGTACATGGGCCCGGCGGGCTACTACCAGCGCCAGATCCCTGAGCTGACGCCGCTCGACGCGGCCTCGGTGCCCGCCGACAAGCTGCGCGCCGCGGGCCTGCACGAGGCCATCGACGCCGCCGCGCGCGAACGCGCGGGCGTGGCCTTCCTCGGCGCCATGGGCACCGGCTACGCCTTCCAGTTCTACACCACCGAGAAGCCCGAGATCGCCGAGGACGGCACCATCGCGCTGGCCGACATGAAGATCCGCGGCGGCTCGAGCTACGACCCGATGTATTCCGCGCTGGACATCGCCCGCGTCGATATTCCGGCCGGCGACATCTACACCGCGCTCGAGCGCGGCCTGGTCGAGGGCATCGGCTTCACCACCATCGGTGTCAGCTCGGGCGGCTGGCAGGAGTTCCTAAAGTACCGCATCTTCCCGACCTGGCGGCAGGGCAACACGATCCTGGCGATGAACGCGGCCAGCTTCGACGGGCTCACCGAGGCGCAGCGCGACTATCTCATGGAGATGGTGATGAAGCACGAGATGCTGGCCTATGAGGCGGCGCAGAACCTCGAGAAGGTGGACAGCGCGGCACTGGCCGAGGCCGGGGTCGAGGACATCGTGCTCGAGGGCGCCGGCGAGGCGCAGATCACCAATGCCTTCCAGGAGACCTTCTGGGAAAGCGTCTCCGAGACGCTCGGCGCAGAGCCCGCCGCGGAGTTCCGCAAGATCGTCGACGCGGCCAACGCCAGCTGACGGGCGCCAGCCCCCGGGAGACTTCCATGCAGACCTTCTGGTCCCTATTCGACCGGGTGCTGAACGCCTTGGCCCTGATCGCGGCGGCGATCCTTCCCTTCGTCTTCGCCGCGATCATCTACGACGTCACCACGCGCAGCCTGCGCATGTTCCAGATCAACTGGGCGGTGGCGATCACCGAATACGCGCTTCTGTATATCGCGGCGCTCGGCACGCCCTGGCTCCTGCGCGAGAAAGGCCATGTGTCGATGGAGGCCTTCCGCGCCATGCTGCCCGCGAGGGTCAACCGGGTGATCGAGGTCCTGGTGATCCTGCTTTGCGTGACCGCCTGCCTGGTGGTCGCCTGGGCCGCGGTGCCGGTGACGCTGCAGAACATCGGCGTGGTCGACATCCGCGCCAACTTCCTGACCCGCTGGCTGCTCTACGCCCCGATCGTGCTGTGCTTCGGCCTCTCGGCGGTGCAATTCGCCCGCTTCCTGATCACCCGAGAGTCGCTTTACCGCGGCATCGACCCCGACGCAGAGAGCCTCTGAGCCATGGTGATGATGGAATGGTGGGAAGCGGCCTTCGTCATGCTCGGCATGGTGATCGGCCTCATGGCGCTCTGCGTGCCGGTGGCCTTTGCCTTCCTGATCGCGAACCTGATCGGGGCCTATATCTTCATGGGCGGCTGGATCGGCATCGAGCAGCTCGCCGCCAATACCGGCGAGGCGGTCACCAGCTTCGTGCTGGTCACCGTGCCGATGTTCGTCTTGATGGGGAACCTCTTCTTCCACTCGGGCATCGCGCTGAAGATCATCGAGACGCTGGACAAGTCGCTGCGCAAGGCGCCGGGCCGGCTGAGCTACATCTCGGTGCTCTGCGGGACCATCTTCGCGGCGCTCTCGGGCTCGAACATGGCCAATACGGCGATGATGGGCAGCCTGCTCTTGCCGCAGATGGAAAAGCGCAACTACCGCCGGCACATGTCGATCGGGCCGATCATCGGCTCGGGCGGGCTGGCGCTGCTGATCCCGCCCTCGACGCTGGCGGTGCTTCTGGGCTCGATCGCGCAGATCAGCATCGCCGACCTGCTGCTGGCGGGCGTGCTGCCGGGCTTGGTGCTGGCGCTTCTCTACCTCGCGACGATCTGGCTGCAACTGCGCCGCGGCGGGCCCGAGATCGCCCCGGCCTATGACGTCGAGACGGTGAACACCCTCGAGAAGCTGCGCCTGGTCTGCGTCTACATCCTGCCGATGTCGCTGGTGGTCTTCTCGGTCGTGGGGCTGATCCTCCTGGGCATCACCACGCCCTCCGAGGCCGCGGCCTTCGGGGTGCTCTCGGTGCTTTTCCTCTCGGCCTGTTACGGGCGGCTCAACGTCGCGATGATCATGAAATCGCTCGACGGCACGCTGCGCGTCACGGTCATGGTGTTCTTCATCATCATCGCCTCCAAAACCTTCTCGCAGGTGCTGGCCTTCTCGGGGGCGACCTCGGGCCTGATCCGCTGGGCCACGGGCTTCGAGCTCGACGCGATCACCATGCTCCTGATCATGTTCGCGGTGCTCCTGGTGCTGGGGATGTTCGTCGACGCGATCTCGATGATGCTGCTGACCATCCCGATCTTCTTCCCCATCGCCCAGGCCATCGGCTTCGATCCGATCTGGTTTGGGCTGGTGATGCTGCTCGCCATCGAGATGAGCGGCACCACCCCGCCCTTCGGGCTCTTGCTCTTCGTCATGCAGGGGGTGGCGCCGCCGGGCACCAGCTATTGGACCATCGCCCGGGCGGCGGCGCCCTACCTGCTGTGCGACCTGATCCTCTTGATCCTGCTGATCGCGGTGCCCGCCCTGGCGCTCTGGCTGCCCGAGGTGCGGCTGTGAGCGGGCCGCGGCCCGCGGGCTGGCAGCGGATCGGCCGGGCCGAGACCCGGCCCGCCGACGACAGGCTGTTGCGCGGCGCGGGGCTTTACGCCGATGACGCCGCCGAGGAGGGCGCGCTCTGGCTGCATGTGCTGCGCAGCGACCATGCCGCCGGGCGGATCGCGGGGCTCGACCTCGCGGAGGCGCGCGCGGCACCGGGCGTGCGGCTGATCCTGACCGGCGAGGACATGGAGGAGCTCGCGCCCTTCGCGCTGCGCTACGTGCCGCCGGGCTGCGAGGTGGCGCCCACGCCTTTCTACCCGCTCGCCCGGGACGCGGTCCGCTGGGCCGGGGAGCCCATCGCGGCGGTCATCGCCGAAAGCGAGGCCGAGGCGCTCGACGCCGCGGAGCTGATCCTGCCCGAGATCGAGGATGCCCCGGCGGTGACCGAGCCCCGCGCCGCCGCCGACCCCGCGGCCCCGCGCGTCTGGGCCGACCGGCCCAACCTCGCCTTCACGCAGGAGCTGGGCGACCCCGGAGCCTGGCAGGCGGTCCTCGCCGAGGCGCATCACGTCGTCACCGCCCGGCTCGAGATCAGCCGCGTCGCGGCGGTGGCGCTCGAGCCCCGGAACGCGCTCGCCCGCCCCTTGCCTGACGGGCGGCTGGCGCTGCGGACCGGCACGCAGGCCCCGCACCGCGTGCGGGGCGAGCTGGCCCATGTGCTGGGCCTCGCGCCCGAGGACCTGCGCATCGAGGTCTCCGAGACCGGCGGCAGCTTCGGGATGCGCAACGGCGCCTACCCCGAGGATGCGCTGGTCCTTTTGGCCGCGCGGAAGACCGGCCGCCCGGTGCGCTGGCGCGCGACCCGCTCGGACAGTTTCCTGTCGGACACCCAGTCGCGCGAGATGTCGGTCGACGCCACGCTGGCGCTCGATGCCGAGGGGCATTTCCTCGGCCTCGGGGTCGACGGCTACGCCCCGGTCGGCGCCCAGCTCGGGCAGATGTCCATGCATCCCATGACCTCGAACCTGCCGGGGCTCGCTGGGGTCTACCGCACGCCGGTCCTGCACACGGTGATGCGCGGGGTCTTCGTGAACACGATGCATATGGCGCCTTATCGCGGCGCCGGGCGGCCCGAGGCGATCTATATCGTCGAGCGCATGGTCGACATCGCCGCGGCGCGGCTGGGCCTCGACCCCGCCGATCTGCGCCGCCGCAACATGATCGGCCCCGAGGAGATGCCCTATGCCACGCCGCTCGGCTATCTCTACGACAGCGGCGATTTCCCGGCGGCGCTGGATCTGGCGCTGAGGACCGGGGACCGTGCGGGCTTTGCCGCGCGGCGCGCGGGCTCCGAGGCGCGGGGGCGGCTGCGCGGCCTCGGCATCGCCGCGGCGATCGAACCGGCGGGCGGCGGGCCCAAGGGCGCGCAGCTACCCGAGTTCGCCCGGCTCGAGATCGGCGCCGAGAGCGGCGCGCGGCTCTCCATCGGCTCGGGCGACGCGGGCCAGGGCCATGCCACCGCCTACCGCCAGATCCTGCACGACCTTCTGGGCTGGTCCGGCGCCTTCGAGGTCACCGCCGGGAACACCGACGCGGTGCGGCTCGGCACCGGCACCTTCGGCTCGCGCACCATGTCCTCGGCGGGCCACGCCATGGCGAAGGCCGCGCGCGACATCCTGAGCGCCGCCCGCGCCGATGCGGCGGGCTTCCTCGAAGCCCCCGAGGAGCAGGTGCAGTTCCGCGACGGCAGCTTCCACGCCGAGGGCGGCAATAGGTTCGTCACCCTCGAGGAGCTCTGCCGCGCCACCGGACGCGCCTATGCCGCCGAGGCTTTCGAGGCGACCGAGGCGGGCACCTTTCCCAACGGCGTACACCTGGCCGAGGTCGAGATCGACCCCGAGACCGGCGCCGTCTCGGTGCTGTCCTACCGGGTCGCCGACGACCTGGGCACGGTGATCAACCCGCTCCTCGCCGCGGGCCAGATGCATGGCGGCATCGCCCAGGGGCTGGGCCAGGCGCTCTCGGAACAAATGGTCTTCGACCCCACTTCCGGCGCGCTTCTGAGCGGCTCCTTCATGGACTACGCCCTGCCCCGCGCAAACGACCTGCCCTTCCTCGCGCTCAACCCCTGTCCGACGCCCACCACCGCCAATGCGCTGGGGGCCAAGGGCGCGGGCGAAAGCGGCACGGTCGGCGCGCTGCCGGCGGTGATGAACGCGGTCAACAACGCCCTGGCCTCGGCCGGCGCGGGGCCCATCGACATGCCCGCCGCCCCGGCGCGGGTCTGGCAGGCCCTCAACCAAAAGGAGACGCCATGACATCCTGCGCCGTCATCGGGGCCGGCCCCGTGGGCACCAGCATGGCGCTGGCGCTGCTGCGCGAAGGCTTCGAGGTCACGCTCTACGAGCGCGAGGCGAGCCTGCCCGCCGATCCCCGCGCCGCGACGCTGCAACCGCCGACGCTGGAGATGCTCTCCGCGCTCGGCACCGGGGCGGAGATCATCGCGAAGGGGCTGAAGGCGCCGGTCTTCCAGTTCCGCGACCGCGCCTCGGACGAGATCCTCGCCGAATACGACTACGGGCGGCTCGAAGGCGCGACGCCCTACCCCTTTGCGGTGCAATGCGAGCAGTTCAAGGTCGCCGACACCAATGCCCGCGCCATCGAGGCGCTCCGACCCGGCACGCTGCGCCTCGCGACCGAGGTCACGGGCTTCACCCAGGACGACCAGGGCGTGACGCTCACCGCCCGGGGGCCAGAGGGGTCGCACGAGCAGCGCGTCGACTACCTGGTCGGCTGCGACGGCGGGCGCAGCGCCACCCGCAAAACCCTGGGCATCGCCTTCGAGGGCTTCACCTACGAGGAACGCTTTCTCGTGCTGACCACCCCGCGCGACTTCTTCGACCGGGGCTTCCGGGTGCGGAACTACGTGCTGGATCCGACCCAGTGGTGCGCGCTTTTCAAGGTGCCGCACGAGGGGCCGCCGGGGCTCTGGCGCATCGTCTTCCCCGCGCCCGCCGCCGACGCGGGGCTGGATCCGACCTCGGACGACTACGTCCGCGAGCAGATCCAGGGGCTCGACAGCACGCTCGACCTGCCCGACATCGCCCATCGCAACATCTACGCGGTCAACCAGCGCGTCGCCGCGGCCTTCCGCAAGGGCCGGGTCTTTCTGGCCGGGGACGCGGCGCATGTGAACAACCCCTTGGGCGGGCTGGGCATGAACTCGGGCATTCACGACGCGATCAACCTCGCGGAAAAGCTGGTCGGTGCCCGCGCCGCGCCGGGTGACGCCGAGGCGCTCTTCGAGGCCTACGACCGCGAGCGGCGCGGCATGGCCGACCGCTACGTGCAGGCCCAGACCATCCAGAACAAGAAACGCCTCGAGGCGCGCACACCCGAGGCCCGCCGCGCCGCCGCCGAGGAGCTGCGCGCCACCTGCGCCGACCCCGAGCGCCACCGCGCCTGGGTGATGAACGCCTCGCTGATCGCCGGCCTCGCCGCGCTGTCCGACACAGAAAGGAGCCCTGCCCGATGACCTCCGGAACCGACGCCCTGGGATACCGCCAGAAGATCGGCGTGGTGGTGCCCTCCACCAACACCATCGTGCAGCCCGAGACCGACGCCCTGCGGCTGCCCGGCGTGACCTATCACCTTGGCCGCATCCCGATCAGCAACAAGCCGATCTCTTCGGACAATTTCCTCGATCACGTCGCCGCCATGCGCGCGGGGATCGAGACCGCGGCCGCGCAGGTGATGACCGCCGGGGTCGACCGGCTGATCATGGGCGTGGCGCTCGAGGCCTTCTGGGGCGGGCTCGAGGGCTCGCGCGACCTCTCCGCCAAGCTCGAGGCGCACGCCGGCGTGCCGGTGGTCCTGGGCTCCGAGGCGGTGGCCGCCGGGCTCCGGGCCTTCGGCGCGACAAAGATCGCCGTGCTGACCCCGCATATGCCCAAGGGCGACGCGCAGGTCCGCACCTGGCTCGAGGAGGCAGGCTTCGAGGTGCTGGGCCTGACCGGGCTCGAATGCGCGAGCCCGCGGGCCATCGCCGAGGTGCCCGAGGCGCGGATACGGAGCGCCCTGCGCGCCCTCGACGCCCCCGAGGTCGAGGCGCTGGTGCAGGTCGGCACCAATCTCGCCGGTGCCGCGGTCGCCGCCGAAGCCGAACGCTGGCTCGAGAAACCGGTGATCTCGATCAACACGGTCAGCGCCTGGCACGCCCTCCGCGGCGCCGGCATCACCGACCAGCTGCGCGGCCGCGGACGGATCTTCGAGGAGCACTAAGGGGCCTTTTGGGCCCGCGCCGCCGGGCCGCAATTAACCGCGCAGAGGCCCCTTGCGGGCGGCCGAGGAAGCCGTTAAGCCCTCTCCAGCACGAAGCGACGGCGAGTTGGCGGAGTGGTTACGCAGCGGATTGCAAATCCGTGTACACCGGTTCGATTCCGGTACTCGCCTCCATTTACTTTCAGTGACTTAGCTGGAAAATTGGGCCTAAAAGGCTTGGCTAGGCAAAAAGTCAATATGTTCGTGATTCCCTCAAACCGCCTAACCTGTTGAATTTATGTGCTTTTACTACGCGCGGGCGTACAAAACACTCAGAAGATTCAACAATAGCTTGTAAACACAAGAGTAAGCCACCACTCTGAATTCAATAGTTTATTGATTGTTTTTGGAGTTGACCAATGGGATTTGGACAGAGCTTTTCTAGTGTTTTCGGGGTTGCTGCGAAAGACATGCGTCGGTTGGGTGTCCTTGACCCCACATTGGACGTCGATGCTCGGCTGTTCATAGATCCGTTTCTTCTACCTCATAGCCAACACACCGAATTCAAAGACTGTGCGTTCGCAAAATACGAAGAACACTTCACGCAAATCTACAAATTGATTATTTTGTCGCAACAGGAAGGGGACAAAGCTTGGAAGGCCGCGCTTCGCAAATTTCAATTTTCTGAATCCAAAGGAATGAGTGGAACCTGTCTTGGGTATAGCAAGGCTTCAACTCACGGGCACGCGTTCGGCCCCCAAAAAGCTGCCCAATCTCTAAGATGGGCCAAACAAGTAATTGACCTTGGCGTTAAAGATCCCGAGATGTTCTCGTCGCTTTCACTTTTTGAAGACGGCATTGGCGCAGACTTAATTAGCGATATGATAGCCGCAATCACAGTCGAGTGTATTATTGCTTTCAACCATCGGATCCTGAACGAACTCAACAAAACCGTTCGGATAACAACCGAAGAATTCACGCTCCAAGGTCACAAAGCAATGCTGCCTCGGAACCCCTTTTCAAATCACGGTGATCCAATCATCCTGCTTGCTGACGATATTCTGAAGCACCTCCCAATAATGGATGATCCAAAACAAATTCCTCAGGTTATCGAAGGCAACGAAAACCTGCGCGACCGCGTCAATGAACACATCGGCGAAGTTTTCGCTACCAAGTCAAAGAAGGACAAAGAGCGTATTAAAGATCGAGCCATGCAGAATGCGGCAGCGTTTCAATCTTTCCTGGATATGCTCAAGCTCCTAGAACAATCAAAATATAACGTACATGAAGACCCGGAAGGGCTATTGGTTTGGCGAGACGTAGCAGAATCAACAACTGCGATTAACAAATTACAACTGACCGTAGACGACTCACTTCCGCGTCTTGATCGGATCAACAAAGTGGTTGAAAGCATACTTGCTCAATTCACCCGGCTTGTCGAGAAGAACCGCCTTAACCGGGTCTTTCATTTCAGCGGAAAACCTCGAAAGGAAGCATTTGCGCAACTTCTGTTTTACGCAATCTCTAGTTCGTACTGCGACGCAGCAGATATTGGTATGACAGCAGAAGCTGATGCCGGCGTCGGGCCTGTTGATTTCAAGTTCAATGACGGCGCAGACAACGTATTGGTTGAGATAAAACTATCAACAAACTCAGCAACCGTCACCGGATATGAAGCGCAGCTAGGAGCCTACGGTGAGGCTGAACGTGCAGGCTATGGACACTATGTTGTGATCGACGTTGGAAAACTCGGGAAAAAATGGAAGCGGCTAACCGAACTTCGTGCGAGCAATGCTGAATTCGCCAAGCGCAACTTCATACACCTCGTAGATGGCACATTGAAGCCTTCGGCGAGCAACAGGAAGTAGTGTTTCTGCATCTAAACATTCACGTTTTGCCTGCCGATTCCCGAGGACAAATACACGCAAAAATTTAAACAAACCAATCACATCCTTCTTTTTTACAAGAACGTGTACACCGGGCCGGTTCCGGCACTCGCCTCCGCCTTTCCCCGAAAAATTTTTGACTTCATCGCCTATGCTGGGTGCGCGACGCGCCGAGTGGTAGCTTCGGGCGCACGCTGATCGTAAGTGTCTGCAAAACCAGCATCGGCTCGGCGTCACTCCACCCCGCGCAGCAAAACCTGCCCCCCCAAAAAAAACGGCGCGGAGAGCCCCCCTCCGCGCCGCAAAGCGAACCTCCTCGGGTGCTCAGAGGTTCTGCGCCGACATCTCCCGGGCGATGTGGTCGGCCTGGCGGATCGCCAGCGCCACGATGGTCAGCGTCGGGTTCTCGGCCGCACCAGTGGTGAACTGCGAGCCGTCGGAGACAAAGAGGTTCTCGATGTCGTGGCTCTGCCCCCAGCGGTTGACCACCCCGTCCTCGGGCCGCTCGGACATCCGGTTGGTGCCGAGGTTGTGGGTCGAGGGATAGGGCGGCGTCGGGAAGGTGCGGGTCGCGCCCACCGCGTCGTAGACCTTGGCGCCCTGGGCATAGGCGTGGTTGCGCATCGCGACGTCGTTGGGGTGATCGTCGAAATGCACGTTGGCGACCTTGAGCCCGTATTGGTCTTCGGCCTCCGAGAGGGTCACGCCATTGCCTTCCTGCGGCATGTCCTCGCCGACGATCCACATGCCGGCCATGTTCTCGTAGGCGTCGAGCGCGGTGGTGAACTCGCGCCCCCAGCCGCCGGGATCGAGGAAGGCCGCCATGAAGGGCAGCCCCAGCGACAGCGTCTCGAGCTCGTAGCCGCCGACGAAGCCGCGCGAGGGATCGTGCCGCGCCTCGTCCTGGATGATCCCGGCCATGGTGGTGCCGCGCCACATCCGCACCGGCTCCTCGAAGACGCCGTAGACCGAGCCGGTCATGTGCCGCATGTAGTTGCGCCCGACCTGCCCGGAGGAATTGCCCAGCCCCTCGGGGAACATCGAGGAGGCCGAGTTCAAGAGAAGCCGTGGGCTCTCGAAGGAGTTGCCGGCGACGCAGACCACCCGGGCGCGCTGCATCTGCAGATTGCCCTCGGCGTCGAAATATTCGACCCCCGTCACCTTGCCGCTGTCGTCGTGCAGGATGCGCGCCACATGGGCCTTCTCGCGCACCTCGAGGTTGCCCGTCGCCTCGCCGCGCGGGATGTCGGTATAGGCCGCCGACCACTTGGCGCCCCATTTGCAGCCCTGGAAGCAGAAGCCGGTCTGCTGGCAGGCCATGCGCCCGTCGTATTCCTGGCTGTTGATCGCCATCCGGCCGGTGTGGACCTCCTTGTAGCCGAGCTTCTTCGCCCCGGCCTGGAAGACCTTGTAGTTGTTGCAGCCCGGCAGACCCTCGAGCCCGTTGGTCCGCGTCACCCCAAGCTTCTTCTCGGCGAGGTCGTACCAGGGCGCCATCTCACTGCCGTCGATCGGCCAGTCGAGCAGGTTCGCGCCCTCGACCGCGCCGTAGTTCGTCAGCGCCTTCCACTCGTGCTCCTGGAAGCGGATCGAGGCGCCGGCCCAATGGGTCGTCGTGCCGCCCACCGCCTTCACGATCCAGGCGGGCAGGTTCGGGAAGTCGTCCGAGACCCGCCAGCTGCCCGAGGTGGTGCGGGTGTCGAGCCAGGCGAGCTGGCCGAAACTGTCCCATTCGTCGTTGATGTAATCCTCGGGCAGGTAACGCCCGCCGGCCTCGAGGGCGACGACGCTCACGCCCTTCTGGGCCAGTTCGTTGGCCAGGACGCCGCCGCCGGCGCCGGTGCCGATGATCACGACGACACTGTCGTCGCTCATGTCAAAAGGTGCAGCCATGGTTGTTCTCCCCCTGCCTCAGATCCACTCGATGTCGTCGAAGCCGCGGTACATGTAACCGCCCTTGGAATAGGACTCGCCCTCGTAGCCGAAGATCGGCCAGACCGCCTTCTGGTTATAAAGCCCGGTCACCAGCCCGCCGCGGATGCGCTGGAAGAAAGCCGTGTCCTCCATGGCGCGCAGCACGTCGACGCGGTCGCGCTCCCAGCCGATGGCCAGGTAGCCCGCATGTCCCCGCGCCTGCGCCGCCTCGTCGAGCGCCAGGATCCCGGCCTCGGTGAACTCGGCCTCCTCGGGGACGTCGTAGCCCTTGACCGCGGCGGCGTAATATTCGTCGCCGACCTTGTCGTGGGGATAGATGTCGCGCGCCATCTGAATGAGCGTCGCCATGGTTTCCGGCTTGAGCGCGTTCATCTCGGTCGCCCAGGCGGCAGTGCGGCCGGCGACGAAGCCCGAGCCGACGACCAGCCCCGCCCCCGCCGCGACGCCGCGCGACAGAAGCTGACGGCGTGTCATCTTCCGGATGTGAATGGTCTCGGTCATGAGTTCTCCTCCCTCTGATGGACCGAATGGAAGGCGTGGGCCGCGGCCTCAGGCACGCGCGCCCCACGCCGCTGTCTCAGCTCACGTGAAGCGGCCCGAGCGTTCGAGCACCTCGATCTGGTAGCCGTCGGGATCGGCCACGAAGAAGAACCGCCCCACCAGCGTGCCGCCGGGCGCGAATTCCACCAGTTTCCGGGGGTTGAGGCCCTGGGCCTCGAAGCGGGCGTGTTCGGCGTCGAGATCGGCGACCGAGACCGCCAGGTGCCCGTAGCCGTCGCCCAGGTCATAAGGCGCGGTGCGCCCCTTGTTCACCGTCAGCTCGACCTCGAAATCGCTCTCGGCGTTCTTGAGGTAGACCAGGGTGAAATCCTCGAAGTCGAGCCTGTCGGCGACCTCGAGACCGAAGGCGGTGTTGTAGAATGCGATCGACCGCGCCTCGTCGAGAACGCGGATCATGCTGTGAATGGCTTTGGCCATGCCTGCTCCCCGTGGTGATCGTGTCGGGAAGAGGATCGGCCGGATCCACGGGCGGCGGGTAGTAAACCCTTACTACAGGGCCGAGGGGCGGCCCGGACGGGGGGTCATTCCGCCGCGATGGTCGTATCGCCCGGCCCCTCGGCGGCGGTCTGGCCCACGAAGATCAGCGCCGTGGTGCGCAGGAGCGACGAGAAGTTCTCGGGCTCGCCCCGGGTCTCGAGCACCTCGGCATGCAGCTGCGACAGGAAGTGCGGCGTGGAGACGCCGTCGCGCTCGGCGATGCGGTCGAGGATGTCCCAGAAGGCGTTCTCGAGCCGGATGCTGGTGCTTTGCCCGTTGAGCCGCAGCCGCCGGGTCGCGGATTTGTAGCGCTGCGGGTCCTGGCCCGCGAATACCTGGCACATGACGGTCCTCCCTGTCGTATTCTTGTTTATGCATGTCACCGCTGGGTGGTTCATCCTAATACGGATCGCGTCTCCGGGGAGCGCGACGCTCTACGACTTTGGTCGCGCGCGAGGATCATCTGTGCGTGAGGTGGGGGGCGCCCGTGGGTCCGGTTCCAGCGCCGTTAACCAAACCCACATCCCTAAGCGCGAGGATGGGGCCCTCTGACCCATCTCCCGAAGGGCCCCGCCATGCGCGCCGCCAGCTACGCCATCGTCGGCACCGTCGGCATTCCCGCCTGTTACGGCGGCTTCGAGACGCTGGCCGAGGCCTTAGCGCGGCACCATGCGGCGCGGCGCGGCAATGCGGCGCTCGCGGTCTATTGCTCGGCGCGGCAGATGCCTCGGCGCGCGGAGTGCGAAGGCGCCCGGCTCCGCTACCTGCCGCTGCGGGCCAATGGCGCGCAATCGCTGCTTTACGACGCGCTGGCGCTTCTCGACGCGGCACGGCGCGGCGACGACGCGGTGCTGCTGCTGGGGGTTTCGGGCGCCTGGGCCCTGCCCTTGGTGCGGCGGCTTTGCGATGCGCGCATCGTCACCAATGTCGACGGCTGCGAATGGCGGCGGGCGAAATGGGGGCCGTTCGCGCGCATCGTCCTGCGGCTTTCCGAGGCGGCGGCGGTGCGCTGGTCGGATGCGCTCGTGGCCGACAACCCGGCGGTGGCCGAGGGACTTCTGGCGCGCTATGGGCGCGCGCCGCATGTGCTGGCCTATGGCGGCGACCAGGCGCTGACCCATCCGGCCGAGCCGCTGCCCGGGGTGAGCCTGCCCGAGGATTACGCGCTGGCGATCTGCCGGGCCGAGCCCGAGAACAACCTTGCCCTGATCCTCGAGACCTGGCCCGGGGCCAGCGATCTGCCCCTGGTGGTCGTCTCGAACTGGCAGGACACGACCGATGGCCGCATGCTCCTGGCGCGGTATCGGGATCACCCCCGCCTGCACCTTCTGCCCGCGACCTATGCGCCGGGCCCGCTGCGCTGGATCCGCGAGGGCGCGCGGGCCTATCTGCACGGCCATTCCGCCGGGGGCACCAATCCCTCGCTGGTCGAGATGATGTTCTTCGGGGTGCCGGTCCTGGCCTGCGACACGCCCTCGAACCGGCAGACCACGGCGGGGCGGGCCTTCTACTTCGAGGACGGCGCGAGCCTCGCCGCCCAGGCCCCGCGCCTTCAAAGCCCCGAGGCCGCGGATCAAGGCCGGGCGCTCGCTTCGCTGGCGCGGGCCCGCTACCGCTGGGCCGAGATCGCCGAGGGCTATTTCGACCTGCTCGCCCCGCGCAGCGATTAGGCCACAACCGCGCCGCGCGCGCCCCGCGCTCAATGGTCTTGCGCGCATATTCCCGCTAACGCTGAAGCGCGGGAGCGCGCGACAGAAGGAGGCGGACGGCATGAAGATTCTCGTCACCGGCGGCGCGGGGTTCATCGGCTCGGCGGTGGTGCGGCTGGCCATCGCCCGCGGGCATGAGGTCGTGAACCTCGACGCGCTGACCTATGCGGCCTGCCTCGCCAATGTCGCCGAGGTTGCGGACAGCCCGCGCTATGCCTTCGAGAAGGCCGACATCCGCGACCGCGCGACGCTCGACCGGGTCTTCGCGGCGCATGCGCCCGATGCCGTCATGCACCTGGCCGCCGAAAGCCATGTCGACCGTTCCATCGACGGGCCCGCGGCCTTCATGGAAACCAATGTCACCGGCACCTTCCACCTGCTCGAGGCCACCCGCGACCACTGGGTTTCCCGCGGCCGGCCGCAGAACTTCCGCTTCCACCACGTCTCCACCGACGAGGTCTTCGGCTCGCTCGGCCCCAGCGGGCATTTCACCGAGGACACCGCCTACGACCCGCGCTCGCCCTATTCCGCCTCCAAGGCCGCCTCGGACCACCTGGTGCGCGCCTGGGGCGAGACCTACGGGCTGCCGGTGGTGCTCTCGAACTGCTCGAACAACTACGGGCCCTATCACTTCCCCGAAAAGCTGATCCCGGTGGTGATCCTGAACGCCCTGCATGGCGCGCCGATCCCGGTCTATGGCGCGGGCGCCAATGTGCGCGACTGGCTTTATGTCGAGGATCACGCCGAGGCGCTTCTGACCGTGCTGACCCGCGGCGCGCAGGGGCGCAGCTATGCCATCGGCGGCAACAACGAGCGCAGCAACATCGAGCTGGTGCGCGAGATCTGCGCGCTGCTCGATGCCCGCCGCCCGGGGGGCGCGCCGCATGCCGATCTGATCACCTTCGTGGCCGACCGCCCCGGCCACGACCTGCGCTATGCGATCGACGCCAGCCGCATCCGCGAGGAGCTGGGCTGGCAGCCCTCGGTCACGCTGTCGGAAGGGCTGACCCGGACCGTCGACTGGTATCTCGCGCATGAGGACTGGTGGCGCCCGCTTCTGACCCGCGGGGGCGTGGGCGAACGACTGGGGACGCGGGCATGAGCCTTCTGGTGTTCGGAGAGACCGGCCAGGTCGCCACGGCGCTCGCCCGGCATCCCGGCGTGGTCACGCGCGGACGGGCGGCCTGCGACGTGACCGACGCAAGCGCGCTGGAGGCGACGCTCGACGCCCTGGCCCCGCGCGCGGTGATCAACGCCGCCGCATACACCGCGGTCGACCGCGCCGAGGAGGAGCCCGAAGCCGCCTTCGCCCTCAACGCCGAGGCGCCGGGCCGGATCGCGGCGCTCTGTGCCGCGCGGGGCCTCCCGCTGGTGCATATCTCCACCGATTACGTCTTCGACGGCAGCGGCAGCGCGCCTTTCGCCCCCGGCGATCCGACCGGGCCGCTGAACGTCTACGGCCAAAGCAAGCTCGCCGGGGAAGAGGCGCTGCGGGCCACCGGCGCGGTGCATGTGATCCTGCGCACCTCCTGGGTCTTCTCGGAGACCGGCGGCAACTTCGTGAAGACCATGCTCCGGCTCGGGGCCGAGCGCGCGGCGCTGAACATCGTCGCGGACCAGGTCGGCGGGCCGACCCCGGCGGCGGCCATCGCGGAGGCCTGCGTGACCATCGCCGAGACGCTGATCGCTTCGCCGGAGACCTCCGGCACCTACCATTTCTCGGGCGCCCCGGACGTGAGCTGGGCCGATTTCGCCCGCGCCATCTTCACCGAGGCCGGGCTCGACTGCAGCGTCAGCGACATCCCGACCAGCGCCTATCCGACCCCGGCGCGGCGGCCCGCCAATTCGCGGCTCGACACCAGCGCGACCGAGGCGGCCTTCGGCCTCTCCCGGCCCGATTGGCGCCACCATCTGCGCCTTATCCTGAAGGAGATGACATGACCCAGCGCAAGGGCATCATCCTCGCCGGCGGCAGCGGCACGCGGCTCTACCCGATCACCATGGGGGTCTCGAAGCAGCTCCTGCCGGTCTACGACAAGCCGATGATCTACTACCCGCTCTCGGTGCTGATGCTGGCGGGCATCCGCGAGATCTGCGTGATCACCACGCCGCAGGACCAGGACCAGTTCCGCCGGACGCTGGGTGACGGCGCGCAATGGGGGCTCTCCCTGAGCTATGTCGAACAGCCCGCGCCCGAGGGGCTGGCCCAGGCTTACCTGCTGGCCGAGGAATTCCTCGACGGCGCGCCCTCGGCCATGGTCCTTGGCGACAACGTGTTCTTCGGCCACGGGCTGCCGGAGCTCCTGGCCGAGGCGGACGGGCGGACCACGGGCGGCACGGTCTTCGGCTACCAGGTCTCGGACCCCGAACGTTACGGCGTGGTCGCCTATGACGCTCAGGGCCGGGTGACCGAGATCGTCGAGAAACCCGAGGTCGCGCCCTCGCGCTACGCGGTGACGGGGCTTTATTTCCTTGACGGCACGGCGCCCGAGCGGGCCCGGGCGGTCACCCCCTCGGCCCGCGGCGAGCTGGAGATCACCACGCTTCTCGAGAGCTACCTGCACGAAGGCCAGCTCGAGGTGCGGCGCATGGGGCGGGGCTATGCCTGGCTCGACACCGGCACCCATGGCTCGCTTCTCGACGCGGGCAACTTCGTCCGCACGCTGGTCGAGCGGCAGGGGCTGCAGATCGGCAACCCCGACGAGATCGCCTATATGGCCGGCTGGGTGGACGCCGCGCAGGTCGCGGCGCGGGCGGAGTCCTTCGGGAAGAACGACTACGGGCGGTATCTGAAGCGGCTGATTGATTGAGCGGGCGGCGCCGGTGAGGCGGCGCGACCTTCCCTTTTGATCAATACCTTAGAAGGTGCAGTTGAAGTTTCGCGCAACCCTTCGCAGGGCCGCGAAGGCGTGAGCCTAAGCCCGCACCTCAGATCACTCCACCGCCGGACAGGCCGCCACCCCAGCCAGCCCCGCGTCAGACCAGATACTCCGCCTCCGCCGCGGTGGTCGAAGCGCCGATGCCCTCGAAGAGGATCGTCTGGTCGAAGAAGCTCAGCTCGAAGCCTTCCGGCGTGCGGTCGAAGGAGAAGTTGCGCAGCCCTATCCGCCCGTAGTCCGACAGGTCGAGCTGGTCGTCGCCGTTGCCCCAGTCGGTGATCGTGTCGTAGCCACCCTGCCCTTCGACGAAGATGAAGGTGTCGTCACCCGCCCCGCCGGTCAGCACGTTGTCGGCGGCATTGCCCACGAGCGCGTCATCGCCCGAGCCGCCGGTGGCATTCTCGATCACCACGCCGTTGGCGATCGTATAGCCGCCGTAGATGCCCTCGGCGTAGGAAATCCAGCCGCCGCCGCCTTCCTCGACCTCGAGCGTGGCGGGCCGCAGGTCCAGTACCGCGTCGGCGCTGCCGTCGTAGCGCAGCTCGTCGGTGCCGCCGGCGTCCCAGATGCAGCTGTAGAAGGTGCCCGGCGCGTTCACATCGGCCAGCACATAGGTGTCGTCGCCCGTGGCATGGTCCATGTTGGCGCCGTATTTGTCCTGCAGGACCGCGATGTCCAGCGCCATGGGCGTGCCCTGGTAGCCGTAGTCCGGCGTCACCACCGGCGAGAGCGCCCCGTCGGGGTTGGTCGCCCAGCCGTCGATATAGGACATCATCGTGTAGACGCCCTGGTTGAGGTCGAAAAGCCCGGTGTCCGCGCTGGAGGAGACCCCCGGCAGGACCGAGGAGCCGCCGCCGGTGTCATGCGGATGCGCCAGCCCCAGCCCGTGGCCGAATTCGTGGATCAGGATGCCGAAGCTGAAGCCGCCCTGCTCGAGCGCGCCGGGGTCGTTCCAGCCGATGCCGGTGCTGCTGAAGCCCGCGTCGCCTTCGTTGAAAAGGCCGGGCGGGTTCATCACGCCGAGAAAGAGGTCGCGCGCGTCGAACTTGTGCAGTTCGAACTCGGCGTCACCGGGATTGGTGGTTTCCACGAACTCGACGTCGATGAAGACCTCGAAGGTGTCGAAGGCGGCCTCGACCTGGGCCTTCTCGTAGTCGGTCCATTCCTCGCAGGTGAAGAAGCCGAAGCGCTCGCCCTCGGGGGCGAAGTAATAGTCGATGACCATGTCGCCGTCGCCGTTCACCTGCCCCGAGGTCACCTGGGTGCCCCAGTCGATGGCGTCGGTATAGGTCGTGGGCACCGGCGAGACGGCGGCCAGCCCGGCCCAGCCCCCCGTGCCCGTGTTGGTCTCGGCATTGATGGCGGCGGACTTGTCGCAGTAGATACACATGGGAAAAGACGTGCCTCACGCTGGGGCTGCGGCGAACCGACAGGATCGCAAGAATCTTATCCACATGCCCCCGCGTCGGGCAATCACGTTGATGCCCGGCTCCGCAGTTTTTCCGTAATGGAAACGCTCAGGCCGCGTCGATCTCCTGGAAGGCGCGGCGCAGCGCCTCGGACCAGGCCTGGCTCATCTGCTGGAACGAGGGATCCTCGGCCTCGATCCGCCGCGCGCGGGTGATCTCCAGCGCGTCGTTGCCGATCACCACGAGGTCGAGCGGCATGCCGACCGAGAGGTTCGAGCGCAGCGTCGAATCCATCGACAGAAGCACCGCCTTCTCGGCATCGGCCAGCGAGGTCTCGGGCGTGATCACCCGGTCGAGGATCGGCTTGCCGTATTTGTGCTCGCCGATCTGCAGGTACGGCGTCTCGGCGGTGGCCTCGATGAAATTGCCCTGCGAGTAGATCAGGAACAGCCGCATCCCGCCGTCGCGGCGCTGGCCGGCCACCAGCATGGAGGCCGAGACGCTGTCCTGGCGCTGCATCTTGCCGCGCACCTCGTGGGTGACCTCGCCGAGCGTGGTGCCGACGATCTCGGCCACGCCCAGCATCGAGGGCGCATGCATGATCGAGCGGTGTTCGTCCTGGGTCTCGATCGCCTCGGTCAGCCGCGCGATGGTGGTCTGGGTGACCGAGAGGCTGCCCGCGGTCATGATCGCCACGACCCGTTCGCCCGGCGCCTCGAAGGTGAACATCTTGCGGTAGGTCGAGATGTTGTCGAGCCCCGCGTTGGTGCGCGTGTCGGCCAGGAGCACCATGCCTTCGTTCAGCAGGAGACCCACGCAATAGGTCATCGAATCATTCCTATTCCAGCAGCCGTCGAGGGATACTGCCAAGCCGCCCCCGGGCGCAATGCCGCCGCCACGGCAGCCCGCCCCGGGGGCCCCTGTCCTACTGCTGCTGTTGCTCGCTGGCCGCGATGTCGCGCACCTTCACGCTGACGTCGAGGCGCTCGCCCGCCCCGCCCGAGACCACGCCCCGGATCGGCGCCGCGTCCTGGGAATCGTAGCCCGAGCCCAGGCGGATGTAGCGGTCATCCGGGCAGACCCGGTTCGAGGGGTCGAAGCCGACCCAGCCGAGGTCATCCACGTAGAGCTCCGCCCAGGCGTGGCTCGCCTCGGAGATATGGTCGGGCATGGCGCTGAAAAGATAGCCCGTCACGTAGCGCGCCGGCACGCCGGACATCTGCGCCACGGCCATCAGCACATGGGTCTGGTCCTGGCAGACGCCCTTGCCGCCTTCCAGGGCCTCGGCCGCGGTGGTCAGGCTCTCGGTCTCGCCGGGGACGTATTCCACCGCATCGGCGACGGCGTTCGATAGCGCATGCGCGCGTTCGATCGCCGGCCGCCCGTCGAGCGGGGCCAGGGTGTCCTCGGCCAGCTCGCGCAGCGGCTGGCTCGGCCAGGTCCGGGCGGTGGGCGTCAGATAGGCCGAGGGCGGCACCTTCTCGCGGTGGTCGCGCAGGACGCCGGCGAAATCCTCGGTCTCGATCTCGCCGGTGACCTCGATCTCGAAGGCATCGAGCGGGCCGTCGACGCTGACCGTCTCGGTCCAGTCGCCGGCGCCGTCGCGGAAGGCCGCGCCGCGCACCGCCTTCAGCATGTTGACCTCCCAGGAGATCACCCGCTGGTTGGCGCAGCGCGAGGGCGTGAGCCGGTGCGACTGGATCAACCGGGTGACCGGGGTCTCGAAGACGTAGCGGGTGACATGGCTGACGCTGAGTTTCATTCCGGCACCCCCACAAGATAGCTCGATTGCACGGCCTGGGCGATTTCCCCATTGCGGCCCATGAAGCGCAGGAGGAACTGGTGCAGCCCCTCGTCGAAGATGTCCTCGACATGGGCCTCGGCCAGTTCGCCCAGGTGCCCGCGCGCCAGCGAGGTGGCCTTGGGCGTGATCCCGTAGCCGCGCGCCAGCGCGTCGAGGTGGTCCACCGTCGCCTGGGTCGCCGACAGAAGCGAGCGCGGGAACTGCCGGTTCAGGATCAGCAGATGCGCGATCTTGGCGGCGGTGATCTCGCCCTTGTAGGTCCAGACGAAGGCGCGATGCGCATGCATCGAGCGCAGAAGCGTCGCCCATTGCGACTGGTCGAGCGCCGAGCCGACGTAGGAGAGGCTGGGCAGCAGCACGTAATACTTCACGTCGAGCAGCCGCGCGGTGTTGTCGCCGCGCTCGATCGAATGGCCGAGCCCCATGAAGCGGAAGCCGTCGTTGCGCAGTTGCGTGCTTTCGATGGCGCCGCGGATCAGCGCGCCCGAGCGCAGCGTCCAGTCGGCCAGCTCGTTCACGATCAGCTTGGAGCGCTCCATCCGGTGCAGCGCCTGCATCTCCTGGAAGGTGGTGTTGATCGCGTCCCAGACCTGGCTCGTCAGCGCGGTGCGGACCACCCGCCCGTTCTCGCGCGCCGCCGAGAAGCAGGACATGACCGAGGCCGGGTTCGAGGCGTCGAAGAACAGGAAGGTCTCGACGTTGCGCTGCACGGGGTCGCCGTATTTCTCGCGGAAGGCCTCGAGCTGGCCAAGCGCCTGGAGGACGGCCTCCCAGTCGTTGCGGAAGCCCCCGCCGATGTCCGGCAGAAGCGCGTTTCTTGCGCCCATCTGCAACAGCCGCGCCGTGGTCTCGGCGCGTTCGATGTAGCGGGCCATCCAGTAAAGGTGTGATGCGGTGCGGCTCAGCATGATGTCACTCCGCCAGGACCCAGGTGTCCTTGACGCCGCCGCCCTGGCTCGAGTTCACGACAAGCGATCCCTCGTTCAGGGCCACGCGGGTCAGGCCGCCGGGCACGAGTTCGATACGTTCGCCGACCAGGCAATAGGGGCGCAGGTCGACATGGCGCGGCGCCACGCCCTCTTCCACGAAGGTCGGACAGGCCGAGAGCGCCAGCGTCGGCTGGGCGATGTAGTTCCAGGGCTTCTCGGTGATCTTGTGGCGGAAGGCCTCGATCTGGCTCTGGTCGGCCTTGGGCCCGACGAGCATGCCGTAGCCGCCCGAGCCGTGCACCTCCTTGACCACCAGCTCCGAGAGATGTTCGAGCACGTATTTGCACTCGTCGGGCTTGGCGCATTGCCAGGTCGGCACGTTCTCGAGGATCGGCGCCTCGCCCAGGTAGAACCGGATCATGTCGGGCACGAAGGTGTAGATCGCCTTGTCGTCGGCAACGCCCGCGCCCGGGGCCGAGCAGATCGACACCCCGCCCGAGCGGTAGACGTTCATCAACCCCGGCACGCCCAGCATGGAGTCCGGCCGGAAGCACAAGGGATCCAGGAAGGCGTCGTCGATCCGGCGGTAGATCACGTCGACCTTCTTCGGCCCCTCGGTGGTGCGCATCCAGCAGAAGTCGCCCTCGACGAAGAGGTCCTGCCCTTCGACCAGCTCGACGCCCATGAGGTCCGCGAGGAAGGAATGCTCGTAATAGGCCGAGTTGAACTGCCCCGGCGTGAGGATCACCACCGTCGGATCGCCGTCGCATTTCTTCGGCGCGACCGAGGCCAGCGTGTGGCGCAGCGCATCGGCATAGCCGTCGACCGGCGCGATGCGGTTCTCCACGAAGAGATGCGGGAACATCCGCATCATGATCTCGCGGTTCTGCAGCATGTAGGAGACGCCCGAGGGCGTGCGGCAGTTGTCCTCGAGCACGTAGAACTGGTCGGGCCCGGTGCGCACCAGGTCGACGCCGACGATATGGCTCCAGACGTTGCGCGGCGGGCGCATGCCCACCACGGCGCGTTCGAAGGCCTCGTTGTGGGTGACGAGATGTTCGGGGATCTTGCCCGCGCGGATGATCTCGCGCTGGTCGTAGACATCGGCCAGGAAGGCGTTGAGCGCCGCCGCCCGCTGCCGGATCCCGCGTTCCAGCTTGCGCCATTCGCCGGCGGTGAAGACCCGCGGGAACATGTCGAAGGGAATGAGCCGCTCGGGGTCGCCGCCCTCGCCGTAGACCGCGAAGGTGATCCCCACCCGGCGGAACAGCGCCTCGGCCTCGCTTTGTTTCATCTGCCTCAGGTCGGCGGGCATCTCGTTCTGCCACCGCTCCAGGCTTTGGTAGGCCGGGCGCACCTGCCCGCCGTCGATCATCTCGTTGAAGGTCTCTGGCATTCGAACTCCTCACTGCCCCGTCAGGACACACGCTGCGGGCCGGAAAGGCAATGCTTTCGGCGTGGCGCCGGGTCTCGCAGCCGAACATCCGGGTCGCAAGGCCCGAAATTTGCGGTCCAATTGCGCTTGCCGTAAGGCGGCGCAACCCGCAGGCTCCGCCGTCAGGAGGTCGACCCGAGATGCATCAGCCGCCGCTGCCGAAGACCCGTGACCTCGTCCTGGTGGGCGGCGGGCACACCCATGCGCTGGTGCTGCGCAAATGGGCCATGGACCCGCTGCCGGGCGCGCGGCTGACGCTGATCGACCCGGGCCCCGTGACCGCCTATTCGGGCATGCTGCCGGGCCATGTGGCGGGCCATTACACCCGCGAGGCGCTGGACATCGACCTGGTGCGGCTGGCGCGCGCCGCGGGCGCCCGGCTGATCCTGGGCGCCGCCACCGCGGTCTCGCCCGGCGCCCGCGAGGTGACCGTGCCGGGCCGCCCGCCGGTGGGCTACGACGTCTTGTCCCTCGACGTGGGCGTGACCTCGGCCATGCCCGGGCTCAAGGGCTTCGGAGAACACTCGGTGGGCGCCAAGCCGCTCGGCCCCTTCGCCGACCGCTGGCGCCGGTTTTTAGCCGAGACCGAGACCGGCCGCCCGCGCGCCGCCGACCGCGAGAGCTGGCAGCGCTTCCTGGCCGAAAGCGGCCCGGCCCGGGTGGTGGTGATCGGCGGCGGGGTCGCGGGCGTCGAGCTGGCGCTGGCCATGGCCCATGCGCTGCGCCAGAGGCCCGCCGAGGTGGTGCTGCTCGAACGCGAGACGCTGCTCGCGGGGCTCTCGCGCCGGGCCCGCGCACGGCTTCGCGCGGCACTTGAGGACTACCGCATAAGGGTCTCGGAATACGCGGATATTTCCGAGATCACGCCGCAAAGCGTGGTCTTCTCGGACGGCCGCGAACTGCCCGCCGCGCTGGTCGTGGGCGCCGCCGGCGCCCGGCCGCACCCCTGGGTCGCCGAGATGGGCCTGCCGCACGACCAGGGGTTCCTTTCGGTCTCCGAACATCTGCAAAGCGGCGATCCGGCGATCTTCGCGGCGGGCGATTGCGCGCATCTGGCCTTTGCCCCGCGCCCCAAGGCAGGCGTCTACGCGGTGCGCGCCGCGCCGGTCCTCTACGACAACCTGCGCGCCGCGCTCGGCGCCGGAGAGATGCGCCCCTACCGCCCGCAGCGCGACTACCTGAAGCTGGTCTCGCTGGGCCGTCAGGCGGCCATGGGCGAACGCTTCGGGCTGACCTTCTCGGGCGCCTGGGTCTGGCGCTGGAAGACCAACATCGACCTGAAGTTCATGCAGCGCTTCCGCGAGCTGCCCGCCATGCCGCCCGCCGCGCCGCCGAAGATCCGCGCCGCGGGGCTCGAGGAGGCGCTGGGCGACAAGCCGCTCTGCGGCGGCTGCGGCGCCAAGGTCGGGCAGTCGACGCTCTCGCGCGCGCTCTCTGTCCTGGGCCCGCCCCGGCGCGGGGATGTGACCGCCCTGCCCGGCGACGACGCGGCGCTTCTGGAGACCGGCGGCACGCGGCAGGTGCTTTCGACCGACCACCTGCGCGCCTTCGTCGAGGACTCGGTCCTGATGACCCGCATCGCCGCGCATCACGCCCTGGGCGACATCCTCGCCATGGGCGCCGCGCCGCAGGCCGCGACGCTGAACCTCGTCCTGCCCCGCGCCTCGGACGCGCTGACCGGGCGCACGCTCTCCGAGATCGCGGCCGCCGCCGCCGAGGTCATCACCGCCGCCGGGGCCGAGGTCGTGGGTGGCCACTCCTCGCTCGGCGACGAGCTGACGGTGGGCTTCTCGGTCACCGGCCTCCTGGAGCGCGCGCCGATCACGCTGGGCGGGGCCCGGCCCGGCGACCGGCTGGTGCTGACCAAGCCCATCGGCTCTGGCACGATCCTCGCCGCCGAGATGTTGAGCGCCGCGCCGGGCCGCGCCGTGGCGCAGTGCTGGCAGATGATGTGCCGCGAGCAATGGAGCGCCGCCGCCTGCCTCGGCGAGGCCCGCGCGATGACCGATGTGACCGGCTTCGGGCTGATCGGCCACGCGGTGAACATCGCCGCCGCCTCGGGCTGCGGGCTGCGGCTGGAACTGGCCTCGGTGCCGCTCATGCCCGGGGCCGAGGCGCTGGCGCAGGCGGGCCATCATTCCTCGCTCTACCGCGAGAACCGGCGCGCCGCGCCGCATCTGCCCGAGAGCCCGCGCCACGCGCTGCTCTTCGATCCGCAGACCGCCGGAGGGATGCTCGCCGCGCTGCCGCCCGAAGCCACCGGCCCGGCCCTCGCCGCCCTGCGCGAGGCGGGCTATCCGGCGGAAGAGATCGGCACGCTGACCGAGAGCGTCGGACGCGTGGACGTGGTTTGAGGTGGGGGTTGGCGGCCCGGTGGTGGCCGGCCTTGGCTTGGCGCAATGGATGAGAAGCGACGCGCAATCCACTGAATTTAAGAAGCAAATGCGTCCTCTGAAAAAGCTGGCACAACCAGCCCGCCGGCCCTAACCCCAGACCTTCGGCATCCGCTCCAGTGCCGCCGCGATCTCGCCCGCCGCTTGCTCCAGCGCCTCCGGGTCGAGCCGCGCCATCTCGACCCTCGCCGCGATCTCAGGCGCCATGGCCTTCATCGACTTGTCGTAGGCCGGGTCGTAATGCGCGGTCATCAGGCTCTCGACGAGCCCCGGCTGGTCGCCCTCGGCGATGCGTTCGAACCAGGTCTCGATCAGCGCCCGCCCCCGGTGCCGCTGCAGCGGCGCGAGCTTGTCGCGCAGGCGCTCGGGGTCGGCCAGCACGTCCTCGTAGGCCTCGACCAGGTAATGCGTGCGCGCCGCGACCGGGGCCGAGACCTCGATCCAGGGCGCCGCCTTCATCGCGGCCCAGAGCGCCGGCGGCAGGATCACCTGGCCGATCTTGCTCGATTCCGCCTCGACCACCACCGGCCGCGCCGGATCGAGCGCCAGGAGCTCGCGCGCCAGCGCGCTCTCGAAGGCCTTCTGGCTCGGCTGTCCGCCCGGCCGGTCGCCGAGGAGCGAGCCCCGGTGCCGCGCCAGCCCTTCGAGGTCGATGACCTGCACGCCCCGCGCCGCGAGCCGGTGCAGAAGGTCGGTCTTGGCGGTGCCGGTATAGCCGCCGAGCTGCACCAGCCGCAGCCCCAGCGCCTGGTCGTAGAGCCGCGCCGTCACCAGCCGCCGGTAGGTCTTGTAGCCGCCCTGGATCACCTCCGAGCGCCAGCCGATCTCCTTCAGCATCCAGGCCAGCGAGCCCGAGCGCTGCCCGCCGCGCCAGCAATAGACCAGCGGACGCCAGCCACCCTCGTGGCCGGCCAGCGGCCCCTCGATGTGCCGCGCGGCGTTCTTGAAGACCAGCGCCGCGCCGATCTTGCGCGCCTTGAAGGGCGACTCCTGCTTGTAGATCGTGCCCACCCGCGCGCGCTCGGCGTTGTCGAGCACCGGCAGGTTGATCGCGCCCGGCACGTGGTCCTCGGCGAATTCGGCGGGCGAGCGCACGTCGATCACCGTGTCGAAACCATGGTCGAGAAGCGCCGGAAGGCTGTCGGGTGCGATGGGCATGATCCCCGATCTAGCCCCTTGCCCGTTGGAGGGAAAGCCTCTTGCCCGCGGGGCCCGGGCGCCCTGCCCTCGGGTCTTCCGCGGCGGATCCCCCGGCGGCGGAAATTTTTGCCCCGGAGCCTCTGGACACCCGTGCGCCCTTTGGCTAGACCCCGCCTCACCCGAGGGTCAGCCCTCACCCGTGCCCGGGTAGCTCAGGGGTAGAGCAGTGGATTGAAAATCCTCGTGTCGGTGGTTCGATTCCGCCCCCGGGCACCATTTTTCTCCAGAAGAAACACTTGGCGCAGCGCCACCCGACGTGCGTCCTGCGCGGCTCGATCAGCCGTTCGCCGCCCCCAACCGCACAGCATCTCACCACCCAAAGCGCCTGAACTCCACCTATCCCTCCCTCCCCCACCCCAATACTTGACTAAAACACTCTGACGCCGTAGCGGGCGGCGCAACCGATCCTGTTGCGAAGGCCGCCCGATGTTCTACGACCCCGACGCCCTTGCCGCGCATGGCGCGCGGACGGCGCTGATCGCCGGTGACGGCGCCATGAGCTACGCCGAGCTCAATGCCGCCGCGGGGCGCTTTGCGGCGCGGCTGCCGCAGGGGCGCGGGCTGGTGGCTGTCGAGATGACCGCCACGAAGGAGTGCATCGCGGGGTATCTCGGCGCGCTCCAGGCGGGCCATGCGGTGCTGCCGCTGCAGGCGGGGGAGCGCGAACAGGCGACGACGCTCGAGGCGCGCTTCCGGCCGGTCGCCTCCTGGCGGCGAAGCGGTGGGCGAATGCGGCTGCTGACGCATGCCACCCCCGTCGAGCCGCACGAGGACTTGGCGCTGGTGCTGATGACCTCGGGCTCGACCGGCCAGGGGCGCGGGGTGCGGCTTTCGCGCGGGGCGCTCGCGGCCAATGCGGAGGCCATCGCCCAATACCTGCAGATCACGCCCGAGGACCGCGCCGCGCTGGTCCTGCCCTTGCATTATTCCTACGGGCTCTCGGTCCTGCAGTCGCACCTGGCCCGCGGCGCGAGCCTCTGGCTCTCCGAGACGCCGATGCTGGACCCGGGCTTCCTGCCGGCCCTCGAGGCGGCGGAGGCCACGAGCCTTGCCGGCGTGCCGCACAGCTTCCGGCTGCTCGAGGCGGCGCTCGACGGCGGCGCCCTGCCGGGCACGCTCTCCTGCCTGACCGTCGCGGGCGGGGCCATGCCGCCGGGCGAGGTCCGCCGCTGGCAGGCCCGCATGGCGGCGCGCGGCGGGCGCTTCGTGGTCATGTATGGCCAGACCGAGGCCACCGCGCGCATCGCCTATCTGCCGCATGAGGCCGCGGCCGAGGCGCCCGAGGCCATCGGCCAGGCGATCCCCGGCGGCGCGCTGTCGCTCCGCGACGAGACCGGACAGGAGACCGAGGCGCCCGGTGCCGAGGGCGAACTGATCTACCGCGGGCCCAACGTGATGATGGGCTATGCCGAACGCGCCGAGGACCTGGCGCGCGGGGCCGAGATCGAAGCACTTGCGACCGGCGACATGGCCCGGCGCGGAACGGATGGCCTCTACCGGATCACCGGGCGGCGCAGCCGGATGTCGAAGATCGCGGGGCTGCGCATCGGCCATGACGCGCTGGAACAGGCGCTGGTCGCGCGCGGGCGCGAGGCCGCGGTCTGGGGCGACGACGCCCAGATCTGGGTCGCGGCCCCTGCCCCGGACGAGGCGCTGCGCGCCGAGGTGGCGGCGCTGGCGGGCATCGGCGCGCAGCATGTGGCGCTTCTGGACTGTCCCGAGCTGCCCCGCCGCGCCAACGGCAAGATCGACTATCCCGCGCTCAAGGCAGAGGCCCGCCCCGCGCCCCGGGGCAGCGACCTGCTGGCGCTTTTCGAGCGCAGCTTCCCGAACCGCAACATCCGGCGCAGCGACAGCTTCCACAGCCTCGGCGGCGACTCGCTGCGCCACGTCGAGCTGTCCCTCGCGCTCGACACGCACTTCGGCGGGCTGCCCGAGAACTGGGAGCGCCGGCCCATCGCCGAGCTCGAGGGCGCGCGCTCGGCCAAGGGCAGCTCGGTGCCCATGCCGCTTCTGGCGCGGGCGCTGGCGATCCTCGCGGTGGTCGTGGCGCATCAGACCTTCTGGCCGGTCTACGGCGGGGCGGCTGCGATGATCGTGCTTCTGGGCATGTCGGTGGCCGAGCACCGCGCGGGCGCGCTGGCGCGGCGCGACGTGACGGGCTTTCTCGCGCCGCTCTCGCGCGTGCTGATCCCCTATTTCCTGGTGCTCGCGGGGTTTGCGCTGGCCTGGCAGCAGGTGCCCTGGGCCTCGGTGGCGCTGATCGGCAATTTTGCCGTCACGGTGCCCGAGACCGGGTTGATGCTGCCCTATCTCTACTGGTTCGTCGAAGCCTATGTGCAGATGTGCCTGCTGCTGGTGCTACTCTTCTGGCCCGCGCCGATGCGGCGCTGGCTGTCGCGCTCGTTGTTCGGCACGGGGCTGGCGCTTCTGGCGCTGGGGGTGGCGCTGCGCATCACCCTGCCCGAGGTCTGGCCGCTGCCCGCCGGGCGGTCGCAGTTCTCGGTGCCTTGGGTCTTCTACCTCTTCGCGCTTGGCTGGTGCATCGCGGCGGCGCAGAGCCTGCCCCGGCGTCTCCTGGTCCTGGGCGCGGCGGCGGTGATCCTGCCCATGGCGGCCTGGCTCGGGGGGAACTGGTATGGCTCCTGGTCGAAATACCTCGGCCTCCTCGGGCTGACGGGGCTGCTGCTTTTCGTGACCAGCGTGCCACTGCCCCGGCTGGGCGTGCGCGGGGTGATGCTGCTCGCGCAGGGGGCCTTCCCGATCTACCTCCTGCACCGGCTGGTGCCCGAGGTGCTGATGCCGCCCCTGGCGCCCTACCTGCCGAAGGAGGTCTTCGACCTTCTGGCGGTCCTCGGCGGGGTCGCGCTGGGGCTTGTCGCGGCGCAGGCCCTGAGCTGGGCCACGCGCCGGGTGACGGGCTGGTCGCTCTACCGGAGGGAGAGCGGACCCGCGACGCAGGGCGGCTGATCGTCCGCACTTGAGGTTGGGCGACGGGGACCGATCGGGAGCCCCGCGCCCGGCTGGTTCGGCACCTCGCGCAGCCCTGCCATGCGCCGCTATAGGCGCGTCTGTCGCTGCTCAAAGCGGATCGCGCAGGCGTCTAATGTCCGGCTAAACCGCCCCCAAACCAAGCCCCGCACCCCCGCGCCAACCTTCCCTCACCGGAAGCTCCAGAGCGCCTCACGCAAAGCGCGAGCACCGGGAAATCAACCCCGGAAATTCGCAAACCTGACCTCGCGTAATCCTTTAGACACATCGAGTTGCACGCCGTTCTTATTGCTGACAGCTTGCGCGCAATTTCAAGGAGGAGACCCCAGTGCGACGGGCCATCGACGCGCTCAACGAAGCCGTGGGCCGGGTCATCGCGACCCTGGCCATCGTCTTTGCCGGCATCATCATCTTCGACGTGGTGATGCGCTACGCCTTCAACGACCCGACCCGCTGGGCCTTCGACGTCTCGAAGCAGGTCTACGGGTTCTATTTCATCCTGCTGGGCGGCTATGCGCTGCGCCACCAGGCGCATGTGCGGGTCGACCTTCTGACCGAGCGCTTCGGGCCGCGGCTCGCCAAGGTTGTGGACCTGGCGGGCTATGCGATCTTCTTCTTCCCCTTCACCTGGGTCTTCACCACCCGCGCCTATGACTTCGCCATGACCTCCTGGGCGCAGCGCGAGGTGACCTATGGCGCCGTGGCGGTGCCGGTCTACCCGCTGAAGGCGGCGCTGTGCCTCGGGGCGGCGCTCCTGATGATCCAAGGGGTGAGCGAGGTGCTGAAAATCGTGCTCGGAGACCGCAAGGAGGAGCTGACCGATGGGCGGTGAGACGATTGCAGTGGTGATGTTCGGGCTCCTGGTGCTGGGCCTGATGATGGGCCACCCGCTGGCCTTCGTCCTGGGCGGCACCGCGGTCCTGGGCGCGGTGATCGCCGGCAAGACCATGGTGCTGGGCATCGTGATCAACCGGATCTTCGGCGATGTGCTCGACAATTACACCCTGATCGCCATTCCGCTTTTCGTGTTGATGGCGCAGTTCCTGTCCAACTCGGGCGTGACCGACAAGATGTTCGAGAGCCTGCGGCTCCTGATGTCGAACGTGCGCGGGGGGCTGGCGCTGGCGGTGGTCTTCATCTCGATCCTGCTGGCCGCGACCACCGGGATCATCGGCGCCTCGATCACCGTCATGGGGGTCATGGCGCTGCGCCCGATGCTGTCGAACGGCTATTCGCCGACGCTGACGACCGGCGTGATCGCCGCCTCGGGCTGCCTCGGCATCCTCATTCCGCCGTCGATCATGCTGATCCTCATGGCCAGCTATTCGCCGCTTTCGGTGGGCGAGCTGTTCGCCGGCGCGATGATCCCGGGCGTGGCGCTCGGCATCCTTTACGCCGCCTGGGTGGCGATCCTGGCGATCATGCGCCCGGACATGGCGCCCTCGGTGCATCCCGACGACATGCCGCCGCGCCGCGACCTCTACCTGATGCTCGCCAAGGAGGCGCTGCCGCCGCTCCTCTTGATCTTCGGCATCCTGGGCTCGCTCCTGGCCGGGATCGCCACGGCGACCGAGGCCTCGGCCATCGGCGCGGCGCTGGCGCTCTGCATCGTGATCGCGCGCGGCCGCTTCAGCCTGCCCTCCTTCTACGAGGCGCTGCGCGAAACCGGCAAGACCAGCGCGATGATCCTCTTCATCGTGGTCGGCGCCACGGCCTTTACCGGGGTCTTCAACATCACCGGCGGGCTGCGCGCCACGCAGGAGCTGATCCGCAACCTCGACATGGCGCCCTGGATGCTGCTCACGGTGATGATGCTGATCGTCTTCGTGCTGGGCGCCTTCCTCGACTGGACCGGCATCGTGCTTCTGAGCTTCCCAATCTTCCTGCCCATCGTGCAGGAGATGGAGGGCGTGAACCTGTTGTGGTTCGTGGTGCTCATGGCGGTGGTGCTGCAGACGAGCTTTCTCACCCCACCCTTCGGCTATGCGCTCTTCTACCTGCGCGCCATCGCCCCGAAGGAGGTCCGCACCTCGCATATCATCAAGGGCGTGCTGCCGTTCATCGGCCTGATCGTCCTGATGTGCCTGGTGGTCGCCCTGGTCCCCGAGACGGTGACCTGGCTGCCCCAGGTCCTCTACGGCCAATAGCCGCCAAGTCATTCACCAAGGGAGATAGAGATGACCGCCACCTTCAAGCCGCTTGCCGCCGCCACGGCGCTGGCCACCTGCTTCGGCGCCGCCGCCGAGGCCCAGGAAAGCTGGACCATGACCACCACCTGGCCCTCCTCGCTGGAGCTGATCGAGTTCGACCGGCATTTCGTCGATCTCGCCAACAAGCTGGTGGGCGACGAGCTGACCATCGAGTTCTTCGAGGGCGGCAGCCTGGTGCCCTCGGGCGAGGTCTTCAGCGCCGTGCAATCGGGCACCGTGCAGGCCGGCGCCGACTGGCCGGGCTACTGGGCCGGCCGCGACGCCGCCTTCACGCCGCTGGCGACCACGCCGTCGCTCTTCAACGCCGTCGACTACGTGAACTGGATCAACGAATGGGGCGGCGACGCGCTTTATGACGAGGTCTACGGCCAGTTCGACATGGTCTACCTGCCCTATGGCGTGACCAACAACGAAAGCGGCTTCCACACCAACAAGGAGCTGGTCACCCTCGAGGACCTGCAGGGCATGCGCCTGCGCGTCTCGGGCAACGAGCAGGGCCGCATCCTCGAGCGTCTCGGCGGCAGCCAGGTCTCCATGGCCGGCGGCGAGGTCTACCAGGCGCTGGAGCGCGGCGTGATCGACGGCGGCGAGTTCTCCACGCCCAACGTCGACTGGTCGGCGGGCTTCCAGCAGGTCACCTCGAACTGGTCGACCCCGGGCTGGCACCAGTCGGCCTCGGTCTTCGGCGTGATGATCAACAAGAACGCCTGGGACGCGCTGAGCCCCGAGACCCAGGAGAAGCTCGAGATCGCCGCGGATGCCACGATGATGTGGTCGCTGGCCTTCACCGAGAAGCGCGCCACCGAGGCCTACGCCAAGTGGGACGAGGCGGTGCAGATCGACCGCTATTCCGACGAGGCGCTGGAAGAGGTGCAGACCGTCGCCAACGAGGTGATCGTCGAGGTCTCCTGCGAGAACCCCTCGGCCGCCAAGGTCTACCTGTCGATGGTAGAATACCTCGACAACTATAAGCAGTGGCGCGAGGCCTCGGCCCCGTTCAACCTCGGCCGGACGCCCAACGGCCCGGCGATCGAGGACCTGCAGAACTGCGCCAACGGCTGAGGCCGGTTGGCGTTGAGAGTGAGGCAGGGGCCGCCTTCGGGCGGCCCTTTGTCGTTTGGGGGGGTGAGATGCTCCAGAGGTAGTCGCACTCCGGTCGAGACCTTTCGCAACAGCGGGCGCGCGCAGCTACTGCGCAGAAAACATCACCGCCTCTGGATCTCTTGCTAGCTGTACTAGCCGCCCCTTCACCGCTCCACGCTCTCGCAACAGCGGGCACGCCACGCGACAGCGCGGAAAGCGCCACCGGCTCCGGGTCTCTTGCCAGCCTTCCAACCCGCCCCCCTCCCCGCTCAACGCTCTCGCAACAGAGGGCGCGCGCCGGACCGGGGGCCGGCGCTGCTGACCTCTGAGCGAGGCGCTTTATCCTGGCAAGGTCAGGGCTAAAGTCGAACTAAGCGCGCCATTCCAAGGAGCGTCGGCCCATCGGGCCGGTCCTGCTCGCGCCCGGCATCTTCGATGCTATTCGGGCGCAAGCGGTGCGCAGTTACCTAAGGATGGTCCAAGTTCTGCGTTGGGGTTGTGAGTCCCCATCCGCGCGCACGGCGACAGCGCAGAAAGCGTCACCGCCTCCGGGTCACTTGCCAGCCTATCAACCCGCCCCCTCCCCGTTCAAAACTCTC
>NZ_JBTOLZ010000024.1:0-56244 GCF_054552075.1 Roseivivax sp.
CGGTCTTCACGCCCGCTTCCTGCTCCCGCAGGATCGCGATGATCTGCTCTTCGCTGAACTTCGATCTCTTCATCTTCCGGTCCTCTTATTGGGCCGGACTCTATCATCAGATGGAGGGAAAATCGGGGGTCACAGCAGTGCAAAGAAACATCAAGATACTCTGAAGTAGTTGCAACCCAGCTCTGGAATGCGGAAAGCGCGACGGAAAAGTCTGTCGACACTCTTCTATCAATTTAGTTAACAACCCACAGCCTCCCAATCCGAATTGGTTCGACATCATGTTCGGGAAACGGAAGACTACAAACTCGGCAAAGCGACACACGTCACCGCGCCACGTTGTTGGAACGCCAGCGCAGTGATCGAAATCTAAAGTCTATCGCTGTCCCGCCAGTTCGACAGAACCGCGGCGGCAACAAAAAAGGCTCGTGGGGGGCGCAGTGCTCTGGCGCCCCCCCATTTGATCACTTGTGCGACTTGGCGCTGTTCTTCAGGACGCCGGGGTGGCCACGGGCTTGGATCTGACCACCCGTTCATTCAGCATTGACACCGCGGCACCTGCGACCAGGGCCCAGAAGGGCGCGCTGATGCTGAGGAACGACACGTTCGACATCGCCACAATCAGCGCGACGAAGGCACCGACTTGGTGGCCCGCATTGCGGTCGAAGGCGGATTGGAACGCGCTCAGAAGGACGGTAATCATCGCCAGACCCGCTACGGCCCCGATCAGTGGTCCGGGCAGCGCCATGATCAACGGCACCGCGACCCCGGCGAAGACCCCGAAGGCCGCGAACAGCACGCCATTCAGGACCGTAGCCGCATAGCGCCCCGTTGGGTTCTCGCCAGCCTGATCGGACGAACAGATCGCCGTCATCGGCCCCGCGATATTGGCATTATGGCCGCCGATCAGTCCGGCCAGCATGCCGCCGATGCCCGAGATCACGGTCATCGCGTTGATCGGCGGACGATAACCTTCGGCGTAGAGTACCCCGATGGCCTGGGCGTTCTCGGCCCCGATGACCAGCACGGCCAGCGGCACGGCGATGGCCAAGAAGGCGTCAACAGTGAATACGGGCGCGGTAAACTCCGGTGCGACAAAGCTGATTGCCGCTTCGCCTCCCTGGAAGCCTCCGGTCAGGGTCACGGCCACGAGGCCCACGATAAGTGCCGTCAGAACCGGCGGGACGGCCCGCAGGAAACGCATCGACAAGAAGAAGGCGAAAGTCGCCGCACCGACCACGATGGGCAGCTTCTCGATCGAGGTGACCGCGCCGATGCCGAAGCGAATGAGCGCCCCCGCGATCATCGCCATGACGATGGGCATCGGCAGCCAGCGCATGACCTTGCCAATAAGCCCGGTGATGCCGAGCGCGAAGACCATCGCGCCTGCCATCAGAAATGCTCCGACCGCCTGTTCGAAGGGAAACGTGCCAAGCGCACCCGCGACCAGGGCTGCGCCCGGGATCGAATAGGCCCCGGTTACCGGAAGCTTGTAGTAAAGCGCCATGATCAGGCTGATCAGCCCGCCGAGGCCGTAGATCGCCAGAAGCCAGGCCACGGTCTGGCCCTCGGAGAGCCCGCCATTATTGGCCGCGCCGATTACGATCAGCGCCGGTCCCGAGCATCCGAAGATGGCCGCGACCAATCCCGCGCTCGCCGTCTTGATGCCCAGCGCCTCACGCAGGCCAGACAGGCCCGCGCCGAAACCCGGTCCTTTCTCGATCCAATTCGTCTGTTTTGTCTGTTCCATCTGGGTCTCCTCCCTTGAATGGGGTTACATGGCCATCTCAGCGGCCGGTGAATTCAGGCTTGCGCTTGGCGTGAAAGGCCTCGACGCCCTCCCGGAAATCCTCCGATTGCCTCAGGCGGCTGTAGTTCAGCCCTTCCATTTCGATTGCTGTGGTGAGAAGCGCATCGTCGGTGTCGTTCAGCAGCTTCTTCGCAGTGCGCTGCGCCATCGGGGAAAACTCGCGGAGCTCGTTCACGAGGTCGGTCACCGCCTGCTCGAGATCGCCGTCGGTCACGCATTCGGTGGCGATCCCCCAGTCGAGTGCTTGTTGACCCGGGATGCGCTTGGAACGCATGACGATGTCTTTGGTGCGGGTGACCCCGACGATCTTTTGCAGCCGTGCGGAGCCGCCCGAGCCGGGGATTTGGCCCAGCTTCTGTTCGGGCAGCGCGTAACGACAGGTCTCAGACACGATGCGGAAATCACAGGCCAGCGACAGCTCGAAGCCCACGCCGAACGTGTAGCCACGATTGGCCGCGATCACTGGCTTGGAGCAGCGCGCAGGCGCGGCGATGTTCCAAGCCAAATGCGAGACATGCTCGGGGCTTGCCTCAAGGAAGCCCTTGATATTGCCACCCGACGAGAAGTGCTCGCCCTCGCCCGAGATCACGATGATGCGCACGCGGTCATCGGCATCGAGAGTCTCGAAGACAAGGCGTAGCTGATCGCGTGCGCCCATCGAGATGACGTTGTAGGGCGGTCGTGCGAGGATGATGTCGGCGCGTTCGTTGCTCGCATCGAGCTGAACGTGGAAGCCGTCGAGCTCAGCGAGGCGCGGATCGGTAAAGGTCAGAGTTTCGGTCATGTGAGCGTCTTTCATGTCAGTGTCTTTCCTTGGGTTCACGCCGGTGTAGTTTCGGTAGGCTCGAGCTCGTATTCGCCCGCGACGAGCAGACGGCGGAGGAGCTTTCCGACCGGGGATTTTGGGATTTCGGTAACGAAGACGTAGCGGCGCGGACGGCGGAAATTGGACAGGTCCGAGCTGCGACAATGGGCGTCGAGATCGTCTTCGGTGACATCGCCGGCGCGCTTGACGAAGGCGGTTACGACCTTGCCCCAGCGCGCATCCGGCAGGCCGACCACCGCGACCTCTGCCACGGCCGGGTGCAGCGAGAGGCAACTTTCCACCTCGACGGGCGAGACGTTCTCGCCTCCGGTGATGATCATATCGTCGGCGCGACCCGTCACGAACAGATCGCCTTCGTCGTCGAAATGCCCGCAATCGCCGGTGAAATACCAGCCGTCGCGGATCGCCTTGCGGTCCGCCTCGGGGCGGTTCCAGTAACCCTCGAAGGCCTCGTCGCCCTGCATGGAGGCAACGATTTCACCTTCCTCGCCCGGCGCGCAGATCTTGCTGGCATCCGCCGAGCCGAGCGGCACCACGCGCAGGCGCTGATTGATCGCCGCGCGACCCGCCGATCCGGGCTTGGCCGCAGCGTCCTGGCAGATGGAGAAGGTGTAGATCTCGGACGAACCGTAATGGTTCACGAAAAGATCGGGCTGAAAGGCCTCCGCCAGTTTCTGCAACAGGCCATCGGTCATCGACGCGCCGGCAAAGCCCAGCTTGCGCACGCTTGCGACCCGCTGCGGCGTGAACGCGGCGTGGTGGACAATGTCATGATAGAGCGTCGGCACGAGATAAAGGTTCGTGACCCGATACGTCTCGATGGCGTCCAACGCGTCTGGAACGTCAAATCGCGGCTGGCAGATGAAGGCACCGCCGATCACGCTGGCCGACAGGAGCGACCGAATGCCCATAGTGTGATAAAGCGGCATGACGCCCAGCGTCCGCTCGCCGTGGTGGTACAAGTTCTGCGCCACATGGGCGACGGCGGCGGCGCGCTCGGCCCGGTGTCGACGCGGCACGCCCTTGGGTTTCGAGGTCGTGCCGGATGTGTAGAGCATGACCGACAGATCCTCGGCCGCTGCTTGTGGCACCGCGTCGGGCGCGTGTCCCGCCAGCAGCGCCGCGAGGCCCTGATCGCCGCCCAGCGGTATGACTTTCAAGCCCTGCGCGAGCACCGATCCGGCGACCGCATCAGACGCGGCATCGTCATGCACCAGCACGCGAGTCGCGCTGTCGCGCAGCGCGTGGTCCAGCTCATCGGCGGTGACGCGCCAGTTCACTGGCGTAATGACGATCCCGGCAAGCTGGCAGGCCCAATGCAGCGAAGCATTCTCCCACCGGTTTTGCATTGCCGTTACGAGTGTGTCGCCTTTCCGCAGGCCGATCTGGCCAAGCCCGTCCACCAGCGCGCTGATCCGGCGATACCAGTCGGCATAAGTGATTGTCTGGTCCCCTTCGGCGATGGCAATCGCCCCGGGGTCGCGTTCCACGGACGCGAGAAAGCTGGTTCCGAGGTCAAGCATCGATTGGTCCTCCCTTGATGCGGTTCCGGGCGGCCAGCGCCGCCTGAACGATGGGCGCGTAACCAGTGCAACGGCACAGATGGCCCGAGAGCGCCTCGCGGATCGCGCCTTCATCCGCGTCCGGTTGGCGCAAAAACAGCGCGTCGAGCGTCATCAGGATGCCCGCGGTGCAGAAGCCGCATTGCAGCGCAAAATGCTCTCGAAAGGCCTCTTGCAGCGAGGTCAGCGCATCGTCTGTCGCGAGCCCCTCCACGGTGCGGACCTCGCAGCCCTCGGCTTGTTGGGCGAGCATCAGGCAAGCGCGCACGGGCTCCCCGTCGATCTGGACCGTGCACGCACCGCAGACGCCATGCTCGCAGCCCACATGGGTGCCGGTCGCGCCGATCTCGTGGCGCAGGACATCCGTCAGCAACATGCGTGGCTGCACACGCGCCGAAACAGGGCGGCCATTCAGGGTGAAGCGCACCGGGTGTGTCTCGTTTTGGGTCAGTCGCGGCATGAGAGGGCCTCCTCCAAGGTTGCGCGGCCGAGCTGCCGGACCAGATCGCGGCGATAGCGGGCGGTCGCGTGCAGGTCGTCGCGGGCCTGCAAATGCCAGGCGAATTCATTCAAGCGGTCATCGAGACCCTGCGGGTCTGCGGGCAGATCGAGCGTGCGGGGAGTGTCGGCGACGCCGCCCACGCTCAGCGTGGCGGTGCCATCAGGTCGAGCGATGGCGGCGCAGGCGACGATGGCGAAATCGCCGTGTCGGCGCGCCACTTCGCGGAAGGAATATCCGGTGCCCGTCTGCCGGGCCGGGAAGGTGACCGATGCGATCATTTCGCCGGGGGCGAGGTCGGTGGACATCATGCCCTGAAAGAAATCGCGTGCCGCAACCTCACGCGTCTTGCGGCAGCGGCGCAGGGTCACGGTGCCGCCGAGCGCGATCAGGCACAGCGGCAACTCGGCGCTGGGATCGGCATGGGCTACAGAGCCGCAGATCGTGCCGCGATTGCGCAGCTGCGTATGGGCGACCCAAGGCAGTGCCGCATGTACCAAGGGCAGGCGATCTGCCAGCTCCGGCCAGCGCTCCAGCGTGCTCTGGCGCACTGCGGCACCGATGGTAATTCGGTCGCTCTTGGCTTCGATCCGCGACAGTTCCGGGATGCGTGTGATGTCGACAAGCGTGGTGGGCCGCGCGAGGCGCATGTTGAGCATGGGCACCAGCGACTGACCGCCAGCAATGACGCGGGCCTCGGGGCCGCCTTGGTGCAGCGCCTCCAGCGCCTCACTCATGTAGTTGGCCACTACGAGATCGAACGGGGCGGGTTTCATGACCGGCCTCCCTTAATTACGCGATCAACAAGACCTCGCAGGCGAGCCAGGGAACCGCTGGACGCGCCGCCGCAATGGCGCGCGAGGGCGCGAAAGAACTCGCCGATCACGACTTTCGCCGCGCCGTCCAGAAGCCGTCCGCCGACTGAGGCGACCTTGCCGCCGATCTCGGCCTCGTAGCGGTAGGCGATCTCGGTGCCGTCGTCGGTGTCGGTCAGAGTGATACGGCCTTGTCCACCGCCCGTACCGAGCGCGCCTACGGCCTGCCCCGAGAGGGTGAGCGCGTTGGGCGGGTCGAGGTCGGACAAGTCGATATCGGCCTTGTAGCGCCCCCGCACGGGCCCGACGCCCAGCGTCACATCCGCCTTAAAGCGTGTCTCGCCGACCTTCTGCACGCCGTGCGAGCCAGGAATGATCGCATCGAGCGTCGCGGGATCGAGCAGCATCTTCCAGACATCAGTGCGGCTGGCCTGCACCATGGCACGGCCTTCGCCCGTGAGCTTGCGCCCGCCCGTCGTGGCATCGGCCTTCGTCTCCGGCACTGGGTCTTTCGGGGCGGGCTCGTCACCGAAGATACTCGGCGCGAGCTTGGCCGCGGTCACCGGCAGGACGATATCAGGTGCCTCACCTTCGGGGGCCAGCGCGTCGGCCACGGCGTTGGCGATGCACACCGGCGTGGACATGCAATTGCCTTCGCCCACGCCCTTAGCCCCGAGCGGTGTGAAGGGCGACACTGTCTCGTGATGCAGGATCACCGGCTCGGGGACCTCCATCATCGTAGGCAGCAGGTAGTCGGCAAGCGTGCCCGAGCGGAAAGACCCATCGGGCCCGTATGCGTATTCCTCGAGGAAGGCCGCGCCGACCGCCTGGGCAAAGCCGCCTCTCACCTGACCATCGACCATGGCGGGATGCAGGATGCGCCCGCAATCATGCATGGTCACGTAGCGGTCGATCTTCGGCTCGGCTGTCTCGGGGTCGATCTCTATCCCGCAGAAATCGAAAATGAACCCGTGACAGAGCGAGGAATTGACCCCGTCGTCTGCCGTCGGTGCCTCCAGCTCGGGCGGGGTCCAGTAGACGGTCTCGCGCATGGTCTGGTCCACGCCGTCGGGCAGTGTGCCCGGCGACCAATGGGCCGTGGCGGCAACCCGTGCGAAGGACAGGTTATTGTCGGGATTGCCTGCGGCACCGATGCGGCCCGCCTCGAAGATCACGTCGTCCGGCGGGATATTCAGCTGCGTGGCCGCGACCATTGCCAGCTTGTCGCGCAATCGCTCGGCCGCGATCTCGGTGGCACCGGCGACGGCGGGGGCAAAGCGCGAGGCGTAATTTCCCGAGGCGATGGACCAGGCATCGCGCATCGTGTCCACATCGGCCAGAACACGCACCGCGTCCATCGGCAGGCCGAACTTGTCGGCCACGACCTGCGCCAGCACTGTCCGGTGGCCTTGGCCCTGCGGGACGGAGGCAACCTTGACCGTAACCGAGCCGAGCGGGTCGATGGAGATGGTCGCCGTGGCCTGCGCACCGTTCTTCGGCCCGGCCTTGGCGCGCTCCTCAGGCGTCAGGACGGTGGTGATGTAGCCCATGTTCGACACCGAGGGCTCCACCACGCATGCGAAGCCGATGCCATAGCGCCGGCCTGCGGCGCGGGCCTTGTTGCGGCGGGCGTAAAGAGCGTCCAGCCCGCCTTCGGCGACCGCGCGATCCAGCACCTTGGCGTAGTCGCCCGAGTCGTAGAGGGCGCCGCTGGTCGTGCGGTAGGGAAAGGCTTCCGCGGGAATGAGATTGCGGCGGATGACCTCGAGCCGGTCCAGCCCGAGTCGCCGCGCGATGGTGTCCATCAGCCGCTCCAGCGCGAAATAGATCTGCGGCCCGCCGAAGCCGCGATTGAGCCCCGTCGGCATCTTGTTGGTCAGCACGACGCGGTTGCGGATCGCCATGTTCGGGATGTCGTAGGCTCCGGTCATGTTGCCGTGCATCCGGTAGAGCGTGGCAGGCTCCGGCGCGCGCAGATGGGCGCCGCAATCCTCGATCTGATCCCAGTCAAGCGCGGTGATCCGGCCATCCGTCGCGACCGCCGCCTCGATCCGGGTCTGGCGATTGGTGGCCGAGACGCTGGCCGAAAGATGCTCCAGGCGGTCCTCGATCCACTTGACCGGCGCGCCCGCGATGCGCGCGGCGATGCCGGCAAGGATCATGTAGGGAAAGACGCCCTGCTTGATCCCGAAAGAGCCGCCGGAATCGGGCGGTGTGCGCAACCGCAGCCGATTGCCCGGCACTTGCAGCGACCTGGCCACCACCGCGTGGATCGAGAAAGGGCCCTGGAAATTTGCGGTGACGTCATAGGCATCCTCGCCCGGATCGTAGCTGGCGATCACTCCGTAGGTTTCGATGGGGGTGCAGGCGCTGCGCGGATAGGTGATGTCGATGCCGATCCGGTGCGGGGCGGCCTCGAACGCCGCCTCGGGATCGCCGTAGCGGAAGCGCCGTTCGTTGATGAGGTTGCCGCCGAGGCTTGGATGCAGCACCGGCGCATCGTCCGAGAGCGCCGCGACGGGATCGACCACCGCGCCGAGCGGGGCATAGTCGACCGCGACCAGATCGGCGGCATCCTCGGCCAGGTAGCGGTCGGTTGCCACGACCATGACCACCGGTTCGCCGACATAGCGCACGCGGTCGACAGCCATCGGCCAGCATTCGACATCGGCCTTCACGCCCACCGTCATCGACCGGGTGCGCGCGACGACGTCTTTTCCGCTTATAATGGCTACGACGCCGGGCGCGCGGGCCGCCTCGGCGGTATCGACCGACCGGATTTCGGCGTGGCCGTGCGGCGACCGCACGAAGGCCAACGCCAGCGTTCCGGGTGACACCGGCAAATCGTCTATGTAACGCCCGTGCCCCGACAGGAGTGCCGGATCCTCGACGCGTGCGACCGAGCGGCCGACAAGTGGCTCTGTAACGGTATCTTTCATGTCTCCTCCCGGCTTGGCATGGACAAGCCCTTAGGAAGGGACGTTAGGCGCGCATCCGCAGGCCCTGCGATCCCGCCAGGTCTCGGACCTTACCAAGGAGTCTCAAAAACAGAGGTTAGTCGCTGTCGCGAAGCGCCGAGACATCGCGGAATACGCTGGGCGAGGAGCCGGCATGGTCGTGAAAGAAGCGCGAGAAATGCGCCGGCACCGAGAAGCCCAGATCGTCGGAGATGTCGGTGAAGCTGCGGGTGTCGTTTGCGACCGCCTGCACTGCGCGCTCGACCCGCTGGGTGTTCAGATAGACACGCGGAGAAATGCCAGTTTCGGCCTCGAACAGCCGAAAGAAATGCGCGCGGGACACACCGATTTCGCGCGCCAACCACTCCATCGAGAGAATGCGGGCCGGGTCCGCGCGCATCAAAGCCAGGGCCCGCGCGATCCGCCGGTCGGGCGCGCGCATTGCCGTGGCCCGCGCCCGGAGCGACGGCTGCGCCTCGCGCCAAAGGGCCAGCCGCTCTACGATCGAGACCATCAACCGCCCGATCAGCCGCTCATGTGCTGCGGCGTCGCCCGGGGCCTGCACCATCGCCTCGGCGGTCTCGCCGACCTGGCGGCGGATCTGTGGGGTGATGGCACCGCCCGGATGCGGGAAAAAGCCCGGTCCCGCGCTCGCCTGCCAATTGCCGCGAAACGCGCCCAGCCAGTCCGGCTCGATGTAAAGCGCCAGGATGATCGTCGGCGGCTGGCCCGCGCAGTGCACGTAGCTGTGGTGTTCCCAAGCGTTTATGAGCACGGCGCTTTCATCGGTCAGCGCCACGCGCCGCCCGCCCACAACGAACTCGGTATCGGCACCCTCAACCTTCAGCAGCACGTGGCATTGCGCATGGGCATGCTTGACGAGGGGCCGGTCCATATCAAGCAGAGCGACCCGCCCGAACGTCCCGATAGCGATCCTCAGCGCAGACGACATCCAGAATCGTTACCAGTTTTCGCGATCCGGTCAATCTCGCTCGGCTGCAGGCATCATGACGGTTCGGCGTTTCAGGACCACGTCGGCGGCACTTGATACGCCTGCAACGTCACCCGTTTCGCAGATGCCGGATATCACGCTTAATCAACTTGATCGGAATTTGTTCTATCAATAGATCTACTTCGTTGGTTCGGAAATCTATTCGCTGAAGTGAAGATGCACTACTGCCATGCTGAAGACCCTTCGGCAGCACAGAAGCCAAATTCCATTCGGTTCCACGTAGGCTTGAACTTTTTCTAAATCTCAGGCGTTTGAGCGGAGCAAAGCCTTACGTCGTCAGTCTTAGTTCACAGATGAAACTGTCAAATATCGAATGATCGACTTGAGAGAAAGGCGCCGGCACCGGTCATTCGCTGCTCTTGCTACGGACGACAGCTCTGGGCCGAGAGCGCCTACCTGCTGACCGGGCGGGAAGCGGAAATTCGCTGCGGTTGCAAACCGATCTCATTACAATGCCAGAAGCGGCCCCTACATCCCACGCGTTAGACCGAGGACAAGACTGCAGAACCCTTTCAATTCGTCGGGACTTGTATTGCCATTGGGATCGCCATCGCTCTCGGCATGGTTCTCTACCCGCGAATAGGCATTAATGTCCTTGAGGTCCTCAAGTGCACCTTTGAATGGGTGATCGTCGTGCGCATCGATTAGGGTGCGGATGATTTGGTCGAGCGTCGCAGCTTTGCTAAAGAGACCGGGGTCAGCTTTGCGGTAGAAGTCCTCGCAGACAGTTCGCAGGCGCGACCTGATATAAGAAAGTTCGTGGGGCTCACCCTCGATGAACTCTTCAATTTTCATGCGCTCCGAAACATGGCGCGGTTGCGTCGAGCCAGGAATGTCGTAGGGCGTGATGGTCGTCACGCCGGGCGCGCCTGTTTGTAGCGCGAATGATCTGATCAGTTTCTGGTCGATCTTGTCCCACAGCAGGCGGAGGAATCCTTTGTCGTGTGACAGAACGATGGTCTGCTTCGCCCGGTCACAAACCCTTCTGATCTCTATGGCCGTGAACTGCCGCCTGAAATTGTCCAAGCTCGTGAACGGATCATCGAGTACGATGATTGTCTCATCGAGGTCCGGGTCCGCGTTGCATTGCGCCAGAAACAGCGCCAATGCGAGAACCGACTTGTCCCCGGCGCTGAGTGTGTTTCGGAAGCTCGGCGCACCGGTTGAATCTCCATTCGCTCGGGGTGAAACTGGAACTTCGTTGATCAGAATCTGGTAGCTGGCGGCAGGTTCCTTGCCGCGATAGTCGGGTTCTTTGTAATCAATCCGAAAGCCCGCATTCAAACGCACGAGATAGGAGTTGATCGTCTTGCCGAGGTTTTCGGTTATGGTTTTTCCATGGGCGGTCAGTTCATCGCGAAGCTCGGCTTTCTCCTTTGCAATTTCGCGTTTCCGCTGCTTCTTCGATTGTAGGTCTGTGACCTTCATGATGATCTCAGCCTCAAAGCGATGCTTTCGGGCCTGGAGGGTTTTCAACTCGTTTGTGAGGTTTTCAAGCTGCCCGGCGTCAACTATGGCCTTAACGGTATCGACCTTTCGGTTGTATTCACCAAGTGTTGCATTGGCAGATTCGATGACCGCCCTCGCGCTCGTCCAGGCATCGATGGCTGCGCCAATTCGTTCCATGTCCAACGCCTCAGTGAGGTTTGCGGCTTTCGTCTGTAGAGCTGAATCCATTTTCGCAGCAGCGCGCTCCATCCCTGAGATCAATGCTTCAAGGTCGATGGTCGCGGGGGCATCAATGCCAGCCGCCTCTCGCCAATATTCGAAATTTTTATCGTTGGATTTTACGACTTGTTCCGCTGCATTTCGAAAATCTCCATTTGAGTAGCGTAGACATGTTTTACGGAGTCTTTGAACATCTTGGGCCAGCTTTCGATACGCTTCGCTGAAGAAACGGCTATAGGCTTCCAGTAGCCTCCGATCTCTGAGTTCCTGGCCGCAGAATGGACAGGTGTCCTCCGCTTTGAAGGGCAACCCCTGTTCCAGCCACGTTTCCAGCCCCGGCTCAGCCGGTTCTGCGCATTCATGCACTGCGACATGTGACCTAACGGCTTCCACCGCGTCAGCGGCAATTCCTTCGACCGTCTGGCTGAGGGTTGAGGCGAAGGTCGTCGGATCGGATGGAAGTGGAAAAGTGCTCGCGACTGCTGCGGCTTTAAGCTCTTTCGACTTCGCTGCGCGGGAAACTTCTGCCTGTTTCTCAGCGATGGCCGTATCGATGTCCGGGTCCTCTTCCAGACCTTGAAAGTCTGGCAGGCTCATGCCTGCAAGGCCTATCCCTCGAAGACCGGCTGTAAGCTCCGCTTCGAGGGCGCGAATGATCTTATTGTTCTCGGTGTTCGCTTCATCCAGCGACACGATCTGGCGAACGAGTTTCACGCCCTTTTCGCCAACAACGAGACCATACTGTCGACGTAGATGGTCAGATGAGACCGTGTCACCAGAATAGACATTGTCATTCACGAAGAGGCTGTCGAACACTGCCACGCGGCTTTGGGCCCCGTTCCAACTGCTTCGCTCGAAATTGGCCCGACCTGAATCGAACTGAAGAGAAATCTTCTGGTCCGGCCCTCCAGCGAGTGTCTTGCGGCCAATGATAATTTCAGGATCTCTGCGCGACAGAGATCGCAGAATATCTGCAATCGTTGATTTTCCCCAGCCGTTCTCACCAAACAAAAGCGTGCATTTTTCGAATCGAACATCTTGGGTCGGGAGCGCTTTCTCAAATCGACCGACATTTTCTATAACTGCTATCTTCTGTAACATAATGCCCCTTCAAAGTCCGCTTCAGGCCGCAAGTGAACGTGTAGTTACCCAGGCCAGGTCGCTGAGGCGTTGCATGTTCGTTGTGGCACCGTATCTTGCGGTCATGGAACTCAAATACCTTATCAAGCTCGTTGGTTTTGAAAGCGACGTCGAGCGCGGTGACGTTCTGACGCGCGATGGCGAGTATCTCGGCGTCTGGACATTTATCAAGGACGAAGACAACGAAACTGGTGTGATTCACTTTGTTGCGGACGGCGAAAGTGAGCCGATGTTCACTGAAAATGTTCCGGCTCTGAGTAGTGGAATGTGGACCGGGATGGCTATGAGCGATCTTTGCCGCTCCATCAGAGACTGGCACGAAAATTAGACGGGGAAAACACCACTGGCCACGACTGCGGTGATGGAGGTGCCGCGAAGGACCGGTTCTGGGAAGCTGCGATGCAGCTAAGGCCAATCTGGTGAGTGACCGCAGAGGGCCGGAAGTGTTTGCGCCAAACATCGGGGCAATCGGTTGGACCGCTCGGAGGTGCGGCGTGCTTTCGGCCAAGATACCGGTGCACAATTGATGTTCGATATGATCGTAGCCACTTGGCATTCGACATCCAGCAACAAGGTGGTCTCCATGGAACTGCACCCCGACTGGGAATACGTCGCCGACGCCGTCATGGGCGGCGTCTCGCAGGGGCGCATGTCATGCGAGGACTACCGAGGCCGGAAGGCGACGGTGCTACGGGGCAACGTCTCGCTCGACAATAACGGCGGCTTCATCCAAATCGCCTTCGACCTGTGCCCCGACGGGTCTGCCTTCGACGCCAGCGCCTGGGACGGCATCGCGCTCGACCTTTGCGGCAACGGAGAGACCTACGATATCCGCCTGAGGACCGAGGCGCTGAGCCGCCCTTGGCAGTCGTTTCGGGTATCGGTCACCGCGACCGAAGACTGGCGGACACATATTGTCCCTTTCGAGACGGTTACCCCGCACAGGACCGACGTCGCGTTCGATCCGAGCTGCCTGAGGCGGATCGGCATCCTCGCCATCGGACGCGAGTTCCATGCCGAGATCGCTGGGGGGCGCGTCCGGCTTTGCCGTTGCTGAGAACCCCGCGGACGGCATAGCTCGGATCTCGTAACCGTCAGTATTTTTCCTTCGCCATTTCGGGCACCGGCCAATCTCATTCTCGACGCGGCGCAGATGGGCAGCGCGGCGGCGTTCTGACGCCGGTCCATAGGGGGCCGGCACGGATGAGAAGGATCATCTCGAATGCCCAAGGACATCTTCAGCCCCTCGCCCTGCGCGAGTTTCATCGTTGCCAACCGCGCCGCTCTTGCCTCGGCGGCTCATCTGCTCGGCGGGCCAGCCGCCTCGAAACGGGTCCAGTGCCTCGTCGGCGACCTCTCGCTCGCGCTGCCATTAACAAGGCGGCTGAACCGGGAACTCGACGCGCTCGAAGACCTGCTGGCACTGCGCCATGCCCACGATCTCGACCGCGTCGAGGCCGCGCGGTTCAATCGCATCGACCCTCTCGATCCGGCCGTGGAGGAGATCTGCCAGCTGCTCGATGGGTTGTGCGATTCCCGGGCTGCAGAAGCGCATCACGGCTGATCAATCTTACGCCCGGGGTGCTCCGCCGGGCGTGCCTTGCCTCGGAGACAGCCGTGGGACCGATACCGTCATGGGAAATTCGCCGGAGACACAGATTTCTTCTTTGGCTCTGCACGAAAGAGCCAACATCCGGACTACCAGCACCAAAACCGAAGACTGCAACGACCAAGGAGAGATATCGACCCACGCGTCCTGGCCCACCGCACACCATGGCATCGGCCGATCTGACACCAGCAAGAAACACGTGGCACGGGCCACGGGCTGGATGTCGGGAGTGCACTCATGCTCACCACCTCACCCCTTGTCACGGATAGTGACGGGACCGACAAAGCCGTCGAGGCAGCCCTCGGCGCGACGGATTTCCTGCGCCGTCACGGCGCCGGATTGTGTGACCTGCTGGATCTGGCAGCAGGGCCGACCGCTTTCGATGCGCTCTGCGATCTGCATGCGCAGTCCGGGTCCGTGTGCCCGGACACAGACCTTGTCCACGGCGCGCTGCGGACCATTCATGAGGCGCTCGCCTCGGTCCAGGCCAGCACGCTCGACGACCTGAGTCTGCGCGCGGGGTACTGCGTCGGCACCGCCCTACGATGGTATGGCGCACGGATCAGCGACCTGCTGGCCGCGTTCCGCTAACCCGGAAAACATCTCTCGAGTGAAGCCGCCGCCCCAAGGGCTGCGGCTTTTTTCATGGGCCAATCATATTTCCAGAAATTGGATGCGCGCCGTCGCCTGATACCTGGCACGGCCTCCGGCGATTGGGTGCGGGCCATCGAAGGAGCGCCCACCGACGACAGTCTCGCGCAGTTAATGCACCCGATCATTCTACAGGTTGGCCAGCGACAGATTGACCTTTGCAAATGTCGCGCAGCAGAAGCCTCTGGATTCTGAAGCAGCCCGATTTTCGGCGCCCAGAACGTGAACCTATCTTCCGTCCAGAGACTCGAACCTCCGGCTGCAATACTCAAAACGAAACGCGGCGATCACGCGCTTTCAGCGTGATCGCCGCGAATTGGTTGTCAAATGGCCATTTCAAGCCCGCCGGTGGCTACGAATTGGCTGTCGGGACAGGACCAACAGCCCCCCGCTCACCTCACCCGCACTTCGAGTGACCGCAGCTCGCGCAGGTCATGCAGCCCTCGACCATCCGCATCTCGAACTGCCCGCAGGAGGGGCAGGCCTTGCCGCGGGGGGCGTCGAGGTTGACGACCGAGGCCTGGGGGTCGCTCTTCAGGCCCATGCCCTCGCCCTCGAGGAAGCCGATGGCCAGGAGGTGCTGCTCGATCACCCCGCCGATCGCGGCCAGGATCGAGGGGATGTATTTCCCCTTCACCCAGGCGCCGCCGCGCGGGTCGAAGACCGCCTTCAGCTCCTCGACCACGAAGCTCACGTCGCCGCCGCGGCGGAAGACCGCGGAGATCATCCGCGTCAGCGCCACCGTCCAGGCGAAATGCTCCATGTTCTTGGAGTTGATGAAGACCTCGAAGGGCCGCCGCCGGCCGCCGACGATGATGTCGTTGATCGTCAGGTAGATCGCGTGCTCGCTGTCGGGCCACTTCAGCTTGTAGGTCGCCCCCTCGAGCGCCTGCGGCCGGTCGAGCGGCTCGGACATGTAGACCACCTCGGCGCTCTCCTCGGTCTCGGAGACCAGCACCGGCTTTTCCTCGGCCTTGGGTTCGGCGTCCGACACGCTCAGCACCGAGCCCGTCACCTCGTTCGGGCGGTAGGTGGTGCAGCCTTTGCAGCCCGTCTCATAGGCCTGCATGTAGACGTCCTTGAAGGCTTCGAAGCCGATGTCCTCGGGGCAGTTGATGGTCTTGGAGATCGAGCTGTCGACCCATTTCTGCGCCGCCGCCTGCATCTTCACGTGCTCGCTGGGGCTCAGCGTCTGGGCGTTGACGAAATACTCCGGCAGCTCGGCGTCGGCGCCGAACTTCTCGCGGAAGAGATGCACGGCGTAGTCGACCACCTCCTCTTCGGTGCGCGAGCCGTCCTTCTGCAGCACCTTGCGGGTGTAGGCATAGGCGAAGACCGGCTCGATGCCCGAGGAGACATTGCCCGCGTAAAGCGAGATCGTCCCGGTCGGCGCGATCGAGGTCAGCAGCGCGTTGCGGATGCCATGGGTGCGGATCGCCTCGCGGACGTCCTCGTCCATGTTCTGCATGTTGCCCGAGGCCAGGTAGCCCTCGGCGTCGAAAAGCGGGAAGGGCCCCTTCTCCTTGGCCAGCTCGACCGAGGCGAGATAGCTCGCCCGGGCGATCTGCTTCAGCCAGACCTCGGTCTGCCGCGCGGCCTCGTCGGAGCCGTAGCGCAGGCCCAGCATCAGAAGCGCATCGGCCAGCCCGGTGACGCCCAGGCCGATCCGGCGCTTGTTCTGCGCCTCGAGCCGCTGGCTTTCGAGCGGGAAGCGCGAGGCGTCGACGACGTTGTCCATCATGCGGATCGCGGTGGCGACCAGCCGGTCGAGCGCCTTGGGGTCGAGCTCGGCCTTGGGACCGAAGGGATCGGTCACCAGCCGCGCCAGGTTCACCGAGCCCAGCAGGCAGGCGCCATAGGGCGGCAGCGGCTGCTCGCCGCAGGGGTTGGTGGCGGCGATGGTCTCGACGTAGTTGAGGTTGTTGGCCTCGTTGATCCGGTCGATGAAGATCACCCCCGGCTCGGCGTAGTCATAGGTCGCCCGCATGATGCGGTTCCAGAGGTCGCGCGCCTTCAGCGTGCGGTAGACCTTACCGTCGTAGAGCAGATCCCATTTGCCGTCGGCCTTCACGGCCTCCATGAAGGCATCGGTGACCAGCACCGAGAGGTTGAACATCCGCAGCCGGGCGCTGTCGGCCTTGGCGGAGATGAAATCCTCGATGTCGGGATGGTCGCAGCGCATGGTCGCCATCATCGCGCCGCGGCGCGAGCCGGCGGACATGATGGTGCGGCACATGGCGTCCCAGACGTCCATGAAGGACAGCGGGCCCGAGGCATCGGCGGCCACGCCTTCGACCAGGGCGCCCTTGGGACGGATGGTGGAGAAATCATAGCCGATGCCGCCGCCCTGCTGCATGGTCAGCGCGGCCTCCTTCAGCATGTCGAAGATGCCGGCCATGCTGTCGGGGATCGTGCCCATGACGAAGCAGTTGAAGAGCGTCACCGCCCGGCCGGTGCCGGCGCCTGCGGTGATCCGCCCGGCGGGCAGGTAGCGGAAATCCTCCAGCGCCTCGTAGAAGCGCGGCTCCCAGGCCTTGGGGTCGCTCTCGACCTCGGCGAGGGATTTGGCGATACGGTGCCAGGTGTCCTCCACGCTGGCGTCGATGGGGCTGTCGTCGGCATCCTTGAGCCGGTACTTCATGTCCCAGATTTGCTCGGCGATGGGGGCGGCGAAGCGGGTCATAGTGTGATTCTCGGTCGCTGAGGTCGGGAACGGGTTTGCCCACAAGGGTTTGAAGGCCCGAGCGGGGGACCTACAATATAGGGGAAGAAATCGGGGAGTGCCATGGCAATCGTTCACCTTCTCAAGCTCTCTGCGGGGACCGAAAGCGTCGAAAGCCTGACCCGCTGGCAGGGCTCCGCCCGGGCCAAGGGGCCGGACGAGCTGCCGCGCCATGTCACCCGCATGTGGCCCAAGAAAGAGCAGCAGATTCTGGACGGCGGCTCGATCTACTGGGTGATCAAGGGATTGATCCAGTGCCGCCAGCGGATCCTCCGGCTCGACGAGGTCTCGGGCGGTGACGGCATCCGCCGATGCGCCATCGTGCTCGACCCCGAGATCTTCCGCGTGACCCCGGCCCCGCGCCGCCCCTTCCAGGGCTGGCGCTATCTCGCCGACGAGGACGCGCCCGCCGATCTGTCCCGCGCCCGCGAGGACGACGACGAGCTGCCGCCGGAGCTGGCCGGGGCGCTGGCCGAGCTCGGGGTGCTGTGAGGGGGCGGAGCGGCGCTTCGGCGTGCATTAGGGCGCGGCGCCTCGGGGTGGTGTGATTTCGGGCCGCAGGTGACGCTCGGCGTCCGTCTTGGTTAGGGCGCTTGGGGCACTCGGCTTGCTCGCAGACAGCGCGCGCGTCGCTTGGAATGCCCGCGTTCATCGCCCACCCGCTGCCCGCAATCTTGCGCCGAGACGTCCCCCTGCCCTCCCGGGCTCACAGGATCGCAAGCCCGCGCGCGCAGCTCCGACCCGCTCCCACCACGCCCCTCCCCGCACCCCGCATTGTTCGCATTCCCAGAGCCATCTGTGCGGGCGCGAACCTCCCCCGCTCTGGCCATTCGCCGCATGCTCGTTAGGTTCTGGCCCGAGACAACCCAATTCCCAGCCGCCCAAGGAGCGCCGAGATGAGCTATACCCCGCCCGAAGTCTGGACCTGGGACGCCGAGAACGGCGGCACCTGGGGCAGCCTCAACCGCCCGATCGCCGGGGCGACCCACGACAAGGAGCTGCCGGTCGGCAAGCATCCTTACCAGCTCTATTCCATGGGCACCCCGAACGGCGTGAAGGTCACGGTGCTCTTCGAGGAGCTGCTGGCCGCCGGCGTCTCCGAGGCCGAATACGACGCCTGGCTGATCCGCATCGGCGACGGCGACCAGTTCGGCTCGGGCTTCGTCGAGGCCAACCCCAACTCCAAGATCCCCGCGCTGGTCGACCGCACCGGCCCCGAGCCCGTCCGCGTCTTCGAATCCGTGGCGATCATGATGCATCTCGCCGAGCGCTACGGGAAGTTCCTCGGCAAGCCCGAGGACCGGCCGGAACTCCTGTCCTGGCTGATGTGGCAGATGGGCTCCGCGCCCTTCCTCGGCGGCGGCTTCGGGCATTTCTACGCTTATGCCCCCGAGCCGATGGAATACCCGATCAACCGCTACGCCATGGAAAGCAAGCGCCAGCTCGACGTTCTGGACAAGCACCTGGCCGACAAGGAATTCATGCTGGGTGAGGACTATTCCATCGCCGACATGGCGATCTGGCCCTGGTACGGCAACATGGTCCTGGGCCGCGCCTATAACGCCGGGACCTTCCTGTCGGTGCATGAATACAAGAACGTGCTGCGCTGGGCCAAGGCGCTCGACGCGCGTGCCCCGGTGGCGCGCGGCCGCATGGTCAATCGCACCTCGGGCGAGCCGCACGAGCAGCTGCTCGAGCGCCATGACGCCAGCGACTTCGAGACCAAGACGCAGGACAAGATCGGCGCATGACCGGCCCGAACGCCGCGCAGGCCGAGTTCTGGAGCGGCGATGCCGGGCAGCGCTGGGTCACGCATCACCGTGACCTCGATCTTCTGCACGATGCCGTGCGGGCCCTGCTCATGGCCCGCGCGGCGCCCGCGCCCGGTGAACGGGTGCTGGACGTGGGCTGCGGCGGCGGGGCGCTGACGCTCTCGGCCGCTCGCGCGGTGGGACCCAAGGGGGTCGCGCATGGCGTCGACATCTCCGCCCCGCTCCTGGCGCTCGCCGAGGCCGACCGCGCCGCGGCGGGCCTCGGGCAAGCGCGGTTTCTCGAGGCCGATGCCCAGGTGGGCGAGCTGCCGGGCCCCTACGAGCTGGTGCTCTCGCGCTTCGGGGTGATGTTCTTCGACGACCCGGAGGCGGCCTTTGCCCGGCTCCGCGCCACCCTGGCGCCGGGCGGGCGGATGCTCTTCGCCGCCTGGTCGGAGGCGCGCCACAACCCCTGGTTCGGAGAGGCCCGCGCGGTGGCCGTGGATCACCTCGGCGCCCCGCCTGCCGGTGATCCCGATGCGCCCGGGCCCATGGCCTTCCGCGACCCCGCCCGGGTGCAGGCGATCCTCGCCGCCGCCGGCTGGCGCGAGATCACCGTCGAGCCGGTCGACCTGAGCCTGCACCACCCCGAGGGCTGGCCCACGATGGAGCGCCTCCTGCCCGCGATCGGCCCGATCCCTTCCGTGCTGCGCGACATGGGCGGCAGCGCCGCCGACCGCGCCGCGATCCTCTCCCGGATGCACAGGCGCTGGGAGCGGTATCTCTCCGCCGACGGCATCCGCCTGCCCGCCCGGGTGAACCTGGTGGCGGCGAGGGGGTAAAGGGGGTGTGCGGGCGTGTGGGTCTGGGGCTTGAGCTGACGGGGCGGTGGCGGAGGCGGTCTCTGTCCTAACGGGCTCAACTAACGCCGTTCTCCCCTATCCACACGTCCAGACAGAGGGGGCAACGGGGGCGCATAGTGAATGTGGTTCCTGACCTGGCAGCAATTGCACGCCCTTTCGGGCTCAACCAACGCCCATCTCCCCTCTCAACCCGCCCAAACAGAGGGCGCGCACCGGACCGGGGGCCGGCGCTGCCGACCTCTGAGCGGGGCGCTTAATCCCGAAAAGGTCAGGGCTAGAGTTGAACTAAGCGCTTCGCCCACAAGAGCGCCGGCCCATCGGGCCGGTCCGGCGCGCGCCCTGCACCTTCGGTGCTATGCGGGCGCAAGAGGCACGTGGTCGAGCCTGGTTCCTGACCTGGCGGCGATTGCACGCCCTGCCGTGCTCAACCAACGCCTTTCTCCCCTCTCAACCCGTCCAAACAAAGGGCGCGCGACGGACCGGGGGCCGGCGCTGCTGCCCTCTGAGCGAGGCGCTTTATCCACGCAAGGTCAGGGCTAGGGGCGAACCAAGCGCTCCGCCCACAAGAGCGCCGGCCCAAGGGGCCGGTCCGGCGCGCGCCCGGCACCTTCGGTGCTATTCGGGCGCAAGGGGGGCGTGGTGGAGGCGTGGGGCGCTGATCTGGCGGAGTGGTTGATTTGAGTGGGTCAGAGCTGAAGTTTGGCAAGCCGAGCGGTTCCGCAGCAGCGGGCGTCAGTGACGCCCATCGCCCTTAGAGGCTCACCCCAACCGCACCCACAACACCGCCACCCCCCACACAAAAAAAGAGGCGGCCCACCCCGGGCCGCCCCTTCCAAACCATTCAAACCGAAGCCGCTTACTGCAGCGCCGACATCACCGCGTCCTCGGCGTCGCCGCCGTCCACGGTGGTCACGCCCTCGAGCCAGCCCGCGACCATGTCGGTGTTCTCCGACAGCCAGGCCGCGGCGGCCTCGTCGGGGTCCATGCCGTCGTTCAGGATCGCGCCCATGATCTCGTTCTCCATCTCCAGCGAGAAGACGAGGTTCTCGAGCAGCGCCTGCACGTTCGGGCAGTCCTCGCCGAAGCCGGCGCGGGTGTTGGTGTGCACGGTCGCGCCGCCGAGGTTCGGGCCGAAGTAATCGTCGCCGCCCTCGAGGTAGGTGAGGTCGAAGTTGGCGTTCATCGGATGCGGCTCCCAGCCCAGGAAGACGATGGGCTCGTCGCGGTCCGAGGCGCGGCCGACCTGCGCCAGCATGCCCTGCTCGGAGCTCTCGCGGATGTCGAAGCCGCCGAGACCGAAGGCATCCGCCTCGATCATGTCGAGGATCAGCCGGTTGCCGTCGTTGCCGGGCTCGATGCCGTAGATCGTCTCGTCGAGCGCATCGGCATGTTCGGCGATGGCGCCGAAGCTGTCGATGCCCAGCTCCGCACCTGCGGCATTGGTCGCCAGCGTGTACTTGGCGCCCTCGAGGTTGGTGCGCACGGTCACCACCGAGCCGTCCTCGCGGTAGGGCGCGATATCGTTCTCCATGGTCGGCATCCAGTTGCCGAGGAAGACGTCGATATCGCCGTCGGCCATGGAGGTATAGGTCACCGGCACCGACAGGACCTTCACGTCGGTCTCATAGCCCAGCGCCTGAAGCACGGTGGTCGTGGCGGCGGTGGTGGCGGTGATGTCGGTCCAGCCCACATCGGCGAAGCTCACGCTGTCGCAAGTCTCCTGCGCCGCGGCACTGCCGGCGACGAGGGCCAGCGCGAAAGCGGAAGTCAGCGTCGTTTTCATGTCGGTCTCTCCCTGAGATGTCTCAATCGAGTGTGGGGCGGATCATGCGGTTTTTGACTCGCGAGTCAAAGAACATTCCCGACATTTGCGCGCCGCGCGCGTAAACCCCTGGGATCCCGACAGAAAAACCGGCGCTAGAGGTCCAGCTTGGCCAAGAGCTCGCGCAGGGTCTCGCGGGTCTCGGCGCTCTTCTCGGCGGTCCGCGAGCGGAAGAGAGTCGCCTGGCTGCGCAGGATCGGCTCGTCCGAGAGCACCCGCAGGTGGTTGGCCCGGAGCGTCTCTCCGGTCGAGGTGATGTCGGCGATGGCCTCGGCGGTGAGGTTCTTCACCGTGCCCTCGGTGGCGCCCTGGCTGTCGACCAGCGCGTAATCGGCCACGCCGCCGTCGCGCAGGTAATGCCGCACCAGCCGGTGATACTTGGTGGCGATCCGCATGCGGAAGCCGTGCTCGGCCCGGAAGGCCGCCGCCGCCCCGTCGAGATCGTCGAGCGTGGTCACATCCACCCAGGACTGCGGCACCGCGAGGATCAGGTCCGCATGGCCGAAGCCCAGCTCGGCCAGCGCCTCGACCTTCTGGTCCCATTGCACCAGCTTCTCGTGCACCAGGTCGGTGCCGGTCACGCCCAGGTGGATGCGCCCGGCGGCCAGCTCGCGCGGGATCTCCCCGGCGGCCAGGAGCACCAGCGAGACACCCTCGATGCCGGTGACCCGCGCGGCGTATTCGCGCTCCGAGCCGGTGCGCTCCAGCGTGATGCCGCGCTGGCCGAACCAGTCGAAGGTCTTCTCCATCAGCCGGCCCTTGGAGGGCACGCCCAGCTTCACGCTCATGCCGCCGCTCCAATCTCGTCCAGAAGGTCGGGCCGGATCACCCCGCCCACGGCGGGGATGCTGGCGCCCTGCCCCAGCCGTTCGGTCAGCGCGTCGTAACGCCCGCCGGTCGCGACCGGCGGCAGGTCGGGCCGGCCCTCGGCGTAGAAGCCGAAGACGAAGCCGTCGTAATATTCCATCGAGCTGCGCCCGTAGGCGGCCTCGAAGTCCAGCGTCGCCACGTCCACCCCGCGCGCTTCGAGCGCGGCGCAGCGCCGCTCGAAGCGGCCCACGGCGGCGCGCAGGACCGGGAAGTCCATCGCCAGGTGCTTGAGGTGATCCAGCGCATAGGGGCAGGTCTCGGAGACACCCAGCAGCTCGTCGATCATCTCGACCTCGCTCTGCGCGAGCGGCGGGGTCTCGGCCTCGGCGCGCAGTGTGGCGATCCGGGCCTCGACCTCGGCGCGGCTGCGCAGGCCGATCTCGGGCCCGGCGCCGTCAAAGGGGTCCTCGGCGGCCAGAAGCGCGGCGCGCGCCTCGGGCATCGGGGTCTTGCCGGAGAAGCGGTTGATCAGCGCGCGGAAGCGGCGCGGCCGCCAGATGTGGCGCATCAGCGCGCGCCGCCGCGCCTCGCTGGTCTCGAGCCCGGCCACCGCGGCCTTGAGGATGCCGATGTCCCCGGTCGCCGCGCGCAGGGGCGCGCTGCCCAGCGCGCCGCGGATCGCGGCGAAGACCTCGGCATCGGCGGCATCGGGATCGGCGCGGTCGAAGACCTCGTAGCCCACCTGCAGGTATTCCGAGGCCCGGCCCGGGAAGTCCTCCTGCCGGCGGAAGACCTCGCCGGCATAGGTGTAGCGCGCGGGCTCGGCGCCATGGGCCATGTGCATCTGCACCACCGGCACGGTGAAATCCGGGCGCAGCATGCGCTCGCCCCGGCCCGGGTCCTGGGTGACATAGGCGCGGGCGCGGATGTCTTCGCCGTAAAGATCGAGCAGCGTCTCGGCGGGTTGCAGGATCTCGCAGTCCACCACCCGTGCGCCTTCCGCCTCGAAGCCGCCCCGGAGCGCGAAGGCCCGGTCGCGTGCCGCCCGGCTGCTCATGACCGGCGGTCCAGGATCTCTTGCACGCGGGCCACCAGCTCGGCGCGCGGGGCCTCGAACTGCGAGGGGCGTTCCTTCCACTCCTCGAGCGTGGCGTTCTCGGCGATCTCGGCGCCGAGCACCAGGTCCTTGATCTGCACCCGGCCGTTGTCGAACTCCTCGGAGCCCGCGATCACCGCCACCGGCGCGCCGCGCCGGTCGGCATACTTGAGCTGGTTGCCGAAGTTCTTGGGGTTGCCGAGGTAGACCTCGGCGCGGATGCCGGCCTGGCGCAGCTCGGCGACCATGGCCTGGTAGTCGGCCATGCGCGCACGGTCCATGACGGTGACCACGACGGGGCCCTCGGCGCGCGCCCCCGCGCGGCCCTTCTCGCGCAGCGCCGCCAGCAAACGGTCGACCCCGATCGAGACGCCCGTCGCGGGCACCGCCTGGCCGGTGAAGCGCTTGACCAGGTCGTCGTAGCGCCCGCCGCCCGCGACCGAGCCGAACTGCCGCTTTCGGCCCTTCTCGTCGAGGATCTCGAAGGTCAGCTCGGCCTCGAAGACCGGCCCGGTGTAATAGCCCAAACCGCGCACGACGGACGGGTCGATGACGATGCGGTCGTCGGCATAGCCCTGGGCGGCCAGAAGCGTCGCGATCTCGCGCAGCTCGCCCACGCCCTCGGCGCCAAGCGCGCTTTCGCCCACGGCCCGCTGAAGGTTGTCGAGCGTCTCTTGGGCGCCCGCGCCCTTGGAGGTCAGGAAGGCGATCACCGGCTCGGCCTGCTCCGCCGCCAGCCCCACACCGTCGATATAGGCCCCCGAGGCATCGAGCCGCCCCTTGCCCAGAAGCTCGCGGACGCCCGCCTCGCCGACCTTGTCGAACTTGTCGATGGTGCGCATCACCGCGGCCTTCTGGCCTTCCTCGGTGACGCCCATGGCCTCGAGCACGCCTTCCAGCACCTTGCGGTTGTTGACCCGCACGAGGTAATCCCCGCGCGCGATCCCCACCTCTTCCAGCGCGTCGCAGAGCATCGCGCAGATCTCCGCATCCGCCGCCACCGAGGGCGCCCCCACGGTATCGGCGTCGCACTGGTAGAACTGCCGGAAGCGGCCCGGCCCGGGCTTCTCGTTGCGCCAGACCGGCCCCGTGGCATAGCGCCGGTAGGGCGTCGGCAGGTCGTTGCGGTGCTGGGCATAGACCCGCGCCAGGGGCGCCGTCAGGTCGTAGCGCAGCGCCAGCCAGTCGCCCTTGCCGGCCTCCTCGCCTTCCTGCCAGGCAAAGACCCCCTCGTTCGGGCGGTCGACATCGGGCAGGAACTTGCCCAGCGCCTCGACGGTCTCCACCGCCGAGCTTTCGAGCGCCTCGAAGCCGTAGCGATGATAAACAGCGGTGATCCGGCCGAGCATCTCGGCCCGCTCGGTCACCTCGGCGCCGAAATAATCGCGGAAACCCTTGGGCGTCTCCGCCTTGGGACGGGGCTGTTTCTTCTGTTTGGCCATGGTGTAAGGCTCTGGATTCGGGGGCTGGGGATCGCGCGGCCTCCTCTAGCCGCTCCCGCCCCGGGGGGCAAGAACGCCAGGAGCAAGCCATGGACGACAGAGTGCAGCGGATCGAGGAACGGCTGGCCGATGTGATCCGCCAGGTCGAGGACCTCTCGGATCTCGCCGCGCGCCAGGACCGCGAGATCGAGCGCCTCTCCACGCGGGTCGCCATGTTGCTCGAACGCGAGGCCCAGCGCGAGACCGAAGGCGGCGGCGCGCATCTCTACGGCGACGAGACTCCGCCGCACTACTGAGCGCCCGCGCGTCGCGGTTCCGGCCCACGGCTCACCGCCGTGCCCCCCGCGCCGCCGTCCGTCAAACACAGCTCCGGCCACCGGCTCACGGCCTCCTGGACTAAGTGCCGCCGCCCGCTCTTGACGGCCCGCAGTGGCGCCACAACGCCCCACGCCGTCCGCTCCACACGGCCCGAAGTCACGCCTCGCGGCCCGCGCGCCGCCGCCCGCTCCACACGGCCCTCAGTCGCGGCAAACCGCCCGTGTCCGCGCGCCGCCGCCCGCGCCACGCGGCCACCAGCCCACACGCCAGCCCACGACGCACAGCACCAGAGCCAGCCCGACACCCCCAAAAAATCCCGCCCCCACAACCAGCCGCACCCGCCGGCCCAGCGCACACCCGCGCACCCAGCACACCCCCTTCCGCCCTTCAGCTTGTCCAAATACCTCGGGGGTGAATGCGGGCGGCACGCCCGCAGAGGGGGCAGAGCCCCCTCACCGGGTCCGGGGCGCCGCAGGCGGCCCGGACCCCACCAAACATGCCATCAAAACCGCTGAAACAGCCTCAGAAATCCACCACGTCCATGATCCCCGAGAGCGACTTGATCGCCCCCTTGATCTCGGGCGTCACCGGGAACTGCTCCTCGAGGCCGATCTCCACCTCGCCGGGCAGCCCGTCGTGGGCGAGGCAAAGGTGCACCGGCCCGCGCCCGGCCTTGGGCAGCTGCTCCGAGGCGCGGCTCAGGACCGAGGCGATCTGCGCGATGGCGCCCTGGTCCTCGATGTAGATCCGCAGGCCCGAGGTCCCGGCGTCCGCCACCGCCACGTCGACCGGCGCGACCGAGCGGCCGAGCAGTTTCAGCTGGTCGCTCTCCATGGTGGCCTCGACGGTGATCACCACCTTGGCGCCGGTCTCGAGGTGTTCGCGCGACTTCTCCAGCGTCTCGGAGAACAGCGTCACCTCGTAGGCGCCGGTCGGATCGGAGAGCTGGCAGAAGGCGAAGCGGTTGCCGCGGGCGGACTTGCGCTCCTGCCGGCCGGCGACGCTGCCGGCGAGCTTGGCGACCAGCGCGCCGCCTTCGGCCTTGCGGGTGACCTCTTCGAGGGTCAGCACCCCCTTGCGCTTCAGCGCCGCGAGGTAGTCGTCGAGGGGATGCCCCGAGAGGTAGAAGCCGATGGCCTTGAACTCCTCGGCCAGCCGTTCGGCGGGCAGCCAGTCGTTGACCGGCGCGAGCCGCGGCTCGGGCAGGTCGTCGCCGGCTTCGCCGAAGAGCGACACCTGGTTGGAGTTCTTCTGCTCGTGCACCGCCGCGGAATAGGCGACCAGCGCGTCGAGGCTGTCGAAGACCCGGCGGCGGTTCTTGTCGAGCACGTCGAAGGCGCCGGCGCGGGCCATCATCTCGAGCGGCCGCTTGCCGACGCGCTTGAGGTCCACCCGCCGCGCCAGGTCGTAGAGCGTGGCGAAGGGCTTGTCGCGGCCGTTCTCATCCAGCCGTGCGTCGACCACCAGCCGCATCGCCTCCAGCCCGACGTTCTTCAGCGCGCCGAGGGCGTAGATCAGCTTGCCGTCCTGCACGTCGAAGGCGGCCTGGCTGCGGTTCACGCAAGGCGGCACCCAGGGCAGCTCAAGCCCCTTCTTCACCTCTTCGAAGTAGATCGCCAGCTTGTCGGTGAGATGGATGTCACAGTTCATCACCCCGGCCATGAACTCGACCGGGTGGTTCGCCTTGAGCCAGGCGGTCTGGTAGCTGACCACCGCATAGGCCGCCGCGTGCGACTTGTTGAAGCCGTAGTTGGCGAACTTGTCGAGCAGGTTCCAGACCTCGACCGCCTTGTCGTCGTCGACGCCGTTCTTCTTGGCGCCCTCGATGAACTTGGGCTTCTCGGCGTCCATCGCCTCCTGGATCTTCTTGCCCATGGCGCGACGCAAGAGGTCGGCGCCGCCAAGCGAGTAGCCCGCCATCTCCTGGGCGATCTGCATCACCTGTTCCTGGTAGACGATGATGCCCTGGGTCTCGTCGAGGATATGATCGATCGAAGGGTGAATGCCGGCGCGTTCGCGCTGGCCGTTCTTGACCTCGCAATAGACCGGGATGTTCTCCATCGGGCCGGGACGGTACAGCGCCACCAGCGCCACGATGTCCTCGATGCAGGTGGGCTTCATGCGCTTCAGCGCATCCATCATGCCCGAGCTTTCCACCTGGAAGACCGCGACCGTCTTGGCGCGGGAATAGAGCCGGTAGGTCACCTCGTCGTCGAGCGGGATCTGCCCGATGTCGTTCTCGGCGCCCTCGAAGGGCTCGTAGATGGTGGCGCCGTCGGCACCGATGTGCAGGTCGCGGCCGGACTTGTGGATCAGGTCCACCGCGTTCTGGATCACCGTCAGCGTCTTCAGGCCGAGGAAGTCGAATTTCACCAGGCCCGCCTGTTCCACCCATTTCATGTTGAACTGGGTGGCCGGCATGTCCGAACGCGGATCCTGGTAAAGCGGCACCAGGTGATCGAGCGGGCGGTCGCCGATCACCACGCCCGCCGCGTGGGTCGAGGCGTTCCGCAGGAGCCCCTCGACCTGCTGGCCGTAGGTCAGGAGCCGGTCGACGACCTCCTCGGCGCGGGCCTCCTCGCGCAGGCGCGGCTCGTCGGTCAGCGCCTTTTCGATGGAGACGGGCTTCACCCCTTCCACCGGGATCATCTTCGACAGCCGGTCGACCTGGCCGTAGGGCATCTGCAGGACCCGGCCCACGTCGCGCACCGCGGCCTTCGACAGGAGCGCGCCGAAGGTGATGATCTGGCCCACCTTGTCGCGGCCATACTTCTCCTGGACGTAGCGGATCACCTCCTCGCGGCGGTCCATGCAGAAGTCGATGTCGAAGTCGGGCATAGAGACCCGCTCGGGGTTGAGGAAGCGCTCGAAAAGCAGCTTGTAGCGCAGCGGGTCGAGGTCGGTGATGGTCAGCGCATAGGCCACGAGCGAGCCCGCGCCCGAGCCCCGCCCCGGCCCGACCGGGATGTCGTGGTCCTTGGCCCATTTGATGAAGTCGGCCACGATCAGGAAGTAGCCGGGGAAGCCCATGCCCTCGATGATGCCCAGCTCGAAATCGAGCCGCTCCTGGTAGGCCTCGACGCTGTCGGCATGGGGGATCACCGCGAGGCGCTTCTGCAGGCCCTCGTTGGCCTGGCGGCGCAGCTCCTCGACCTCGTCGTCGGCGAAGCGCGGCAGGATCGGCGCGCGCTTCTCGGCCTTGAAGGCGCAGCGCTTGGCGATTTCGACGGTGTTCTCGATCGCCTCGGGCAAATCGGCGAAGAGCGTCACCATCTCCTGCGGCGACTTGAAGTAATGCTGCGGGGTCAGCCGGCGGCGCGGCTCCTGCTGGTCGACATAGGCGCCGTCGGCGATGCAGATCAGCGCGTCATGCGCCTCGTACATCTCGGATTTGGGGAAATAGACGTCGTTGGTGGCGACCAGAGGCACGCCCATCTCGTAGGCCATCTCGACGAAGCCGCGTTCGGTCATCCGCTCGGCCTCGGGGGCGCCCTCCTCTCCGGGGTGGCGCTGCAGCTCGACGTAGAGCCTGTCGCCGAAGATCGCGTGCATCCGCACCAGAAGCGCCTGGGCCGCGCCGCGGCTGCCCTGCCGGAGCAACATGCCCACCGGCCCGTCGGGCCCGCCGGTCAGGCAGATCACCCCCTCGGAATGGGCCTCGAGCTCTTCCACGGTGACATGCGCCAGCTCCCCGTCACCCCGCAGGTAGAGACAGGAGTTGAGCTTCATCAGGTTCTCGTAGCCCACCTCGGACTGCGCCAGCAGCACCACCGGCGCGGGATCCTTCGGGCGTTCGCCGGTGCCCGGCTCGACGTAGCGCAGATCGACCTGGCAGCCGATGATCGGCTGGATGCCCGCCCCCGCGGCCGTCACCGAGAACTCCAGCGCGGCAAAGAGGTTGTTGGTGTCGGTCACGGCGACCGCGGGCATCTCCATGCCGGCGCAGAGCCCGGGCAGCTTCTTCAGCCGCACGGCCCCTTCGAGCAGGGAATATTCGGTGTGAACGCGGAGGTGGATGAATCGGGGATCGGCCATGTCCCCCACACTATGTTGGGTGGGCCCGGCCCGAAAGCCACGAAAGAGGACAATCCGCCCAAGGCGGATCCCAAGCGCCCCTTGCGGCGTTATCCGACCGCAACTGGAAGGAAAGGTGGCCTGCCATGTCCCGTCTGATCGGTCTTGTCGTCCTGGTCGCGATCGTCATCGCGGTGCTTCTTTATTTCGGCTTCATCGAGCTCAGCCCCGAGGGCGAAGCCGCGCTCGAGGAGACCCAGGAAAACGTCGGCACCGCGATCGAGAACACCGGCGAGGCGCTGCAGAACAGCGGCAACTGAGCGCCGCAGCTTCGGGCGGCAGGCCCCCGCGTCTCGGCGCGGGGCACGATTTTTCTTGCCAAGACCTCGCCCGCGCCCCTAGCCTCCGGGGTCGAAGACACGACCCGGCCCGCCGCCTTCTACGCCGCATCGAGGGCGCGCATTCCACGGGCGCGAAGTAACGCGGCGCGAGTTTCACCATGAATATCCGCTTTCTTCTGAATGGAGAGAGTGTCGAGCTGAGGGACGTGGACCCGACGGTCACGCTGCTCGACTGGCTGCGCGAAGAGCGCGGCCTCACCGGCACGAAAGAGGGATGCAACGAGGGCGACTGCGGCGCCTGCACGGTGATGGTCACCGACGACCGCACCGGCGCGCGGGCGCTCAACGCCTGCATCCTCTTCCTGCCCCAGCTCAACGGCCGCGCGGTGCGCACCGTCGAGGGCATCTCCGGCCCCGATGGCGCGTTGCACCCGGTGCAGCAGGCGATGATCGACCACCACGGCTCGCAATGCGGCTTCTGCACGCCGGGCTTCGTGGTCTCCATGGCGGTGGCCCATGCCAAGGGCGCTAGCGATTACGACGACGCGCTGGCGGGCAACCTCTGCCGCTGCACCGGCTACGCGCCGATCGTGCGCGCCGCCGAGGCCGCGGCCAGCGCCCCGGTGCCCGACTGGATGACCGAGGCACTGCCCGCCCCGGGCGGCGCGGGCGTCGAGCCCGGCGCCGAAAGCGGCCGGGTCTTCGCGCCCGAGACCGCGGACGAGCTGGCCGCCACCTATGCCCGCCACCCCGAGGCGACGCTGATCGCCGGGGCGACCGATGTGGGCCTCTGGGTGACCAAGGACCTGCGCGAGCTTGAAGAGGTGATCTTCCTCAACCGCTGCGCCGATCTCGCCGAGATCGAGGAGAGCGACAGCCACTTCCGCATCGGCGCGGGCGTCAGCATGGACCGCGTGATGCAGGCCGTGGCCCCGAGCCTGCCCTCCTACGCCGAGATGATCCGCCGCTACGGCTCGGCGCAGGTGCGCGCCGCGGCGACCATCGGCGGCAATATCGCCAATGGCTCGCCCATCGGGGACAACCCGCCGGCGCTGATCGCGCTGGGGGCGACGCTGCACCTGCGCGCCGGCGACAACCGCCGCGAGATGCCGCTCGAGGAGTTCTTCCTCGATTACGGCAAGCAGGACCGCGCCCGCGGCGAATTCGTCGAGGCGGTGAGCTTCCCGAAGACGGCGCCGGATTTCCGGGTCTACAAGCTCTCGAAGCGCTTCGACCAGGACATCTCGGCGATCTGCGGCGCCTTCGACGTGACCGTCTCCGAGGGCAGCGTCAGCGCCGCCCGCGTGGCCTTCGGCGGCATGGCCGGCGTGCCGAAGCGCGCCGCCGCGGTCGAGGAGGCGCTCATCGGCGCGGAATGGAGCGAGGCGGGCATCGCCCCCGCGCTCGAGGCCTTCGAGACGGATTTCACCCCGATGAGTGACATGCGCGCCTCGGCCGACTACCGGCTCGAGGCCGCGCGTAACATGCTGCGCCGCTACCTGGCCGAGACCAAGGGCCAGGCGGTGTCGGTGCTGGAGGTGACGGCATGAGCGTTGCAAAACCCCTGCCCCATGACGCCGCGGCCCTGCATGTGACCGGCGCCGCGCGCTACATCGACGACATTCCCCTGCCCGCGAACACGCTGCACCTGGCCTTCGGGCTGGCGCCCATCGCGCGGGGGCGGATCACCGCGCTCGACCTCGGGCCGGTGCGGCAAAGCCCGGGCGTGGCGCTGGTCCTCGAGGCCGCGGATCTCGACCGGCCCGCCGATTGCTCGCCCTCGGCGCATGACGAGCCGCTTCTCTCGGGCCATTCGCTGCGCTACTTCGGCCAGCCGGTCTTCGTGGTCGCCGCCGACAGCCATCTGAACGCCCGCAAGGCGGCGCGCCGCGCGGTCTTCAAGACCGAGAAGCGCGACGCGATCTTCACCGTCGACGAGGCGCTGGAGGGGGACAGCCGCTTCGAGGAAGGCCCAAGGGTCTGGGAGAAGGGCGACGCCGGCGAGGCCATCGACGCCGCCCCGCACCAAGTCTCCGGCGAGATCGAGATCGGCGGGCAGGAGCATTTCTACCTCGAGGGCCAGGCCGCCCTGGCGCTGCCGCAGGAAGGCGGCGACATGGTGGTGCATGCCTCGACCCAGCATCCCACCGAGATCCAGCACAAGGTGGCCGACGCGCTTGGCCTGCCGATGCATGCGGTCCGCATCGAGACGCGCCGCATGGGCGGCGGCTTCGGCGGCAAGGAAAGCCAGGGCAACGCGCTGGCCGTCGCCTGCGCCGTGGTCGCGGCCAAGACCGGCCGCCCGGTGAAGATGCGCTACGACCGCGACGACGACATGACGATCACCGGCAAGCGCCACGACCTGCGCATCGAATACCGCGCGGGTTATGACGCCGAAGGGCGGCTCGCGGGGGTGGAGTTCACCCACCTGGTGCGCTGCGGCTGGGCGCAGGACCTGTCCCTGCCGGTTGCCGACCGGGCGATGCTGCATGCCGACAACGCCTATTTCCTGCCCACCGCGCGGATCGACAGCCACCGGCTGAAGACCAACACCCAGTCCGCCACCGCCTTTCGCGGCTTCGGCGGGCCGCAGGGCATGATGGGCATCGAGCGGGTGATGGACCAGATCGCGCATGAGCTGGGGCTCGACCCGCTCGAGGTGCGGCGGCGGAACTACTACGCGGAGAAGCCGGAGGGCACGGTGCCGCCCGGGCCCGCCGAAGCCCAAGCCGCGAAGACCGCCGCCGAGGCCGCGCCCCGGCCCGCCGACACGCAGGCCGATCTCGCCTCGCGCGGGGCGGTCGGCAATGCCGCGCCGGGCCCCGCGCCCACTCCGACGCCCGGGGCGCAGACCACGCCCTACGGCATGGCGGTCGAGGATTTTGTCCTGGGCGCCATGACCCGGCGGCTCGAGGAGAGCGCGGACTACGCTGCGCGCCGCGAGGCCATCGCCGCCTGGAACGCCGAGAGCCCGCATCTCAAGCGCGGCATCGCGCTGACCCCGGTGAAATTCGGCATCTCCTTCACGCTGACGCATCTGAACCAGGCGGGCGCCTTGGTGCATGTCTACCAGGACGGCAGCCTGGCCTTGAACCACGGCGGCACCGAGATGGGCCAGGGGCTCTTCCAGAAGGTCGCCCAGGTCACCGCCGAGACCTTCGGGCTCGACGCCCGGGCAGTGAAGATCACCGCCACGGATACCTCCAAGGTGCCGAACACCTCGGCCACGGCGGCCTCCTCGGGCTCGGACCTGAACGGCATGGCGGCGCGTGCCGCCGCCGAGACCATCCGCGACCGCATGGCCGCCTTCCTGGCCGAGCGCAACCAGGCCGAGCCGGGCGACGTGCGCTTCGAGGGCGGCCAGGTCACTGTCGGTGGCGAGACGCTGGACTTCGCCGAGGCCGCGAAGCTCTGTTACGAGGGGCGGGTGAGCCTGTCTTCTACCGGCTACTACAAGACGCCGGGCCTTGCCTGGGACCGGATCAAGGGCCAGGGCAAGCCGTTCTTCTACTTCGCCCATGGCGCGGCCTGCTCCGAGGTGGTGATCGACACGCTGACCGGCGAGCACCGGATCCTCAGGACCGACATCCTGCACGACTGCGGACGCTCGCTGAACCCGGCCATCGACATGGGCCAGATCGAGGGCGGCTTCGTCCAGGGCGCGGGCTGGCTGACCACCGAGGAACTGGTCTGGGACGAGGAAGGCCGGCTGCGCACCCATGCGCCCTCGACCTACAAGATCCCTGCCTGTTCCGACCGGCCCGACGTCTTCAACGTGGCGCTCTGGGACGAGGAGAACCCCGCCCAGACCATCTACCGCTCCAAGGCGGTGGGCGAGCCGCCCTTCATGCTGGGCATGTCCGTCTTCTTCGCGCTCTCCGACGCGGTGGCGGCGGCCGGGCCGAACTATCCCGCGCTCGACGCGCCCGCGACGCCCGAGCGGGTGCTCGCGGCGGTGCGGAGGGCCCGGGGGTGAGCTTCGCGCGCGCCGATCTTGCCCGCCTGGTGGCCGAGAAGGGGCGCATCGCCCGGGTCGTGGTGGCCGAGACCGCCGGATCGGCCCCGCGCGAGGCCGGCGCCGCCATGCTGGTCTGGCCCGAGGGCCAGGCGGGCACCATCGGCGGCGGCACGCTCGAATACGAGGCCGCCCGCGCCGCCCGCGCGGGCCGCTCCGGGCTCAGCCGTCACGCGCTCGGCCCCGACATGGGCCAGTGCTGCGGCGGGCGGGTCACGCTTCTGACCGAACATTTCGACGCCGAGAACCTCGCCGAAGTGCCCGAAGAGGGCCTGTTCGCCCGCGGTGCCGAGCCCATGCCGCTTGCCGTCCGCCGCGCGCTCTCCGAGATCCGCGCCGGCCGCGCCGCGCCGACGCCCCGGCTGGTCGAGGGCTGGATGCTCGAGCCCGTCACCGAGGCCCGCCGCCCGCTCTGGATCTGGGGCGCGGGCCATGTCGGGCGGGCGCTGGTCTCTGTCCTGGCGCCCCTGCCCGAGTTCGCGATCTTCTGGGCCGACACCGGGCCCGAACGTTTTCCCGACGACATCCCCCCGGGCGTGACGCCCCTGCCCGCCGCCGATCTGCCGCGGCTCGCGGCCAATGCCCCGCGCGAGGCTGCGCATCTGATCCTGACCTACAGCCACGAGATCGACCTGGCGCTCTGCCACGCGCTTCTGCAGCGCGGCTTCGACAGCGCCGGGCTGATCGGCTCGGCCACCAAGAAGGCGCGCTTCCGCAAGCGGCTCTCCGGTCTGGGCCACGGCGACGGTGAAATCGCGCGCATCCGCTGCCCGATCGGGCAGAAATCCTTGGGCAAGCACCCTCAGGCCATTGCGCTCGGCGTCGCCGCGGAGCTACTTCACACTGAAAAGACAGGGAAACATGTCGATTGGGACAGCCACTTCTCAGCCTCCGGGGCCTGACCAAGGCCTATCCCGGCGTCGTCGCCAATGACGACGTCTCCTTCGAGATCGGCCGTGGCGAGATCCACGCGCTGCTCGGCGAAAACGGCGCCGGCAAATCGACCCTGGTGAAGATGATCTACGGGCTGGTGAAGCCCGACGCCGGGCAGATGGAGATGGCTGGCAGCGCCTTCGCCCCCTCCGAGCCCGCCGAGGCGCGCCGCGCCGGCGTCGCCATGGTCTTCCAGCACTTCTCGCTGTTCGACGCGCTTTCGGTGGCCGAGAACGTCGCGCTTGGCATGGAGACCCCGGCCAAGACCCGCGATCTGGCGCGCCAGATCCGCGAGGTCTCCGAGGCCTACGGGCTGCCGCTCGATCCCTATCGCACCGTCGGCACGCTGTCGGCGGGCGAACGCCAGCGCGTCGAGATCATCCGCTGCCTCCTGCAGGACCCGCGCCTCCTGATCATGGACGAACCCACGAGCGTCCTGACCCCGCAGGAGGTCGAGATCCTCTTCGAGACCCTGCGCAAGCTGCGCTCCGAAGGCACCTCGATCCTCTACATCAGCCACAAGCTCGAGGAGATCCGCGCGCTCTGTGACACCGCGACGATCCTGCGGCTCGGCCAGAAGGTCGCCACCTGCACGCCGGCCGAGACCACCGCGCGGGAGCTGGCCGAGATGATGGTCGGTTCGAGCTTCGCCACGCCCGCCGCCAAGACCACCACGCCCGGCGAGGTGCTTCTCGAGACCCGGCAGCTCAGCCTGCCCGCCCCCGACGCCTTCGCCACGCCGCTGCGTGCGGTCTCGCTGTCGCTGCGCGCGGGCGAGGTGCTGGGCATCGGCGGGGTCGCGGGCAATGGCCAGGACGAGCTTCTGGCCGCGCTTTCGGGCGAACGGCTGGCGCCCCGCGGCACGATCTTCTTCAAGGGCGGCGACGTCAGCCGCATGGGCCCGGTGGTGCGCCGCGACGCGGGCCTTCTGTCCGGCCCCGAAGAGCGGCTCGGCCATGCCGCCGCGCCCAACATGAGCCTTGTGGAGAACGGCGTCCTGACCGCCGCCCGCCGCGAGGGGCTGGTGCGCAACGGCTTCATCGACTGGAGCGGCGCCGCACGCTTCTCCGAACGGGTGATCGAACGTTTCGACGTGCGCACGCCCTCGGCGCAGACCGCCGCCCGGGCGCTTTCGGGCGGCAACCTGCAGAAATACGTGATCGGCCGCGAGATCCTGCAGAACCCCGAGGTGCTGGTGGTCAACCAGCCGACCTGGGGTGTCGATGCCGCCGCCGCCGCCGCGATCCGCCAGGCGCTGCTCGACCTCGCCGCCCAGGGCGCGGGCATCCTGGTGATCAGCCAGGACCTCGACGAGCTTCTGGAAATCTCCGACCGCTTCGCCGCGCTGAACGAGGGCCGGCTGAGCGAGGCCCGCCCGGTCGCCGAGCTGACGATCGAGAAGATCGGCCTGATGATGGGCGGCGCCCATGACATGGAGGTGGCCGATGCGCAGAGCTGAGCCCCTGCCCCCGCACCGGGCCGCCCCGCGCGCGCCCCGGCCCGCCCTGACCCAAGCCGCCACGGAGGTCCGCGCATGATCCGGCTCGAGAAACGCCCCCAGCCCTCGCGGCTCTGGACGCTCCTGTCGCCGATCCTGGCGGTGCTGCTGACCATGGTGGTGGGCGGCTTCCTCTTCGCGGTGCTCGGCGCCGATCCCTTCGAGGCGATCCGCACGATCTTCTGGGACCCGCTCTTCAATCCGCAGTTCGCCGCCTATTCGCGCCCGCAGCTCCTGGTGAAGGCCGGGCCGCTGATCCTCATCGCCATCGGCCTGTCGATCGGCTTCCGGGCGGGCATCTGGAACATCGGCGCCGAAGGACAATACATCATGGGCGCGGTCGCGGGCGCCGCCGCGGGCCTGGCGCTCTACCCGTCCGAAAGCCCGCTGATCTTCCCGCTCATGGTGCTGGCCGGCGCGCTTGGCGGCTGGGCCTGGGCGATGATCCCGGCGATCCTGAAGACCCGCTTCGGCACCAACGAGATCCTGGTCTCCCTGATGCTGGTCTATGTGGCGGAATCGATCCTCGCCTCGGTCTCCTCGGGCCTTCTGCGCAACCCCGAGGGCATGGGCTTCCCCGGCAGCCGCAACTTCCGCGAATGGGAGGCGGCGGCCAACCTCGAGATCTTCGCCGACACCGGCATGCACTGGGGCGTGGTCGCGGCCTTCATCGCGGTGATCGGCGCCTACGTCCTGATGGCGCGCCACATCCAGGGCTTCAACATCCGCCTCTCGGGCGAGGCCCCGCGCGCGGCGCGGTTCTCGGGGGTGAACCCCGCGCGGGTGGTGATCTTCTGCCTCGGCACCGCGGGCGCGCTGGCGGGCCTCGCGGGGCTCTTCGAGGTCACCGGCCCCGCCGGGCAGATCTCGATCGACTTTAACTCGGGCTACGGCTTCACCGCGATCATCGTGGCCTTCCTCGGGCGGCTGCACCCGGTGGGCATCCTGCTCGCGGGGCTCCTGATGGCGCTGACCTATATCGGCGGCGAGCTGGCGCAGCTCATGCTGGGGGTGCCCGGCGCCTCGATCCAGCTCTTCCAGGGGATGCTGCTGTTCTTCCTCCTGGGCGTCGACGTCTTCACCAATTACCGTATCCGCATCGGCCAGGGAGTGGCAGCCTGATGGACCTTTCCTCGATCTCGCCCGTCCTGCTGCTCGCCTCGGTCATGGTCTCGGCCACGCCGATCCTGCTGGCCGCCATCGGCGAACTGGTGGTGGAGAAATCCGGCGTGCTGAACCTCGGCGTCGAGGGCATGATGATCACCGGCGCGGTGGTGGGCTTCGCGGTGGCGGTGAACACCGGCTCGCCGGTGCCGGGCTTCCTGGCCGCGGCGCTGGCCTCGGCGATCCTGTCGCTGAGCTTCGGACTCCTGACCCAGGTCTTCCTGTCGAACCAGGTGGCGACCGGGCTGGGGCTGACGCTGGTCGGCCTCGGGCTCTCCTCGCTGATCGGCAAACCCTACGAGGGGATGAAATCCCCGACCCTGCCGCGGCTCGACCTCGGGCCGCTCTCGGACCTGCCGGTCCTGGGACGCATGGTCTTCTCGCATGACATCATGGTCTATCTCTCGCTGGCGCTGGTGGCGGCGGTCTGGGCCTTCCTGAAATACACCCGCGCCGGGCTGATCCTGCGGGCGGTGGGCGAAAGCCACGACGCCGCCCATGCGCTGGGCTACAAGGTGGTGCGCGTGCGGCTCATGGCCATCGCCTTCGGCGGCGCCTGCGCCGGGCTCGGCGGCGCCTACCTCAGCCTCGTGCGGGTGCCGCAATGGACCGAGGGCATGACCGCGGGCGCCGGCTGGATTGCGCTCGCCATCGTGGTCTTCGCCTCCTGGCGCGCGGGCCGGGTGCTGATCGGCGCCTACCTTTTCGGCGGCGTGACGGTGCTGCAGCTGAACCTGCAGGCCGCGGGTGCCGCGGTGCCGGTCGCGCTCTTGTCCGCCTCCCCCTACCTGATAACCATTCTCGTGCTCGTGATCATCTCGGCGCGGGGAGCCCATGGCGCGCCCGCCTCGCTGGGACGCCCCTTCCACGCCTCGGCCTGATACGCCCGGGGCGCGATCCAACCACAACAGGGAGACCAAAAATGTATCGCAGAACCCTTCTGGCCTCGGCCGCGGCGCTCGCCATGAGCGCGGGCGCGGGCTTCGCCCAGGACGACCCGGTCAAGGTCGGCTTCATCTACGTCGGCCCGATCGGCGACGGCGGCTGGACCTATGAGCACAACGAGGGCCGCCTCGCCGTCGAAGAGCACTTCGGCGACCAGGTCGAGACCGTCTACCAGGAAAGCGTGCCCGAGGGCGCCGACGCCGAGCGCGCGATCACCCAGATGGCGCTTTCGGGGGCCGACCTGATCTTCACCACCTCCTTCGGCTACATGGATCCGACCATGGCGGTGGCCGAGAAGTTCCCGGACGTGAAGTTCGAGCATGCCACCGGCTACAAGCGCGCCGACAACGTCTCGACCTATTCTGCGCGCTTCTACGAAGGCCGGGCGATCCAGGGCCATATCGCGGGCTCGATGACCGAGACCAACAAGATCGGCTATATCGCCTCCTTCCCGATCCCCGAGGTGATCCGCGGCATCAACGCGGCCTATCTGCACGCCAAGAAGGTGAACCCCGAGGTCGAGTTCTCGATCGTCTGGGCCTACACCTGGTTCGACCCGGCGAAAGAGGCCGACGCGGCCCGCGCCCTGATCGAGAACGGCGCCGACGTGATCCTGCAGCACACCGATTCCACCGCGCCGCAGGCCGCCGCGCAGGAAGCCGGCGGGGTGATCACCTTCGGCCAGGCCTCGGACATGGCCGAGTTCGGCCCCGAGCCGCGGGTCTCCTCGATTATCGACAACTGGGCGCCCTATTACATCGACCGGGTGCAGGCGGTGATCGACGGCAGCTGGGAGTCGGTCGACACCTGGGACGGCATCGCGCCCGGCATGGTCGAGATCGGCGAGATCTCCGAGGCCGTGCCCGCCGAGGTCAAGGAAGAGGCCCTGGCGCTGAAGGAGAGCATCTCTTCGGGCGAGTACCACCCCTTCACCGGCCCGATCAACAAGCAGGATGGCTCGGTCTGGCTCGCCGAGGGCGAGACCGCCGACGACGGCACGCTCCTGGGCATGGACTTCTACGTCGAAGGCCTGACCGGCGAGATCCCGAACTGAGGCTGACCGCCTGACCGAAAAGGCCGGGGCCCCGCCCCCGGCGCTCCGAGGCCCCGCGTGCCCCACCCGGCGCGCGGGGCTTTTTCGTGCCGGGGCGGGCGGCCTCCCCGGCGGCTGCGCGGTCGCCCGCGCCCGCGTTCGCGGCACATCTCAAACCGCCCGCAAGCCACAGCGCTCCCGATCCACCCGCAGCGCCGGCTCCAGCGACCGCGCGCCCTCCAAAAGCACTCAACCCGCGCAAACGTCTCCCAATGCAGAACACCCCGCCAAACTGGCCCACGCGCGCCCCTCTCCACCTCCAGACCGGCACCCCCACCGAACCGCCACCCGCAACCCGCCCCCTCTTGCGCATGGCCGGGCCGGAAATACTCCGGGGGTCCGGGGGCAGAGCCCCCGCCGCGGCCCGAAAGGGCCGCGCTCCCCGGCCCACCACTCCCCAAAACCAAACCGATGATTTCCCCACCCGCCGCGCTATCATGGCGCTGGCAGGACAACCGAGGAGAGCCCCCCATGCGCAAGCTCCAGGCACAGGGCGTGCATCACATCACCCTGACCGGCGCCGACCGGCAGAGCTCGATCGACTTCTGGGAGGGCGTCCTCGGCATGCCCTTCATCTTCGACCAGCCCAATCTCGACAATCCCGACGAGGGTCATCTCTACTTCGATCCCGGCGACGGGCGGCTGATCACCATCTTCACCAACGAGAAGCGCAAGGCCCAGCACGCGCGCACGCCGACCGATGCGGGCTGCGTGCATCACATCGCCTTCAACGTCTCCAAGGCGGTCTGGTCGCAGGTGGTCGAGCGGCTCGACGAGCGCGGCATCACCCATTCCGGCCCCAAGGACCGGGGCTTCATGGATTCGATCTACTTCAAGGACCCGCTGGGGCTGTTGATCGAGCTGGCCTGCTACCGCTTCGAGCCGCCGATGGGCTGTTCGCATGCGGACGTGATGATCGAGGCGCATCGCATCCGGGTGTCGCGGGGCGACTACAACATCGCCGAGATCCATCTCGCCGATGCGATCGAGGCGCTGGTCTCGCGCCGCCAGCAAAGCCTCTCCGAGGACCGCGGCCCGCGGGATCCCTACGGCGGCTGAGGGGGCTGGGTCTGGAGAGGGGGGCGTCGAAGCGGGGGCCGCCGCTGGCGACCTCTGAGATAGGCACTTTGTTTCTCCCAGGTCAGGGCAAACCTTGAACCAAACGCGCCACGCACAAGAGCGCTGGTCCAACGGGCCGGCCCGGGGCGCTTCAACCCTTATCCCGCGCCCTCCCCCTATTAACTCACACCACCAAAGGGCGCGCGCCGGACCGGGGGCCGGCGCTGCCGACCTCTGAGCTGCGCGATTTATCCCGACAAGGTCAGGGCTGGTGACAAGCTTTGCGCACCACTCCCAAGCGCGTCGTCCCGGGGGGCCGTTCCGGCGCGCGCCCGGCACCTTCGGTGCTATTCGGGCGCAAGAAGCGCTGGCTGAACCGGAGCACGCTGGTGCCGCCGGCTGGCCAGAAGACCACCTGCAGAAGCCACGCGCTCTGCCCTTGCCACAACTCCCACCAAAGGGCGCGCGCCGGACCGGGGGCCGGCGCCGCCAACCTCGGAGCTAAGCGCTTTATCCCGGCCAGGTCAGGACTAGAGACGAACTAGGCACACCGCCCACAAGAGCGCCGGCCCATCGGGCCGGTCCGGCGCGCGCCCGGCATCTTCGATGCTGTTCGGGCGCAAGGGGCGCGGGGATTTTACGGTGTGCGTAAAATGTCCGGTGTGGAGGGGGGGGCGGATGATCGGGGGATGGCGCGCGGTGGTATTTGGCGGGATTGGTTGATGAAGCGTTAAGACGATAGGCCAAGCTGCCCAACGCTCCCCCAGCCCCAAAAAACCCAAAAAATCTCCCCCCAATCCCCCCGCACCGCTTTCCCTCACCGGCCTCCCGGCCCAGATATCTCTCTCATGACCGACCTCCCCGCCCCGCTGCAAACCTGGTTCGACGCCCAGGGCTGGCAGATGCACCCGCACCAGCGCGCCATGCTCGACCGCGCCAGCGCACCCGCGCTCCTGCTGATCGCGCCAACCGGCGGGGGCAAGACGCTGGCGGGCTTCCTGCCGAGCCTCGCCGAGCTCGGAGAAACAGCAAGCCCGGGGCTGCACACGCTCTATGTCAGCCCGCTCAAGGCCCTGGCCTCGGACATCAAGCGCAACCTGCGCCGCCCGGTCGAGGAGGCCGGCCTGAAGATCCGCATCGAGGACCGCACCGGCGACACCTCGTCCCACACCAAGAAGCGCCAGCGCGCCGACCCGCCGCATATCCTGCTGACTACGCCCGAGAGCCTGGCGCTCCTGACCTCCTACGAGGACGCCGCGCGCACCTTCGCGGGGCTCCAGCGGGTGGTCATCGACGAGGTCCATGCGCTGGCGGAGTCGAAACGCGGCGACCAGCTCATGCTGGCGCTGGCGCGGCTGCAGCGGCTGGCGCCGGGGCTCCGGCGCGTCGGGCTCTCGGCCACGGTGGACGACCCCGAGGCCATCGCGAAACTGGTCGCGCGCCACCCCGACCCCTGCGAGATCCTCGAGGCCGACCCGGGCCCCGAGCCCGACATCTCCATGCTGCGCACCGAGGAGGCCCCGCCCTGGTCCGGCGGCGGCGCGAAATACGCCATCCCCGCGGTCCTCGAGGCGGTGCGCCGGCACCGCACCACGCTGATCTTCCACAACACCCGCGCGCAGGCCGAGATCTTCTTCCACCACCTGTGGCTCGCCAACGAAGAGAGCCTGCCGATCGGCATTCACCACGGCAGCCTCGACCGCGCCCAGCGCGAGAGGGTGGAGGCCGCCATGGTCGCGGGCCAGCTGCGCGCCATCGTCTGCACCGGCAGCCTCGATCTCGGTATCGACTGGGGCGACGTGGACCTGGTGATCCAGGTCGGCGCGCCGAAGAACGTCAAGCGGCTGGTGCAGCGCATCGGGCGGGCGAACCACCGCTACAACGCGCCCTCGAAGGCGCTCCTGGTGCCCGCCAACCGCTTCGAGGTGGTGGAATGCCTGGCCGCGCTCGAGGCGGTGCGGGCCCGCGACCTCGACGGCGAGCCGCGCGGGCCGGGGCCGCGCGATGTCCTCTGCCAGCACATCCTGATCGCCGCCGCCGCGGGGCCCTTCGACGCCGACATGCTCTATGCCGAGATGTCCGCGGCCGGGCCCTACGCGGGGCTGACCCGGGCCGAGTTCGACGCCTGCCTCGATTTCTGCGCCACCGGCGGCTACGCGCTCCGGGCCTACGACCAGTGGCGGCGCATCCGGCAGCGCGAGGACGGCCTCTGGGAGCTGCGCGACCCGCGCTCGGCGGCGCGCATCCGGCAGAACATCGGCACCATCCAGGACACCGACACGCTGAAGGTGCGGATGCGCGGGCGCGGCGGCAAACCCCTGGGCGAGATCGAGGAAGGCTTTGCCGCCTCGCTGACCCCGGGCGATACCTTCCTGATCGGCGGGCAGATCGTGCGCTACGAGGGCCTGCGCGAGATGGTCGTCGAGGTCAGCCGCGACGCCGTGCGCAAGCCCAAGATCGCCACCTTCATGGGCACCAAGTTCGCCACCTCGACGCAGCTCTCCGAGCGCATCCTGCGGATGTTCCGCGAGAAGGACTGGGCCGCCCTGCCCGATCACACCGCCGACTGGCTGCGCCTGCAGTCCGAGGTCTCGCGGCTGCCGGAACCCGGGCGGCTCCTGATCGAGAGCTTCCCGCACGACGGGCGCGAACAGCTGGTGGTCTACGGTTTCGCCGGGCGCAACGCCATGCAGACGCTGGGGCTTCTGCTGACCAAGCGCATGGAGGAAGAGGGCCTCGCTCCCATGGGCTTCGTCGCCACCGATTACGCCACGCTGATCTGGGGGCTCGACGCGGTGACCGACCCGCGGCCGCTGTTTGACATCGCGCGGCTCGAGGCGGGGCTCGAGACCTGGCTGACCGGCAACGCGGTGATGAAGCGCACCTTCCGCGCCTCGGCCAATATCGCGGGGCTGATCGAGCGGCAGGTCGGCGGGCAGCGCAAGTCCGGGCGGCAGGCGACCATGTCCTCGGACATCCTTTACGACACGCTGGTGAAATACGACCCCGGCCACCTGATGCTGCAGATCACCCGCGAAGAGGCCATGCGCGGGCTCGTCGATTTCGCTCGCATTCGCGAGATGTGTCACCGGGTCGGCGACCGGATCGACCTGCACCGGATGAGCCGGGTGACGCCGCTGGCGGCGCCGCTCTTCCTCGAGCCCGGCCGGGTGCCGATCCGCGGCAGCGCCGACGACCGGCTGATCGAGGAGGAGGTGACGCGACTTCTCGACCAGTCGGGGCTGGCCGAGGTCGACGCCCCGGCCAAGCCGGCCTGGCGGGTGCCCTGGTAGCCGGGCGGGGCGGGCGCTGAGGCAAGGACCGCCGCACAGCCCGGCGTGCGTCCAGCGCAGCCGTTGCACCGCACCGGCAGGGTCGAAGCACTGTCGCACTGCCGTGCCGCACGTCGCAGCCCCGCCGCGCCACCCGGCTCGCGCGCCCGCCCCCCCGCACCGCCGGACCGCGCATCGCAGCCCCTCCGCACCACTCGGCGCCTGGGCCCGCCCGGCCCACTGTGACGCCGCGCGCGGGGTTGCGCCTGCCGGGGTCACGGGCCTAAGAACAGGCCATGAACACCCATGGTTTCACCTTCCGCGGCGCGCGGCTCGCGGCGCTGCCCTCCGGGGCGCTTTTCTGGGCCGATGAGGCCCTGCTGGTCGTCTCCGACCTGCATCTCGGCAAATGCGCGCGGCTGGTGCCACAGGGCGGGGCCATGCTGCCGCCCTACGACGGGCTCGAGACGCTGGGCCGGCTCGACGCCGACCTCGCCGCGACCGGCGCCCGCGAGGTGATCTGCCTTGGCGACAGTTTCGACGACGCCGGCGCCAGCGCCGCCCTGCCCGAGGACCAGCAGCTCTGGATCGCGCGGCTGCAGGCCGGGCGGCGCTGGCTCTGGATCGAGGGCAACCACGACCCGGGCCCCGTCGCGGTGGGCGGCACCCATGCCGCGGAGGCCCGGCGCGGCCCGCTCACCTTCCGCCATATCGCCACGCCCGAGGGCGCGGGCGAGGTCTCGGGCCACTACCACCCCAAGGCGCGCATGGCGCTGCGCGGGCGGTCGATCACCCGGGCCTGTTTCCTGGTCGATGCGGCGCGGCTGATCCTGCCGGCCTACGGGGCCTATACCGGCGGGCTCTGGTCCTCGCATGCCGCGCTGACCGGGCTGATGGCGCGGGACGCCCAGGCGATCCTGACCGGGCCGCGCCCGCTGGCGATCCCGATGCCGCGCTAGGGGCTTGCGGGCGCGCGCGCCCCATGCCTTGATGCGCGCCATGCAGGACCGCATCCAATCCTCCTTCGACCGGCAAAGCCTGATGGCGACGCTCGGCGCGCGGCTCGCGCAGGTCACGCCCGGCGCGGTGGAGATCACCGTGCCGCTCGCGCCGCATGTGCTGCAGCAGCAGGGGCTGGCCCATGGCGGGCTGACCTTCTCGATCGGCGACAGCGCGGCGGGCTATTCGGCGCTGACCACCCTCTCCGAGGAGATGGAGGTGGTGACCTCGGAGATGAAGATCCATTACCTCGCCGCGCCGAAGGGCGTGGCACTCATCGCCCGCGGGCGGGTGGTGAAGCCCGGGCGGCGGCTGATCGTGGTGGCAGCTGATGTGCACGCGGTGGACGCCGAGGGCGCGGAGCGGCATGTGGCGCTTCTGACCGGAACGATGATCCCGGTGCCGGCGGGCTGAGGCGCGGGCCGGCCCCGAGGCGAGATTTCCATTTTCTGAGAATGGCGCTGCAAGCTGGGCCGAGCGCGCGCCCCGCGCCACGCGCCGCCGCCTCTAGCGGTTGAGCCCCATGGTCAGCGCCCGGAGCCGCGCGCTCAGCTCGCGGCCCTCGGGGGCCAGCTCGGCGATCTCCTCGGGCCCGAGTGGCGTGCCGACGATCGGCGCTTGGGGCCGCCCGCAGGCCGCCACCACCTCGTGGATCAGGAGCCCCTGGCGCAGCGTCGCGGAGAGCCGGTTAGCCACCTGGTAGGCGCGCGAGTTCTGCCCCGAGAAGCGGATCGGCACCACCGTCGCGCCCGAGCGCAGCACCATCTTGGCGGTGAAGGGGTTCCAGTCGCGCTCGATCACCGGGCCGAAGGCGCTGTCGGAGGAGGCCACAACGCCCGAGGGAAACAGCACGATCACCCCGCCCGCCGCCAGGTGATCCATCGCCTCGCGGCGCATCTTCAGGCTTTGCTGGCGCGCGTCGGGCTCATGCGGGAAGGGCACCGGGATCATGAAGCGCTGGACCTCGTCGACCCCGGTCAGCAGCGACCGGGTGAGGATCTTGTAGTCGTCGCGCACCCGGCCGATCAGCTCGGCCAGGACCATGCCGTCAACGAGCCCGTGAGGGTGGTTCGCGACCACGATCACCGGCCCCTTGGCGGGGATGCGGGCGATTTCCTCGGGCGGGGTCTCGAGCGCGATGCCCATGATGTCGAGCGCGCGCTGCCAGAAGGCCTGGCCCTCGACGAGGCCCATGCGCTCGAAGCGGCGGACCATGCGCAGGAGCGTCAGCTTGCCGGTCAGCCATTCCAGCGCGCGGATCGTGCCGCGTTTCCAGGGGCTCGCGAAGGTATTGGCGTAGCTCAGCTTGCGCTTGTCGTAGGGGGCCTGGACCGGCGTGACCTCGACCGGGGGCTCGGGCGGATCGCCGGTGCGCCCCGGCGCCTCGAAGAGGTCGGGGCGCATGTCAGTTGCCCTCGCCGAACCGGTCCGAGACCAGCGCCTCTATGGCGTCGGCCAGGGGCGCCGCGTCGGGCCCGGAGGTCTCGACGTTGATCGTGGCGCCCTTGGCGGCGGCCAACATCAAGAGCCCCATGATGCTGTCGCCCGCGGCCGACATGCCGTCGCGGCTGACCTCGGCGCGGGCGTCGAAGCCCTCGACCACCTCGACCAGCTTGGCCGAGGCCCGCGCATGCAGGCCCTTTTCGTTCACGATCTTCATCTCGCGGCGCACGCTGTCGGTCATCGGCCCTGCCCTGGCTTTTGTCTCAGGCCGTCTTGGCGGGCGCCACGCCCCCCGGCCCGATGTTCTGGCTGTCGATATACTTGCGCCCGGCCTCGAGCGCGATGCGCACCGCATCCGGCACCGCCAGATGGCGGGACTTCGCCAGCTTGATCAGCATCGGCAGATTGGCCCCGTAGAGGATCCGCCGGTTGTCGGGCTGGCAGGCCAGGAGCGACAGGTTCGAGGGCGAGCCGCCGAACATGTCGGTGACGATCACCACGCCCTGGCCCTGGTCGACCACATCGGCGGCGTCGCAAATCTCGGATTGCTTGGCGGAGCGGTCATGGTCGGCCTCGATCGCGATGGCCCGGATGCCCGGCTGTTCGCCCACGACATGCACGATCGCCGCGAGGTACTCCCGCGCCAATCCGCCATGCGCCACGATGACGATTCCGATCAAGGCTGGCTTCCATCCTTTCCGCCGTCGGCGAGCCTGTCGCGGCCCGGGGTGAGGATGCCCCGGCGCTCCAGCTCACGGTGACTAATTGACACCTGCCACCCGCTCTCTGCAAGAGCGCCGGCCAGGCTTTCTGTTACGGCAACCGAGCGGTGTTGCCCCCCGGTACACCCGATCCCCACGGTGACATGGGTCTTGCCCTCCTCGCGATGGGCCGGGAGCAGGAAGCGCAGAAGCCCCCCGATGCGTTCCAGGAAGGGCGCGAGGCGGGCGTCCTCGGCGATGTAGTCCTGCACCTGGGCCGAAAGCCCGGTGGCCGAGCGCAGCGCCGTGTCCCAGTGCGGATTGCGCAGGAAGCGGCAGTCGAAGATCATGTCGGCGCCCTGCGGCAGACCGCGCTTGTAGGAGAAGGAGACCAGCGACACGGTCAGCCGCGCCTCCTCGGGGGCGGTGAAGCGGCGGGCCACCTCGGCGCGCAGGTCGTGCGGGCTGGTGGCGCTGGTGTCGATCAGGCTGTCGGCGGCGGCGCGCACCGGGTCGAGCAGCGCGAGCTCCTCGTCGATGCCTTCTTCGGGCGAGGCGTCGGGCGAGAGCGGATGCCGCCGCCGGGTCTCGGAGAAGCGCCGGATCAGCACCTCGCGGCTGCAATCGACGAAGAGCAGTTCAAGCCGCACGTCTTCCCGCGCCCGCAGCGCCGCCACGAGGTCGAGCAGCGCCGGCACCGCGAAGTCGCGGTTCCGCACGTCCACGCCCAGCGCGATGCCGCCCGCCCCGATCGGCGCCTCGAGAAGCCGGGGGATCAGCGAGAGCGGGATGTTGTCGATCGCCTCGACGCCGAAATCCTCGAGCGCGTTGATGGCGGTGGTGCGCCCGGCGCCCGAAGGGCCGGTCAGGAGGATCACGCGCGGGGTCTGGCTGTCGTCGGTCATCGGGGATCAGTGCTTTCTGCCATGCAGCATATATTGCCGGATCGCCGCTGCGAAACCCGCGCGCGAGATGTTGTGAAGGCAGGGCAGCGTGACGCCCGCGATGTGGCGCTCGCGGAAGGGTGGCAGACGGTCGGTCTCGGGCGTGCCGAGGTCGACCACCAGGGCAAGGGCCGCGGGCGGCGCGGCGGGGGCGTTCAAGAGGCCGACGCCCCGCGCCTCGATCAGTCCCGCGATGGCCGCGGGCGCCTCGGCCCGGAGCGCGTGCCCCTCGCGGCGCAGGATCACCCGGTCGTCGGCGATGAGCCCGGCACCCAGCGCCAAGAGCTCCAGCGCCAGGGCCGATTTGCCGCTGCCCGAGGGGCCGAGGATCAGGCAGGCCCGCCCGTCGAAGGCGACGGCCGAGCCATGCACCACCTCGGGGGTGTCGCCTTGGTCCGGGGCGCCCGGGGTCGGGCTGGCGCACATGGCGACCTCCTCAGATCGGCAGGCCGACCACGAAGCGCGCCCCCAGGGGTTCGGAGCTGATGTCGGCCTCGGTCGGGCGGATGTTCTCGGCCCAGATCACGCCGCCATGGGCCTCGACGATCTGCTTGGAGATCGCGAGCCCGAGGCCCGAGTTGTTGCCGAAGTCGCCTTCGGGGCGCTGCGAGTAGAAGCGCTTGAAGATCTTCGAGAGCGCCTGGTCGGGGATGCCCGGCCCGGTGTCCTCGACCACCACCAGCACGCGGTTGTCACGCTTGCGCGCCCAGACCCGGATCGCGTCGCCATCCTCGCAGAAGGAGATCGCATTGGTGATCAGGTTCACGAAGACCTGCGCCAGCCGCGCCTCGAGCCCGTGGATGGCGATGGGCCGCGGCGGCAGGTCGGTGATGAACTCGATGCCCTTCCGGCGCGCGTCCTCGCCCAGGTATTGGGTCAGGTTGCCGACCATCTCCAGGAGGTCGAACTGCTGCTCTTCCTCTTTCACCAGCTCGCTGTCGAGCCGCGAGGCGTTGGAGATGTCCGAGACCAGCCGGTCGAGGCGGCGCACGTCGTGCTCGATCACGTCGAGCAGCTTGTCGCGGTGTTCGTCCTTCTTGACGATGCGGAGCGAGCCGATGGCCGAGCGCAGCGAGGCGAGCGGGTTCTTGATCTCGTGAGCGACGTCGGCGGCGAATTGTTCGTTGCTGTCGATCCGGTCGTAAAGCGCGCCGACCATGCCGCGCAGCGCGCCCGAAAGCCGCCCGATCTCGTCGGGGCGGGCGGTCAGGTCGGGAATGCGGATGCGCCCCGGCTGGGCGCTGCGGCGGTTGCGGTCGCGGCCGATCTCGGCGGCAGCGGCCAGGTCCGAGATCGGGTTGGCGATGGTCGAGGCCAGGACCAGGCTGAGGCCGATCGAGACCAGCGTGGCGATCACGAACATCTGCAGCACGCGGTCGCGTTCGAGCCGCACCGCGGTGTCGATCTCCTGCGCGGTGGAGACGAGGCCCAGCGTGCCGATCACCTGCCCGCCGCTCTGGATCGGGGTCAGCGCGGTAAAGAGCGTCTCGCCCTGGGCCGAGGTGGTCTGCACCACATGGGTGCCGTCCTGGCCGCGCGCCTCGATGAGCTGGCGGACGCGGTCCTCCTCGGTGATGGCGGGATCGCCCGAGAGGATGTTGAAGACCCCGGCCATGGCCTGCCAGACCCGGCCCAGGAAATCCGAGATCACCGTGGGCTTTTCCTGCGCGCTTTCGGCGGCCAGGGCGTTGCTGAGCGGCAGGCTGCCCTGCGCCTCGCCGATCAGGAAGCGTTCGGTGTCGAAGACGAAGAGCCGCGCGCCCTCGCGCAGGTCGAGCCCGGCGAGCGTGTCGGAGACGTCGATGCCCGGCGCCTCTGCGCCGTCGGTGCCGGTGGCGGCGAGCTGCACCTCGAAGACATCGGCGACCAGCTCGACCTCGGATTCCATCGCCGAGGCGCGCTGGATCGCCAGCGTGTCGCGCGAGGAATTGAGATAGAGGATGCCCGCGACGAGGATGTTCAACGCGATCAGGTTGAAGATGATGATCTTCCGCGTCAGCGGCGACCGGTTCAGCGCGAAAAGGCCGCGGCGCGCGCGGCTTTCCTGCAGCTCCTTCTCGACGTTGGCGTCGGGCGCAACCCAGTCGTCGCCCAGCACGACGTCATCGTCGTGCCGGCCCTGGTCGCGCGACTCCTCGTCCGCATTTATACGCTCGGCAAGCGCCATAAGGCGTCACTCTTCGTTGTAGCGGTATCCGATACCATAGAGCGTTTCGATCGCGGAGAAATCATCGTCGACCGAGCGCATCTTCTTTCTGAGCCGCTTGATGTGGCTGTCGATGGTGCGGTCGTCGACATAGACCTGGTCGTCATAGGCCACGTCCATGAGCTGGTCGCGCGACTTCACGAAGCCCGGACGCTGTGCCAGCGCCTGCAGCAGCAGGAACTCGGTCACGGTCAGCGAGACGTCGCGGTCCTTCCAGGTCACCGAGTGGCGCAGCGGGTCCATGGTCAGCGACCCGCGGGTCATCAGCTTGGTTTCCTCGGTCTCGCCGACGGTATTGGTGGCCAGCGCCTCCTGGCGGCGCAGGAGCGCGCGGATGCGCTCGACCAGCAGCCGCTGCGAGAAGGGCTTCTTCACGTAGTCGTCCGCGCCCATGCGCAGGCCGAGCACCTCGTCGATCTCGTCGTCCTTGGAGGTCAGGAAGATGACCGGCATCTTGGACTTCTGGCGCACCCGCTGCAGCAGGTCCATGCCGTCCATGCGGGGCATCTTGATGTCGAAGACGGCCATGTCGGGCATCTTCTTGTTGAATGCGTCGAGCGCCTGCTGCCCGTCGTTGTAGGTCTCGACCTCGAACCCCTCGGCCTCGAGCGTCATCGACACCGAGGTCAGGATGTTGCGGTCGTCGTCCACAAGAGCGATCTTGTTCATCGGAGACATCCTTGTACTGCTCACGTTTTTTCTGCGCATTATGCGCACCGCCGGTCGGCGGAACAATTCCAATCTGCGAATCACCCCGGGCACCGTCACAATTTCACCGCAATTTTCGTAACGCGCGGCTTAATGGCCACGGTTTGCCCGGATGGATGGATGGCCGCGCAAGATGATTGCGCTAAACCGCTTTTGGTTGCGCTAACGGACACTTTGGCACCTTTCCGGCCCGGAAAACCGCGTGTTATGCGATCTGTACCGGGCGCCCCGACGTCCGGCTGCGCGCCGCTGCCGGCGCGCCTCGCCATGCATCACGCAGCAGATGGCCGGAGGAGCCAAGCCATGACATCTGGACGGGTCAACCCGAACTTTCGCCTCGAGGACCAGGGGATCGAAGGTCTCGGCAACGTCTATTACAACCAGCTCGAGCCCGCCCTGATCGACGCCGCGCTGCGCCGTGGCGAGGGCACCCTGGGCCGCGGCGGCGCCTTCCTGGTCACCACCGGCAAGTTCACCGGCCGCTCGCCCAAGGACAAGCACGTGGTGCGCACCCCCTCGGTCGAGGACGCGATCTGGTGGGAGAACAACGCCGCCATGTCCCCCGAGGGCTTCGACGCGCTCTATGACGACATGATCGCCCACATGAAGGGCGGCGAATACTTCGTGCAGGACCTCTTCGGCGGCGCCGATCCGACGCATCAGCTCAACGTGCGGGTGGTCACCGAGCTGGCTTGGCACGGGCTGTTCATCCGCCACATGCTGCGCCGTCCCGACGCCGAGAGCCTCGACGATTTCACCGCCGATTTCACCATCATCAACAGCCCGAGCTTCAAGGCCGACCCGAAGAAACACGGCTGCCGCTCCGAGACGGTGATCGCGCTGAACTTCGACCGCAAGCTGATCCTGATCGCCAACACCGAATACGCCGGCGAGAACAAGAAGTCGGTCTTCACGCTGCTCAACCACCTCCTGCCCGAGAAGGGCGTCATGCCGATGCATTGCTCGGCCAACCACGCCAAGGGCAACCCGGTGGACACGGCGATCTTCTTCGGGCTTTCGGGCACCGGCAAGACCACGCTCTCGGCCGATCCCGACCGCATCCTGATAGGCGACGACGAGCACGGCTGGTCCGAGCGCGGCACCTTCAACTTCGAGGGCGGCTGCTACGCCAAGACGATCAACCTCTCGGCCGAGGCCGAGCCCGAGATCTACGCCACCACCACCAAGTTCGGCACCGTGATCGAGAACATGATCCACGATCCCGAGACGCTGGAGCTGGATTTCGACGACGACAGCCTGACCGCCAACATGCGCTGCGCCTACCCGCTGGAGTATATCTCCAACGCTTCGAGCTCGGCGCTTGGCGGACATCCGAAGAACATCATCATGCTGACCTGCGACGCCTTCGGGGTGCTGCCGCCGATCGCGCGGCTGACCCCGGCGCAGGCGATGTATCACTTCCTCTCGGGCTTCACCGCCAAGGTCGCCGGCACCGAGCGCGGCGTGACCGAGCCGCAGCCGACCTTCTCGACCTGCTTCGGCGCGCCCTTCATGCCGCGCCGCCCCGAGGTCTACGGCAACCTTCTGCGCGACAAGATCGCCAAGCACGGCGCCACCTGCTGGCTGGTCAACACCGGCTGGACCGGCGGCGCCTACGGCCAGGGCTCGCGGATGCCGATCAAAGCGACCCGCTCGCTGCTGTCGGCCGCACTCGAGGGGCGGCTCTCCTCGGCCGAATACCGTAAGGACCCGAACTTCGGCTTCGAGGTCCCGGTCAAGGTCGAGGGCGTGGCTGAGCTCTTGCTCGACCCGCGCCGCACCTGGGACGACAAGGCCGCCTATGACGCCCAGGCCGAGAAGCTGGTGCAGATGTTCGCCGACAACTTCGCGCAATACCTGCCCTATATCGACGACGACGTGAAAGCCGTGGCGATCGGCTGAGACCCACGTCTCTCGACGGATCCCAGACACCCCGGCGCGCCCCGCCGGGGTGTCGTGCTTTTGAGCCCTCGGGCGATTGACAGCCCCGCCGCGCGCCGCACCATTACCGGTATGCGCCCCGCCCTTCTCTGCCTTAGCCTCGCGACCCTGCCCGCGCCCCTCGCGGCCGAGGTCGCCTATGACCCCGCGCGCTTTGCCATCGAACAGGGCGTCTTCTGCGACGTGCCTTCGGTCGGAGAGGTGGCGGCGCCCGGCACCGCCGCGGGCAAGATCGAGCTTTTCGACGCCATGCCCGAGTTCCAGTGGCGGACCGACGTCGTGCCCGCCGTGCCGGACGTGAGCTTCGGGGTGAAAAGCAGCGCGATCGACGGCCAGCTTTACGACGGGGTGATCCTGTCGCTCGAACATCCGCCCTTCCGCGAGAGCGGCCACACCCGGCAGGCCTATGTGACCGAGCTTGGCGGCAGCGGCACTTCGATCAACGCCTATACCTTCGATCTGCCAGAAGAGCGGGTGCCCGGCCTCTGGATCATCCGCGCCGAACGGGAGGGAGAGCTGCTCTACGAGGCGCGCTTCCAGGTGGTCCCGGCGGAGCTGGCGCCCGAGATCGCGGCGGTCTGCGGCGGGCTGCCGCTGTCCTGAGCGCGCGAGAGGTTGCAGGGGCGGCCCCGACCGGCCCGCCTCAGGCGAAGAACGCCCGGCGCAACAGGTTCAGCCCCGCGATCAGCAGCACCCAGAGCGTCGCCCGGCGGAACAGCCGCTGGTCGAACCGGTCCTGCACCCGCCCGCCGAGCCACATGCCCGCGACCGCCGCCGGGATCATCGCCAGCGACAGCCAGACGGTCTGCGCGTTCAAGACGCCCGAGCCCATATGCGCCACGGTCAGCAGCACCGCGCCCAGCCCGTAGATCACGCCCTGCACGCGGATCTGCTCGGTCTTCTCGGTGTTGAGCGCCATGAGATAGGCCACCGTCGGCGGCCCCCAGACCCCCGAGAACCCGCCGATGAAGCCCGCGAAAGCGCCAATGCCCACCTCGAAGCGGCGCGAGGGCCCGGCGGGCAGCCGCCCGTCCCAGCCCGCGATCTGCGCCAGCGCGAAGGCCACGATGGGCACCCCGATCAGCGCCAGCATCAGCGCCACCGGCATCACCGTCACGAGCTGCGCCGAGGCCACCAGCATCACCCCGCCCACGATCAGGAAGATGCGGAACTTCCGGGTCGACTGCCAGGCCGCCGCGGGCCCCTGCCGCAGCGCCTGCATGCCGTTCGACACCAGCGTCGGCAGGATCAGCGCCGCCAGCGCCAGCTCGGGCGCCAGGACCGAGCCGAGGCCCGAGATCATGATCATCGGCATGGCGAATCCGACCACGCCTTTGACGAATCCGGCGAACAGGGTGACGGCCAGCGCGCCGGCCCAGGCCAGGGGTGACAAAAGGTCCACAAAGCTCTCCATGGGCCCTGTGTTACCAGAGAGGCGCGCGGCAGCCAGCGGAATCGGCTGCGCAACATTTGAACAACTTGCGGTATCCTCGTGTATCTTTGTTGCGCTGCACCTGCGAAGAGGTTATGCCGGGGGCCGAAGTCAGAAAGGGATGCGCAGCATGGCACATGACGGTCAGGATCCGACACTCTCCGCGGGCAGCACCCTGCCCGATCTTCTCGCGCTGACCGGCGCCGCCCTGGCGCCCGCCGAGGAGGTGCTGGGCCTGGCCACCGAGCGTCTGCGCGCCCTTGTGACCGAGGGCGAGCGCATCTCCGGCGCCCGGATCGAGGCACACCAGACCGCCGCCCACGGGCTCGCCTGGCTCGCCACCTACGTCGAGGCGCTGCGCCAGATGCAGGCCTGGGCCGAGAAGCTCGACGCCGAGGGCGCCTTCGGCGAGGTCGAGGCGCTGATCCACCAGATCGCCTTCGGCGAATACCTCTGGCAGATCTACGGCGGCATCCAGATGAACCAGGGCGAGGTCGTGCGCCTGCAGGACATCGGGCTCTCGCAGGAGGACATGCGCGTCCTCATGGCTGAGCCGGTCATGGCGCTGACCCAGGGCGGCAACACCCAAGGCGCGCGCGAGCGGCTGGTCCAGCTCATGCGCGAGCGCAACGCCGAGATCACCGTGGGCAAGACCGGGCTCGACGAGGAGCTCGAGATGATCCGCGAGCAGTTCCGCCGCTACACGCTCGACAAGATCGCGCCCCATGCCCACGACTGGCACCTTAAGGACGCGCTGATCCCGATGGAGGTGATCGAGGAGCTTTCCGAGATGGGCGTCTTCGGGCTCACCATCCCCGAGGAGTTCGGCGGGCTGGGCCTCTCCAAGGCCTCGATGTGCGTGGTCTCCGAAGAGCTGTCGCGCGGCTATATCGGCGTGGGCTCGCTGGGCACCCGGTCCGAGATCGCCGCCGAGCTGGTGATCGCCGGGGGCACGCCCGCGCAGAAGGAGAAATGGCTGCCGGGCCTCGCCTCGGGCGAGATCCTGCCCACCGCGGTCTTCACCGAGCCCAACACCGGCTCGGACCTCGGCAGCCTGCGCACCAAGGCGCAGAAGGACGACAACGGCGACTGGGTGCTGAACGGCAACAAGACCTGGATCACCCATGCCGCCCGCACCCATGTGATGACCGTGCTGGCGCGCTCGGTCCCGGGCACGGACGATTACCGCGGCCTGTCGATGTTCCTGGCCGAGAAGACGCCCGGCACGGACGAGGCGCCCTTCGTCGACCCCGGCATCTCGGGCGGCGAGATCGAGGTGCTCGGCTACCGCGGCATGAAGGAATACACCGTCAATTTCGACGACTTCCGCGTGGCCGGAGAGAACCTTCTCGGCGGCGAGGAGGGCCGCGGCTTCAAGCAGCTCATGGAGACCTTCGAGAGCGCCCGCATCCAGACCGCCGCCCGCGCCATCGGCGTGGCGCAATCGGCGCTCGACGAGGGCATGGGCTACGCCGAGGACCGCAAGCAGTTCGGCAAACCCCTGGTGGCCTTCCCCCGCGTCGCCTCGAAGCTCGCGATGATGGCGGTGGAGATCATGGTGGCGCGGCAGCTGACCTATTTCTCCGCGCGGGAAAAGGACGAGGGCCGGCGCTGCGACCTCGAGGCCGGCATGGCGAAGCTCCTGGGCGCGCGGGTCGCCTGGGCGGCGGCGGACAACGCCCTGCAGATCCACGGCGGCAACGGCTTCGCGCTGGAATACGCGATCAGCCGCATCCTCTGCGACGCGCGGATCCTGAACATCTTCGAAGGCGCGGCGGAGATCCAGGCGCAGGTCATCGCGCGGCGGTTGCTGGCGTAAGGGGGGAGCGTTGAGGTGGTCGGGGCGCTCGGCTGGGGGCATCGGCTGGCGCATCGGCTGAGGTTCGCAGCGCATCGCCTAAGGTTCGACTTCCTAGCTCAGGTCTCCCCGTTCCTGAACGAGCCGCCCGCTAGCGCGCCGCAACTGGCCCGGTATCAGTGCTTGCGAAATCGCAGACGCCCTGCCGCTGTGCCCCCCTCTCACCCCTCCCAACCCCAGGGCGCGCGCCGGACCGGGGGCCGGCGCTTCTGACCTCTGAGCTATGCGCTTTATCCCAACAAGGTCAGGGCTAGCTCCACGCTAAGCACGCCACTCCAAGGAGCGCCGGCCCAAGGGGCCGGTCCGGC
>NZ_JBTOLZ010000025.1:0-52342 GCF_054552075.1 Roseivivax sp.
AGAGGTCAGCAGCGCCGGCCCCCGGTCCGGTGCGCGCCCTCTCGTGGTGCCTGTTGAGAGGGCAGCGAACCGCGGCCCTTATCGGACGGCCCTCGGACCAACTTACGTTTTGTACGCACCAGTCGCGGGCAGCGCCTCTTGCGCCCGAATAGCACCGAAGGTGCCGGGCGCGCGCCGGACCGGCCCGATGGGCCGGCGCTCTTGTGGGTGGCGTGCCTAGCTCACAGTGAGCAATGACCTTGTTGGGATAAAGCGCATAGCTCAGAGGTCAGCAGCGCCGGCCCCCGGTCCGGTGCGCGCCCTCCGTTGTGCTGGTGGAGAGGGTGGCCTAGGAGCGGGAAGAGACGTTATGCCCAGTCTCGGCTCGCCCCGACCGGCCTCAGCCGGGCCAAACGGCGGGAATCCCGCTCCAAACGGCCTCCGCCGCCCCAAACCGTGCGCCGCCACCCCAAACCCTCCCCCCTCCAAACCCTACCTCCCACCGGAAATAAAATTGCGGTGAGGCGACATAATATTGCGCATTCCCCGGCGTCTGCTATATGATCGCTAAATCGCTGACCCCACGTCCATGGAGTTCCTCATGCCCGCGCACCGGCTCGATCCGATCGACAGAAAAATCCTGTCCGAGCTGCAGGCCGACGGGCGGATGACCAACGTGGAGCTTGCCAAGCGGGTGGGCATCTCCGCGCCGCCGTGCCTGCGCCGGGTCCGCGCGCTCGAGGAACAGGGCTTCATCAAGGGCTATCACGCCGATGTCGACCCGCGCAGCCTCGGCTTCGAGGTGCAGGTCTTCGCCATGGTCGGGCTGCAAAGCCAGGCCGAGGCGGACCTCTCGGCCTTCGAGGCGCGCTGCCGCGACTGGCCGCTCGTGCGCGAGTGCCACATGCTGAACGGCGAGGTCGACTTCATCCTGAAATGCGTGGCCCCGGACCTCTCGACCTTCCAGAGCTTCCTGACCGGAGACCTGCTGACCGCGCCGAACGTCGGTAGCGTGAAGACCTCGCTGGTGATCCGGGGCGCCAAGGATGACCCCGGCGTGCCCTTCGAGGTGCTGGAGGAGCGGCTCTCGCGCACCGCCTGACGGCGGGGCGGGGCACCGGCCTCACCACCTCAGCGACCCAAAGCTCCGAATAACAATTGCCACGGCGCAAGGGGCCGCCAAAGAACCGCCTCAGCCGCCCAGGCGCAGCACCGCCTCGCGCGAGGTGCGGGGACGGGACAGCTCGCCGAAATCCTCGAGCCCGCGGCAGCCGGGGAAGAGCGACAGGAAGGTCTCGAGATAGCCCGGGCCCAGCTCGCGCCGCAATCCGGGGCCGGGGTGGTAGCTCTCGATCTCAAGGTTGCCGACCTTCAGCGCCTTATGCTCGGCCAGCGCCACGTGGTAGATCTGCACCGAGCCGCCGGGCTGCACCGGGATCACCCGTTCGCCATCGGCGTAATCGGCCAGGGGCACGAAGACGCTGTCATGCCCGATGGTCTCGCGGAAGCGGTCGCGGCGCACCAGGAAGCGGGCGGCGGGCCCGAAGACCATGTCGGTGCCCGGCATCTCGGGCCCGAAGGCGCCGCCGGTGACGCGGTAAAGCGTGGTCAGGATGCTGTCGCTGTCCTCGACCCGGGGCACATAGCTGGTCGAGCCGATCCAGACGACGGGTTCGGCGCCGTCCGAGGTCTCGACGTAATCGCCGGGCACCAGGTCCTCGACCGCGACCGGCCCCGAGGGGGTCTGCAACAGCGTGCCGCGCGCGAAGCCGCCGGCGGTCTCTTCGAAGACCGGATGGGCGGGCGCCGTGCGCGAGAGATATTCGACGGTAAGATCCGGGAGAAGGGCGGCGGCCTCGTATCTGCGCATGAGAGAAAGGGCACGACGAGGCCGCCCGACCGGACGAGCAAACGACTCTTGCGAGACGCGGTGTGAGCGCGGTGCATGGGCGTTGAGAAGGGGCGCCTGAAGACTGTTCATGTGATCACCCTATAAATAGGCTGTCACATCCGTGCTGGCCCCCACCAACAACGACGAACGGACGTTGCGACTGCGTTCATCATCAATAGGCCGGATCCGCGGCATTCTGTCAAAAAAAGAAACGGATTGGCGGCACCGGGCCGGCCAATCCGAGTCACGAGGGAAGATTGTTCTCGGGGCGCGGGCCAGTCCCGCCACAATTGGCGGGCGGGCCTGCGAATCACTTCAGGCGCTCTTGCGGTCCCGCGGCGCGGGCGCGGCGGCGAGCTTGCGGCGCGCGATGGCCGCGCTGCGCGGGGCGCCGCGCTGGAAGGGCAGGGCGGTGTCGAACTCTTCGGCGCTTTTCAGGATCGAGGCGATGAAGCGGCGCTTGGGGGTCATGGCGGCGGTGTCCTTTGGCTCTTGTCTTTGCTCGGGCGGGGTCTCGCTGCCCCTGGCCTCGGGCTCAGGATGTCGCCGGTTTGGGGCGGGTCTTTGACGGGTTCGAGACAATTTTCCGAAAACCGCCACATTGTTCGGGAATCTGCCGATGCGGTCGATTGATCGAAAATCATGGTCAATCAGGCGTGTTGTTCCGGGATTGTTGCGCGGATTGCGGCAAAACCGGGGCGCGCGGGCTGCACAGAGGCGCCCAGCGCCCGCTCAGAGCCGGATCGTCGAGATCAGCCGCCCGTAGTCGGCCTCCTGCGCATGGGTGGCGCGGCGGAAGGAATAGAAGCGATGCGCGTCGGAATAGGTGCAATGCCGGGTCCATTCGGCGCGCACGCCCGCCTCGCGCAGAAGGTGCAGCCCGAAGCCCGGCAGGTCGAAGAGCATCCGGTCGCCGTTGCCTTGCGCGAAGAACCGCAGGTATGCGCGGTTCTCGGCCTCGAAGGTGTCGAAGAACTCGGGGCCGACCTCGTAGGCGCGCTGGCTGATGGTCGGGCCGATGCTGGCGCGAATGCGGTCGCGCTGGGCGCCGAGCCGCTCCATGGCCGTCACCGTCGCCTCCAAGACGCCCGCCAGCGCCCCGCGCCAGCCCGCATGCGCCGCGCCGATCACCCCGGCCTCGGCATCGGCGAAGAGCACCGGCTGGCAGTCGGCGGTCAGCACGCCAAGCGCGATGCCGGGGCGGTTGGTGACCATGGCATCGGCGCGCGGGCGCGGCTGGCCGAGGTCGGGGTCGGTCACCGTGACCACCTCGGCGGAATGGATCTGGTGCACCGTCACCAATGCGCTGCGGGCGACCTGCATGGCCTCGGCCACGCGGGCGCGGTTGATCTCGACCATCTCGGATTGATCCGAGGAGCCGGTGCCGCAGTTCAGCCCGTGGAACACGCCCGAGGAGGCGCCGCCGCGGCGGGTGAAGAAGCCGTGCCTCAGGGGCGCCAGCGCCGGAGAGGTGATGATCTCCAGCGTCACGGCGCCAACCCCGGCGGCACGCCCGCGTCCTTTGGCACGATACCCATTACCTTGAAGAGAGAGCCCATTTCCTCGGGGTGGGTCAACCGGCGATGCGCGGCGACATGGGCTTCGAGCGCGGGGCCTGCGAGCCGGGCGGCCAGCGCCTCGGCGCGGGGCGTGATGCCGAGCCGTTCGAGGAAGACGCCCTGGGTGACCACCGGCGTCGCCATCGCGGGGGCGGCAGCGCGGGCCAGCGCGCCGAAGTCCACATGGGCGGTCAGATCGGCCTCGCCCGGGGTCTCGAGCACCGGCACCTTGCGGTGCGCCTTCAGCGCCTGGAAGCTGTCGCCGAGGCTGGTCTCGGCGCCGTAGTCGATCACCAGCGCCAGCCCGCCGGCCTGCGCGATGCGCTCGCCGATGAGCGTGGCCACGCCTTCGGCCGCCTGACTGACCTCGACGAGGTCGCCGTCGCGGGTGTCCTCCAGCCGGTGGGCCAGGTCGGGGCGGTCCGTCGCCTCGCCGAGACCGAAGGTCAGGCGCTCGCCCTCGAGCCCGATCACCCGCTCGCGCCAGCCCGGTCCGTCGCGCAGGAACTGCCGCAACGGCAGGGCGTCGAAAAACTCGTTGGCCAGAAGGAAAAGCGGCGCGTCCGCGGGCAGGGCCTCGGAGCTGTCGACCCAGGCGACCTCGTGGCCTTCCAGTGTGTCGCGCTGGCGCGCGCGCAGGGCAGGCGAGGCCTCGACCAGGGTCACGCGGGCGGCGGCGTGGAAGCCCGGCACCCGCGTCGTGGCGCGCAGCACGTCGGCCATGAGCGTGCCGCGCCCGGGGCCCAGCTCGGCCAGGGTGAAGGGCGCGGGCGCCCCCTGGTCGAGCCAGCTTTGCGCCAGGCACAACCCGACCAGCTCGCCGAACATCTGGCTGATCTCGGGGGCGGTGATGAAATCGCCTGCGCGGCCCAGCGGGTCGCGGGTCGCATAGTAGCCGTGGCGCGGGTGGAAGAGGCAGAGGCTCATGTATTCCGCCACCGACATCGGCCCCTCGCCCGCGATCCGGGACGTGAGAAGCGCCGAAAGCGTCATGTCCGCCGCGCCCGCATCACCAGGTAGAGCCCCAGCGCGATCATCGGCAGCGACAGGATTTGCCCCATGGTCAGCCCGTAGCCGCCGATGTGCCAGGCCAGGCCCAGCGGGTTCTCGGGGGTGACGAACTGCGCGTCGGGCTGGCGGAGGAACTCCACCGTGAAGCGCGCGAGCCCGTAGCCCGCCGCGAAGATCCCGGTGGCCAGCCCCGGGCGGCGGAGGAGGCCGCGCCGGAAGGCGAGATAGAGCAGCACAGCGCCCAGGATCAGCCCTTCGAGCGCCGCCTCGTAGAGCTGCGAGGGATGGCGCGCGCAAAGCTCGCCGATCGGCTGGCCGCAGGACTGTGCAAGCTCGCCGGGGAAGATCACCCCCCAGGGCAGATCGGTCGGGCGGCCCCAGAGCTCGGCGTTGATGAAATTCGCGATCCGCCCCAGCAAGAGCCCCGGCGGCGCGGCCAGCGCCAGCATGTCGGCGGTGCTTAAAAGCGGCGCGCCCTGCCGCCGGGCATAGAGCGTCGCGGCCAGCACCACGCCCAGAAGCCCGCCGTGGAAGGCCATGCCGCCCTGCCAGACCGCGAAGACCTGCATCGGGTGGGCGAGGTAGTAGCCCGGCTGGTAGAACAGCACGAAGCCCAGCCGTCCGCCGAGGATCACCCCGAAGATGATCCAGGTCAGCAGCTCCTCGACCTGTTCGGGGCGCATCGGCGGCGTCTCGCGCGGCCAGAGTGCCGGACGGCGGACCGCCGCCACCGCCAGCCGCCAGCCGATCAGGAGGCCCGCGATATAGGCCAAGGCGTACCAGCGCAGGGCGAACTCGGTCCCGAAGAGCGAGATCGAGACGAGGTTGGGCGAGATCTGCGGGAAGTCGAGCGCGGCGATCATGGCGCTGAGAGGCCATGCCGGGGCGGGAGAGTCAACCTTGAGACGAGGCCCCGCAAGGGCCATATAGCGGGCAAGCGATCAGGAGAGAGACATGCAGACGCGCAACAAGGTATTCGACGATCTGAGCCAGCTGATGACCAACGCCATGGGCGTGGCGCAGGGGGCCAAGACCGAGGCCGAGACGGCGATGAAATCCATGCTCGACCGCTGGCTGGCCGACCGCGACTTCGTGACCCGCGAGGAATTCGACGCCGTGCGCGCCATGGCGCAGAAGGCCCGCGAGGAGAACGAGGCGCTGAAGGCGCGGCTCGAGGCGCTCGAGAACGGCTGAGGCGGCTAAGGCGCGGTGCCCGGCTGGGGGCCGCGCATAAGTCATTTGAACGGGGCGCGCGCGGTGGCTGACCGGCGCGCCCCGTTTCAGTTGTCCGCCGCCGCGTCATCCGCGCCGAGCGGGTGGTAGCAGGCCACGGCCCCGCCTCCGGGCGCCGCCTCAAGGGGCGGCGGTGCTTCGCTGCAGCGCGCGCTTGCCCGCGGGCAGCGTGCCGCGAAGGCGCAGCCCTCGGGCGGGTTCAGCGGGTCGGGCAGCTCGCTGCCCCGCGCTTCGGGCGCGGTCAGCGCCCGGCCCACGACCGGCGCGCTTTCGGCCAGAAGCCGCGTGTAGGGATGGCGCGGCGCGCGGAAGATGCGCTCGGCCGGGCCGATCTCCACCAGCGATCCGAAATAGAGAACCGCCACCCGGTCCGAGACGGCCTCGACCACGGCGAGGTCGTGGCTGATGAAGAGGTAGGTCAGCTCCAGCCGTTTGCGCAGATCGGCCAGCAGGTTCAGCACCTGCGCCTGCACGCTCACGTCCAGCGCCGAGACCGGCTCGTCGAGGATCAGGATCCGCGCCTCGGCGGCCAAGGCCCGGGCGATGCCGATGCGCTGCGCCTGGCCGCCCGAGAACTCGTGCGGGTAGCGGTCGAGGAACTCTGGCCGCAGGTTCACCGCCTCGAAGATCTCGGCGATCCGCGCCGCGCGGGCGGCTTTGTCCATGCGGTGCAGCTTTTTCAGCGGCAGTTCGAGGATCTGCCGGATCGTCTTGCGCGGATTGAGCGAGGAGATCGGGTCCTGGAAGACATACTGGATGCGCTTGCCGAACTCCGCCGGATTGGCGGTGTCGAGCGCGGTGCCCTCGATCTCGATGCTGCCGGTGCTGGGCGAGACGAGACCCACCAGCATCCGCGCCAGCGTGGTCTTGCCGCAGCCCGATTCGCCGACGATGCCCAGGGTCTCGCCCCGGCTCACCTCGAGCGAGACGGGCTGCACCGCCCGGACACCGCCCTTCGGGCCGCCGAAAAGCCCGCCGCGCAGGGGAAAGGTCTTGGACAGGTTGTCCAGTCGCAGGGCCTTGGTCATTCGGCGACCTCCCGGGCGGCTAGGGTCTCGGGGTAGAGGCAGCGCACCGCGCGGGCGCCCTCGTGCGTCAGCGGGATCGGGCCCGCGCGGCAGCTCTCGCGGGTCTTGGTGCAGCGGTCGGCGAAGGCGCAGCCCTCGGGCAGGCGGTCGACCGCGGGCGGCAGGCCGGGGATCGCCTCGAGCCGCCGGCGCCCGCCGCCCAGCTCGGGCACGCAGGCGATGAGTCGCGCGGTATAGGGATGGCGCGGCGCGGCCAGCACCGCGTCGGTCGGGCCTTCCTCGACCACCTTGCCGGCATACATGACCGCCACCCGGTCGCAGAGCTGGGCGACCACGCCGAAGTCATGGGTGATGAAGACGATCGCCAGGTCGCGCGAGCGGCGCAGGTCGTCGAGCAGCGACAGGATCTGCGCCTGCACCGTGACATCGAGCGCGGTGGTGGGCTCGTCGGCGATGATCACCTCGGGGTCGTTGGCCAGCGCCATGGCGATGCCGACGCGCTGGCGCATGCCGCCCGACATCTCGTGCGGGTAGTTGGCGATGCGGTTCTCGGGGTTGGGGATGCGCACGTCGCGCAGAAGCGCCACGGCCCGGGCGCGGGCGGTCTTGGCGTCGACCTTCTGATGCGCCTGGATCGCCTCGATCAGCTGGTCGCCGACCCGGTAGAGCGGGTGCAGCGTCGCCAGCGGGTCCTGGAAGATATAGGCGATCTCGCGGCCCCGGACGGCCCGCAGCCGGGCGTAGGGCGCGCCGATCAGGTCCTCGCCCTGGTAGCGCACCGCCCCGCCGGTGATCACGCCCGGCGGCGAGGCAACGAGCCCGGTGACCGAGAGCGCGGTGACCGATTTGCCCGAGCCGCTTTCGCCGATGATGCCCAGGCATTCGCCCGGCTTCACCGCCAGGTCCACCCCGCCCACCGCGCGCAGCCGGCGCTGGCCGACATGGAACTCGGTTTCCAGCCCCTCGATGGCGAGGACCCCGGGCAGCTTCTGCTCGGGCGGTGTGCTGCTGCGCGCTAGCCGGGTCGCCGCCATGGGCCGCGACAGCGCGCCGGACTTCAGTCGCGGGTCGAGCGCGTCGCGGATGCCGTCGCCCAGGAGGTTGATCGACATGACGATCACCAGGATCATCACGCCCGGCACCACCGAGGTATGCGGATGGCTGATCAGCGCCGCCCGCGCCTCGCCCAGCATCGAGCCGAGGTCGGCCTGCGGCGGCTGGCTGCCGAGCCCCAGGAAGGACAGGCCCGCGGTCTCGAGGATCATCCAGCCAATGGTGGTCGACATGGCGATGACGATCACCGGCAGCACGTTGGGCAGGATCTCGGTCAGGATGATCTGCGGCCGCGACAGCCCCGCGAGCCGGGCGGCATCGACGAACTCCTTGTGCGCGAGGCCCACGGTGATGCCGCGGATGTTGCGCGCGAAGAAGGGCACGTTCACGGCAGCCACGGCGATCAGCGCGTTCAAGAGGCCCGGCCCCAGCGCCGCGACGATGGCCAGTGCGAGCAGGATGTAGGGAAAGGCCATGAGCATGTCGACGCCGCGCATGATGACATTGTCGAGCCGTCCGCCGTAGAAACCCGCGATGACCCCGATCGCCGCGCCGATGCCGGCGGCGATCACCGCGGCGGCGAAGCCCACCGCCAGCGAGAGCCGCGTGCCCCAGAGAAGCCGGGACAAGAGGTCCCGGCCCAAGTGGTCGGTGCCGAGCAGCGCACCCTCGGAAAAGGGCGGCAGGAAGCGCTGGGCGGTATTGGTGACATCGGGGTCGGCCAGCGGCAGGAGCGGCGCGGAGAGCGCCAGCAGCACCACCAGGGTCAGGAGGATGCCGCCCGCCAGCGCCAGGCGGTTGCGGGCGAAAAGCGAGAAGGCGCCGGTCATGTGCGGATCCTCGGGTCGAGCAGGCTTTGCGCCACGTCCACGGCGATGTTGAAAAGCACGTAGCAGGCGGCGACCACGATCACCCCGCCCTGCACCAGGAGGATGTCGCGGCGCAGGATCGCATCGACCAGCATTCGCCCGATGCCGGGCCACTGGAAGACGATCTCGATATAGACCGCGCCCGAGAGCACGAAGCCCGCCTGGATGCCCAGCACCGGCAGGATCGAGACCATGGCCGCGCGCAGCGCGTGGCGCCAGATCACCGAGCGTTCGTGCACGCCCTTGGCGCGGGCGGTGCGGATGAAGTCCTGCCGCAGCACCTCTAGGAGCGCCGAGCGCGAGAGCCGGGCGATGACGCCGGTCGCCACCACGGCGAGCGCCAGCGCCGGCATGGCCAGATGCGAGGCCAGCGCCGCGGCGTCGCGGGCGCCGTAGATCGGCCACATGCCCGAGACCGGGAACCAGCGCAGCTGCACCGCGAAGAGCAGGATCATCATCATGCCCAGGAAGAACGAGGGGATGGAGATCCCCAGGAGCACCGTGAAGGTGATCGCCTTGTCGGCCCAGCCGTATTGATTGGCCGCCGAGATGGTGCCCGCGATCACGCCCAGCACCGAGCAGAGGACGAAGGAGGTGCCGGCGAGGATCAGCGTCGCGCCGAAGCGCTCCATCACCTCGTCGAGGACCGGGCGGTTCAGCGCGAAGCTCTGCCCGAAGTCGCCCTGCAGGAGGTTGCCGAACCAGATCACGTATTGCCGCCAGAGCGGCTCGTCGAGGCCGAGCTCGCGGTTGATCCGGGCGACGTTCTCGGGCGTGGCGTAGCTGCCGAGGATCGCCGTCGCCGGGTCGCCGGGGATCAGCGCCATGATCAGAAAGACGATCACCGTGATGCCCAGCAGCACCGGCACCGCCGAGACCAGGCGTCTGAGGATATATCCGCCCATAGGCTCTGCCTCCCTTGCGGGCCGGGGTGGTCGGGCAGGGGCCCCGAAGGGCCCCCGCGCGGGATCAGTTCTTGGTGACCTCGTCGAGGAGCAGGAAGAACGAGGGCTGCAGGGTGAAGTCCGCCACCCGGTCGTTGGTCACCGCGTTCTGCTTCCAGTTGGCGACGAAGACCCAGGGCGCATCCTCGTGCACGATGGCCTGCATCTCCTTGTAGAGCCGCGCGCGCTCGTCCTGGTCGGTGGCCCGGCGGGCCTCCTCGAGCAGGCTGTCGACCTCGGGGTTGGCGTAATAGCCCGAGTTGAAGCCGCCCTGGTCGGGCCAGGCTTCGCTGCGCAGCGCCAGGAAGGGCAGGGTGTCGGGGTCGTTGGTCATCCAGGCCATTTCGGCCATGTCGGCCTTGCCCTCGAGCCCGGGGTTCACCTCGCCGAGGAAGGTGTTCCACTCGTAGGTCTCGATGGTGACGTCGAAGCCCACGGCCTCGAGGTCGGCCTGGATCGCGGTGCCCATGGCCACCGGGTCGAGCATGCCCGAGCCGCCCTCGGTGACGTAGAAGGTCAGCTCCGCACCCTCGGCCCCGGCCTCGGCCAGCAGCGCGCGGGCCTTCTCGGGGTCGTAGGGATAGGGCGAAAGCTCCTCGTTGTAGGCCCAGGCAAAGGCCGGGGGCGTGGGCCCGGCGGCGACCTCGGCGGTGCCTTCCAGCACCTCGTTCACGATCGCCTCCTTGTTGACCGCGTAGTTGGCGGCCTGGCGCACCAGCTTGTCGGCGAAGGGGCCCTCCTTGGCGTTGAGGATCAGGAACCACAGGTGCGGCCCGGCCTGTTCGTGCAGCGCGTAGCTGTCGCCCTCGAACTGCGAGAGCGCCACCGGCGGCACCTCGACCATGAGGTCGATCCCGCCCGCGAGCATCTCGGCGGTGCGGGTGCTGGCGTCGGTGATCGGACGGAAGACCACGGCTTCGAGCGCGGGCGCGCCGTCCCAGTGGTCGGGGTTGGCCTCGACCACCACCGCCTCGTTGGGGCGCCATTCGGCGAATCGGAAGGCGCCGGTGCCCGAGGGGTTGCGGCCGAAGTCGCTGCCGTGCTCCTCGACCGCGGCGGGCGAGACGATCAGCCCGGTCGGATAGGCGAGGTTCGACAGGAAGGGCGCATAGGGCTCGTTCAGGGTGAATTTCACCGTGGTCTCGTCCAGCGCCTCGACCGTCTCGATGGCCGAGAAAAAGAAGGACAGCGGGAAGGGCCCGGTGTCGTAATAGGGGTGCTCCTCGTCGAGCATCCGGTCGAAGTTGAACTTCACCGCCTCGGCGTTGAAGGCGCTGCCGTCGTGGAAGGTGACGCCCTCGCGCAGGGTAAAGGTGTACTCGGTGCCGTCCTCGGAGATCTCCCAGTCCGTGGCCAGCGCCGGTTCCACCTCGAGCGTGCCGTCGCGGTAGCGCACCAGCCCGTCGTAGACGTTCATCAGGATGCGGAAGTCGTTCACCGCCGTCACCGCGGCGGGGTCGAGCGCCTTGGGCTCGGCGATCTGGCCGACGACAAGCACGCCGGGCGGGGTTTGGGCCTGCACGGGCGCGCTCAGCGCCAGGGTCAGGGCGGTGCCGGCGGCCAGGAGGCCTCGGCGGGTCAGATGTCCTATCGGCATGGGGGTCCTCTCCTGTTTCGGGCGATGTTATTTTTCATGATAAATTGCATCAGGCCAAATTTTCATTATAAATTCAAGCGCGCTGATACGGAGACAAAGCGATGACGATTTCGATCCTCGCATATGACGCGGAAACAGGCGCTTATGGCGGCGCGGCGACCACCGGCAGCCTCTGCGTCGGGGGCTGGGTCCTGCGCGGGGACGCCGAATCGGGGCTCTCGGCGGCGCAGGGCTCCTTGCCGAGCACGCTTTGGGGCACCGGGGTTCTGGCGCGGATGCGCGCGGGCCAGGCGGCCGAGGCGGCCGTGGCCGAGACTGTCGGCGGGGACGCCGGCCGCGCCCACCGCCAGCTCGCGGCGCTCGATCTTACCGGTGGCACCGGGCATTTTACCGGCGCCGACAGCATCCCCGCCGCGGGCGCGCGCGGCGCGCCGGGGGTCATCGTGACCGGCAATCTTTTGTCGGGCAGCGGGGTGCTGGATGCCTGCCTGAAGGGCTATCTCGACAGCCGGGGCAGCCTGGCCGAGCGGCTTCTCGCCGCGCTCGAGGCGGCGCGGGCCTCGGGCGGGGACAGCCGGGGGCTTCTCTCGGCGGCGCTCCTGGTGGTGGCGCGGGATGCCGCGCCGCTGAGCCTCAGGGTCGATTATTCCGAGACGCCGCTCTCCGATCTGGCCCGGCTGCACGCAAGGGCCACCAGCGGCGATTACGCCGAATGGGCGCGCCTGGTGCCGACGCTCGAGGCGCCGGAGCGCGCCGAGCCCTACAGCGCGCCGATCCGGCCCGCGGGGTGATCAATGGGTCATGAAACGCTTCATGACGACGGCCTGCTGGTCCTCCATCATCTCCCAGGCCATCTCCATGTGGGAGCGCATGATCGCGCGGGCGGCCTCGGCGTCGCCGGCCTCGATCGCGGCCAGAAGGTCGAGCTGGTGGCGCCGCCCGGTGCGCCAGAGCGCCTCGTTGGGCGCGGCGTAGAGCTGCTTGTAGACCGTCAGATCGGTGAGGATCTGCGACATGAAGCCGATCATGAAGGCCAGGAGCGCGTTGTCGGCGAAGCTCGCCAGCCGGGCGTGGAAGCGCAGCGAGGCGACATGCTGGCGGCGCTCCTCCTCGGGGCCGGCGGCGGGTGCGGCATAGCCCTCGACGATGGCGCGCAGCTCGGCGAGCCGCTCGGGCGAGAGCCTGCCGGCGAGGCTCGCCGCCACCTCGGGTTCGAGCGCGACGCGGATCTGGTAGATGTCGGCGATCGAGATGTCGCGGAAGTAGAAGTAATTTGCCAGGAGCGCATGCGCCCGTTCGGTCGAGACCTCGCCGACGAAGCTGCCGCCGCCGGGGCCGGTCTTGGTCTCGACGAGCCCCTGCGCCTGGAGAAGGCGCATGGCCTCGCGGATGGTGCCCTTGGACATGCCGAAGCGGGCGATCAGCTCGGTCTCGCCGGGCAGCCGGTCGCCGGGCTGCAGCCCCTGTTCGACCACCCAGTCCTTGATCGCCTCGGCCACGCGGATCGGGCGCGAGCGCTTGCGGCCCTTGCCTGTCTCGGGGGCGCCGGTGTCGACCATCACATGCCTCGTGTCACTTCCGAAGGTATCCATAGAGCCTATTCATCATGATAAATACAAGGGATTGCATGTCTGACGGAGTGGACGCCGCCGCCTGGCTGGAGAAGATCGCGGGCTGTTCGGAGCCGGGCCCGGGCGTCACCCGGCTGCCCTGGACCGAGCCCCATGCCGCCGCCCTGCGGCAGATCGCAGGCTGGATGCAGGCGGCGGGGCTCGAGGTCACGCGCGACGCCGCGGGCACCCTGGTCGGGCGGACGCCGGGGGCCACCGAGGCGCCGGCGCTGCTCTTGGGCTCGCACCAGGACAGCGTGCGCGAAGGCGGGCGCTTCGACGGCATCATGGGCGTGGCGCTGGCCTGCCTGGCGGTGCGGCGGCTGCGCGATGAGGGCGTGGCGCTGCCCTTCGCGCTCGAGGTGCTGGCCTTCGCCGACGAGGAGGGCGTGCGCTTTCCGACCGCGCTCATCGGCCCGCGCGCGCTCGCCGGGCGGTTCGACCCGGAGGTGCTGGAGATGCGCGACTCCGACGGCGTCTCCATGGCCGAGGCGATGCGCGCCTTCGGCGCCGCGCCCGAGGAGATCGCGGGGCTGGCCCGCGACCCCGCGCAGGTCGTCGGATACCTCGAGGCGCATATCGAGCAGGGGCCTGTCTTGGAGAGCGCCGATGCGCCGGTCGGGGTGGTGACCGCGATCTGCGGCATCGCGCGCTACGGCCTGCGGTTTTCTGGCGAGACCGGCCACGCCGGCACCGTGCCCATGGGCGAGCGCCGCGACGCGCTGGTCGCCGCCGGGCGCTTTGTCGCGGATGTCTCCGAGGCCGCAGGAGGCTTCGCCGAGAGCCGCGCCACGGTGGGCCAGCTGTCGGTCGCGCCCGGCGTGGTCAATGCGATTCCCTCCGAGGTGACGCTGACGCTGGAGCTGCGCGCCCCCGAGGACGCCACGCGCGAGGCCCTGGAGGCACGCGCGCGGGCGCTGGCGGAGGCGGCGGCTGCGGCCAACGGGGTCACGGTCGAGATGACGCGGACCTACGACCAGCCCGCGGTGGCCTGCGACCCCGGCCTGCGCGCGGCGCTGGGCGACGGCATGGCCGCGGCGGGGCTGGGCGCGCTGGAGCTGCCCTCGGGCGCCACGCATGACGCCTCGGCCATGGCGGACCTCTGCCCGGTGGGCATGCTGTTCCTGCGCTGCGCGGGCGGGGTGAGCCACCGGCCGGACGAATATGCGGCGCCCGAGGACATGGGGCAGGCGGTGGCGGTGCTGGCCGAGGCGGTGAAGGCGGTGGCCGCGCGGGGGTAGGGGACTGTGTGGGGGAGGTTTGGTGTGGAGCGGGGTTTTCGAAGTTACGGACGCTGCGCTCAAAGCTCTCACATCGGGCACCAACGTCTCACATTGGGCACCAAAGTGATGGGATGCGCCAACCCCATCCCGGCCAAACCAACGGACCATCAGCGCGCTTGGGCCCAACCTAGCGCCACTTGCGCCCGAATAGCACCGAAGGTGCCGGGCGCGCGCCGGACCGGCCCGATGGGCCGGCGCTCCTTGGGATGGTGTGCGCCGCTCGCCTCTAGCCCTGACCTTGCCGGGATAAAGCGCTTCGCTCCGAGGTCAGCAGCGCCGGCCCCCGGTCCGGCGCGCGCCCTCTGGTGGGCGTGTGGCACGCGCACCGGTTTCGGCTTCGATGTGAGCGCAACGGCACAGACGTCTGCACGCAAGCCCCCCGGTGCAGCCAGCGCTTCTTGCGCCCGAATAGCATCGAAGATGCCGGGCGCGCGCCGGTCCGGCCCCTTGGGCCGGCGCTCTTGTGGGTGGCGTGCGCCGCTCGCCTTTAGTCCTGACCTTGTTGGGATAAAGCGCCTCGCTCAGAGGGCAGCAGCGCCGGCCCCCGGTCCGGCGCGCGCCCTCTGTTCGGGAGGGGTATCGGCGGGGCAGGGCGCTTTGGGAGAGGTTGGGGCGAATCCCTTCGCGTTTTCTGGTTTGAGAGGTGGTGGGCGGAGAAGGAGGCGCAAAGCAGGCGTTTTATCCCGAAGGAGGGACAGCCTGAGCACCTAAGCTCCAGAGCATCCCGCAGCCACCAAGCTTCAGGAAGCCCCCAACCCGAGCACCTGGCGCCAGACTCAAACGCCAAGCCCCCAGCCCGAGCATCAAACGCCAGACCGCCTCGCAGCCCCACGCCAAGGCACCTCACCGAGCGCGCACAAGGCCACCCCGGCCACACCGCGCCAAAAGGCGCCAACCACCCCGACGATCACCAGATTTTCCGGATCAGTGGTGAGCCGTGCAGGATTCGAACCTGCGACCCACTGATTAAAAGTCAGTTGCTCTACCAACTGAGCTAACGGCCCACTGGGCGGGCTTCTAGAAATACCGCCGGATAGGGTCAACCCAAAAATTCGGAAAAAAGAACCGACCCCGGGGCACCCTCTGGAAAGGGCCCCTCGGGGGGCGTATATGCGCGCCCATGGCACAGGCGCAGGACGCGATCAGTTTCATCAAGATGCACGGGCTCGGCAATGATTTTGTCGTGCTCGACGGACGACGTGGCGCGCCCGAGGTCACGCCGGGCCTCGCGCGGGCGCTGGGCGACCGGCACCGGGGCGTGGGATTCGACCAGCTCGCGGTGATCGAGGCCCGGGGGCCGGGCGACGCGCATCTGACCTTCTACAACGCCGACGGCTCGACCTCGGCGGCCTGCGGGAATGCCACCCGCTGCATTGCCGATATGCTCCTGCGCGAAACCGGGGCCGAGGCGCTGGTCCTGACCACCGACCGCGGGTCGCTGCCGGTGGTCCGGGCCGAAGGCGGCATGGTCTCGGTCAACATGGGCCCGCCGCAGACCGACTGGGACGCGGTGCCGCTCTCCGAGCCGCTCGACACGCTGGAGCTGCCGATCGAGGGCGGCCCGGTGGCGACCGGCATGGGCAATCCGCATTGCACCTTCTTCGTGCCCGACGCCGAGGCGGTGGCGCTCGAGGCCTTCGGGCCGCGCTACGAACACCACGCGCTTTTCCCCGAGCGCACCAACGTCCAGGTGGCGAGCCTCACCGGCCCCGACCGCCTGCGCATGCGCGTCTGGGAACGCGGCGTCGGGGTGACGCTGGCCTCGGGCTCGTCCTCCTGCGCGACGGCGGTCGCGGCGGCCCGGCGCGGGCTGACCGGGCGGCGGGTCACGGTGGACCTCGACGGCGGCACGCTCGAGATCGACTGGCGCGAGGACGGCGTCTGGATGACCGGCCCGACGGCGCGGGTCTTCGACGGCACGCTTTCGGCCGACTGGCTGGCAGAGGTCACCCCATGAGCACCCCGCCCAAGTTCACCACCATGGGCTGCCGCCTCAACGCCTATGAGACCGAGGCGATGAAACGCATGGCCGCCGAGGCCGGGCTCGAAGGCGCGGTGGTGGTCAACACCTGCGCCGTGACATCCGAGGCGGTGCGCAAGGCCCGCCAGGAGATTCGCCGCCTGCGCCGCGACAACCCGGGCGCGCGGGTCATCGTCACCGGCTGCGCCGCCCAGACCGAACCCCAGACCTTCGCCGCCATGGAAGAGGTCGACCAGGTCATCGGCAACTCCGAGAAGATGACCCCCGAGGTCTGGCGCGACATGGCCGCCGATTTCATCGGCGAGACCGAACGCGTGCGGGTCAACGACATCATGTCGGTGACCGAGACCGCCGAACATCTGATCGACGGCTTCGGCACCCGCTCGCGCGCCTATGTCCAGGTGCAGAACGGCTGCGACCACCGCTGCACCTTCTGCATCATCCCCTACGGCCGGGGCAATTCGCGCTCGGTGCCGGCGGGCGTGGTGGTCGAGCAGATCAAGCGGCTGGTGCAGGAAGGCTTCAACGAGGTCGTGCTGACCGGCGTCGACCTGACCTCCTGGGGCGCCGATCTGCCCGCGACGCCGAAGCTCGGCGACCTGGTGATGCGCATCCTGAAGCTGGTGCCGGACCTGCCGCGGCTGCGGATCTCCTCGATCGATTCGATCGAGGTGGACGAGAACCTCATGCAGGCCATCGCCACCGAGCCCCGGCTGATGCCGCATCTGCACCTCTCGCTGCAGCACGGCGACGACCTGATCCTGAAGCGCATGAAGCGCCGCCACCTGCGCGACGACGCCATCCGCTTCGCCGAGGAGGCCCGCCGCCTGCGCCCCGAGATGACCTTCGGCGCCGACATCATCGCGGGCTTCCCGACCGAGACCGAGGCGCAGTTCGAGAACTCGCTGAAGCTGGTCGAGGACTGCGCGCTGACCTGGCTGCATGTCTTCCCCTACAGCCCGCGGCCCGGCACGCCCGCGGCCCGCATGCCGCAGGTCGATGGCACCGCGATCAAGGACCGCGCCAAGCGGCTGCGCGCCGCCGGCACCGAGGCCGTGGCGCGCCACCTCGAGGGCTCGGCGGGACGGGCGCATCACATCCTGATGGAGGCCCCCGACATGGGCCGCACCGAGCAGTTCGCCGAGGTGCGATTCTCCACCCCGCAGACCGAGGGCGCGCTCGTCACCGCGACGCCCGCGCGCCACGACGGGCGGGTGCTCTACGCCTGAGGCGCGGCGCCGCGCCCCGGGGCGGCACGCTGCGCTTGCGAGAGGCGGCACCTTCCGGCATCACACGGGGATGGATATTCGACGCCAGGCGCTTCTCGTCCACCTTCTGACCGCAACGGGCTCCGTCTTCGCCATGCTGGCGCTGCTCGCCGCCGCCACCGAGGACTGGGCGGTGATGTATCTCTGGCTGGTGCTGGCCTTCGCCGTCGACGGGATCGACGGCCCGCTGGCGCGGCGCTACCAGGTGCGCGTCAACGCGGCGCGCTTCGACGGGGTGCTGCTCGACCTGATCATCGACTACCTGACCTATGTCTTCATCCCGGCCTTCGCGCTCTTCCAGTCGGGGCTCCTGCCGGGCTGGACGGGGTGGTTCTCGATCTTCGTGATCACCTATGCCTCGGCGATGTATTTCGCCGACACCCGGATGAAGACCGACGATTATTCCTTCGAGGGCTTCCCGGGCTGTTTCAACATGCTGGTCTTGGTGTTCTTCGCGGTGGAACCGGCGATCTGGGTCATGGTGGCGCTGATCGCGGCGCTGGCGGTGGCGATGTTCCTGCCCTTGAAGTTCGTGCACCCGGTGCGCACGGCGCGCTGGCGCTGGCTGACGCTGCCGGTGGCGCTGGTCTGGGTTCTGGCCGCGGCCTGGGCGGCCTGGGTCGAGTTCGACCCGGCGACCTGGGCGGTCTGGCTCCTGGTGCCGTCCTCTGTTTACCTCTTGGGCGTGGGGATCGTGCAGCAGGTTTTCCCGGCGCGGGCGGGCTGAGGCGGCGCGCCCTCGGGCGCGCGCGCCGCGTGGGTTGGTTTATGCTTGGGGGCTTGCGGGCTGTAGGCCCTGACGGCGCGAGGGCCTTAGGCACTCTGCGCCATCCCAACCCAAAGCCGTCAGACCGCGGCGACGCACTCCCTCAGAAGCACTCCCTCAGAACCGCTCCACCCAGGGCCGCAGGGTCAACTCGTGGCTCCAGGCCGAGCGGTGCTGGTCGATCAGCGCGGCATAGCTTTCCGCGATGGCCTCGGGGTCGAGCATCGAGTCGGGGTTCTCCGCCGCCTCGCTACGCCCGGGATTGCGGATCGCCCCGTCGATGTTCACCCAGGCCACATGCACCCCCTGCGGATGCAGCTCGCGCGAGAGGCTCTCGGCCAGCCCGCGTTGGGCAAACTTGCCCATGGCGAAGACCGAGGAGCGCGGGAAACCCTTCACCCCCGCCGAGGCGCCGGTGAAGAGGATCGTGCCGCGCACGCCCCTTGCGTCGGGCTCGGCCTCCAGCATCCGCCGCGCGGCGCCCTGGGCGGCGAGGAAGGCCCCGAAGGCGGTGACCTCGACCGCGTCGCGCACCGCCTCGGGGTCGAGCTCGGTGATGCCGCCCGCGACCCGGCGCGAGGGGTTGTAGATCACCACCCGCGGCGCCTGCGGAAGCGCGTCGAAGAGCCCGGCCATGGCCTCGGTGTCGGTGGCGTCGAGCAGATGCGTCTCGGCGCCCAGCTCCTCGGCCAGGGGCAGCATCTTTCCTTCGCTGCGCGCGCCGAGATGCAGCGCGTAGTCGGGCGCGAGCCGCCGCGCCAGCGCGGCCGACAGCCCGTCGCCCACGCCCAGGATCACCGCGATGGGTTTGGTCATGGCGCCCTCCCTAGTCCTTCAGCCGGTAGCCGCGGCGGAACATCCGCCAGCCGACGAGATTGATCGCCAGGACCGCCGCGAGCGAGATCACGAAGCCCAGGACCGGCGAGCTGTCCGAGACCCCGATCATGCCGTAGCGCGCCCCGTCGATCAGGTAGAAGATCGGGTTGATATGGGTCAGCTCGTACATGCCCGGGGGCAGGGCGCTGACCGAGTAGAAGGTGCCCGAAAGGAAGGCGAGCGGGGTCACGATGAAATTGGTGATCGCGGCCATCTGGTCGAACTTCTCGGCGAAGATCCCCGCCACGATCCCGAGCCCCGACAGGAAGGCCGCGCCGAGGAAGACGAAGACCAGCGTCACCAGCGGGTATTGCGGCCAGACGCCCAGCACCAGGCCCACGCCAAGCGCGATGACCACGGCCACCACCAGCCCCCGCGCGATGCCGCCCGCGAGGTAGCCCAGCACCATCTCGGCGCCCGAGAGCGGCGGCATCAGCGTGTCGACGATATTGCCCTGCACCTTGGCGATCACGATCGAGGAGGAGGTATTGGCGAAGGCGTTCTGGATCACCGTCATCATCAGGATGCCCGGCGCGATGAAGGTGGTGAAGGGCATGCCCATCACGTCGCCCCGGCGCGGGCCGATGGCGATGGAGAAGATCACCATGAACAGCCCGGCGGTGACCAGCGGCGCGAGAAGCGTCTGGGTCCAGACATTGACGAAGCGCATGACCTCGCGTTCGGCCAGCGTGTAGAGGCCCATCCAGTTGACGCGGCCGAAGCGCCGGTCGCCCTGGCGGTGGGGAAAGGTATCGGACATGAGGTCTCCGGGTTGTATCTCGCTATGGGCTACATAAAATAGAGACCGAAGACGAGATGTCAGGCGGCTCTCTTTTCCGGGGGCCGCTTTTTATTCATTGAGGTATAGCCGATGTCCTGGACAGACGAGCGGGTCGAACTTCTCAAGAAGATGTGGGGCGAGGGACAATCCGCGAGCCAGATCGCCAAGGAGCTGGGCGGCGTCACGCGCAACGCGGTGATCGGCAAGGTCCATCGCCTCGGGTTGTCGAACCGTTCGGGCAGCGAGGCCTCCGAGCCCGCGCCCAAGGCCGAACCGGCCGCCGAGCCGAAGGCCAAGACCGGGTCCAAGGCAAAGGCGAAGCCTGCCGAGCCGAAGGAAGACCCCGCGATGAGCGACACCAAGAGCGCCGCGCCCGCACAGGCGCCGCAGCGCCCGAAGATCATCCCCGCCGGCCAGCCGCTGCCGCCGCAGCCCTCGGCCAACGAGATCAGCCCCGAGGCCCTGGCCAAGGTCAGCGCCGTGGAGAAGAAGTCCAAGAAGCTGGGCCTGATGGAGCTGACCGAGCGGACCTGCAAATGGCCCGTGGGCGATCCGGCGACCGAGGACTTCTGGTTCTGCGGCCTGCCGGTGCAGCAGGGCAAACCCTATTGCGAGGCGCATGTGGGCGTGGCCTTCCAGCCCATGTCCTCGCGCCGCGACCGCCGGCGGTAAGTCTGTCCGGCGCGCCTTTCGCGCGCACAGCCAGCATCCCCCCGGCGCGCACGCGCGTCCGGCAAAAAGACATCCCCCGCGCGGCGCCCTCCGGCCCGCGCGGGTGTTTCTTTGCGGGCCGGGAGCCCGCGCCGAGGCCAGGCCCCACGGCACTTGCCGGGACGTCCCGGCGCCCCTCAACACCGCGCCGCGTGTTGACCACCTGCGCTCGGCGCATCGCCGGGCCCGCCGCACCCCGCTCCCCCGTGTCCTCCAGTCCACGCGGAGCGTCACGTCGCGCGTCCTGCGGACTTCCCCGGCCCGCGCGGCTCGGCTACACCCGCCCCATGTCGCAGAATCCCCCCGATCTTCGTCCCGATCTCGCCCGCGCCCAGGTCTCCGAGAGCGCGCGTCCCGGCCAGCCGACCATCGGCATGGTCTCGCTTGGCTGCCCCAAGGCGCTGGTCGACAGCGAGCGCATCCTGACCCGGCTCCGGGCCGAGGGCTACGGCATCTCGGGCGACTACCAGGGCGCCGACGCGGTGATCGTGAACACCTGCGGTTTCCTCGACAGCGCCAAGGCCGAGAGCCTCGAGGCCATCGGCGAGGCCCTGCGCGAGAACGGACGGGTGATCGTCACCGGCTGCCTCGGGGCCGAGCCCGACTACATCACCGGCGCGCATCCCAAGGTCCTGGCCGTCACCGGCCCGCATCAATACGAACAGGTGCTGGACGCGGTGCATGGCGCGGTGCCGCCGGCGCCCGATCCCTTCGTCGACCTGCTGCCGGCCAGCGGCGTCAGCCTGACACCCCGGCATTACAGCTACCTCAAGATCTCCGAGGGCTGTAACCACAAGTGCCGCTTCTGCATCATCCCCGACATGCGCGGACGGCTCGCCTCGCGCCCCCATCGCGCGGTCCTGCGCGAGGCCGAGAAACTGGTCGAGGCGGGCGTGCGCGAGCTCTTGGTGATCAGCCAGGACACCTCGGCCTATGGCACCGACTGGAAGGACCGCGAGGCCAAGGCGCCGATCCTCGATCTGGCCCGCGACCTTGGCAGCCTCGGCGCCTGGGTGCGGATGCATTACGTCTATCCCTATCCGCATGTGCGCGAACTGGTGCCGCTCATGGCCGAGGGCGGCGTGCTTCCCTACCTCGACATCCCCTTCCAGCACGCGCATCCCGATGTGCTGAAGCGCATGGCGCGGCCTGCCGCCTCGGCCCGCACGCTCGACGAGATCCAGGCCTGGCGCGCCGCCTGTCCCGAGATCACCCTGCGTTCGACCTTCATCGTCGGCTACCCCGGCGAGACCGAGGCCGAGTTCGACTACCTGCTCGACTGGCTCGAGGAGGCGCAGCTCGACCGGGTGGGCTGCTTCCAATACGAGAACGTCGCCGGCGCGCGGTCGAACGAGCTGCCGGACCATGTCGCGCCCGAGCTCAAGGAAGAGCGCTGGGCGCGCTTCATGGAGAAGGCCCAGGCGATCTCGGAGAAGAAGCTCGCCGCCAAGGTCGGTACCGAGGTCGAGGCCATCGTCGACCTGGTCGAGGAGGATGCCGCCACCTGCCGCACCAAGGCCGATGCGCCGGAGATCGACGGCAACCTCTTCGTCGACACCGGCCACGAGGGGCTGAGCCCCGGCGAGATCATCCGCGTGCGGGTCGACGAGGCCAGCGAATACGACCTCTGGGGCGCGCGGGTCTGATCGCCATGGCCAAGCTCTACTTCATGTATTCGACGATGAACGCGGGCAAGTCGACGCTGCTGCTGCAGGCCGCCCACAACTACGAGGAACGCGGCATGGCGGTGCTGCTCCTGACCGCGGCCTTCGACGGGCGCGCGGGCGCGGGGCGGATCGGCAGCCGCATCGGGCTGGGCCGCGAGGCCGAGACCTTCGACGGCGAGAGCGATCTTTTCGCCCGGCTCGAGGTGCGCCAGCGCGAGGGCGGCGTGGCCTGCGTCTTCGTGGACGAGGCGCAGTTCCTGACCGAGGCGCAGGTCTGGCAGCTCGCCCGCGCCGCCGACGACCTGGGCCTGCCGGTGATGTGCTACGGGCTCAGGGTGGATTTCCAGGGCAAGCTCTTCCCCGGCTCGGCGGTGCTGCTGGCGCTCGCCGACGACCTGCGCGAGGTGCGCACGATCTGCCATTGCGGGCGCAAGGCCACCATGGTGGTGCGCCAGGACGCCGAGGGCCGGGTGCTGACCGCGGGCGAGCAGGTGCAGATCGGCGGCAACGAGAGCTACGTGAGCCTTTGCCGGCGGCACTGGCGGGCGGCCATGGCGGACTAGCGGGGGAAAACGCCGCACGCGGCGTTTTGGTCGGATCTTTGCGAAAGATCCTGGGCTCTGTGGCGAAGTGTGGAGAGAGCCCGTCAGGGAGCAAAGATCCTGGGCTTTGTGGCGAGGTGCGGAGAGTGCCCGTGAGGGGCGAAGATCCTGAACTCTGTGCCAATGTGCGAAGTGACCCCGTCAGGGGCGAAGACCCTGCGCCCAGTGGCAAGGGGCGGGACGCGGTTCGGCAGGGCCCAGCCCTCCATGGAATGTGCGTCCACATTCCATGCGGAGCCCGCGTCGGGCTCCGCCACGCACAGACCTACACCCGTTCGACCAGCACCGAGCCCACGGAATAACCCGCCCCGAAGGAGCAGATCACGCCCTTCTCCCCGGGCCCCAGGTCCTCGGAGTTCTGCGCGAAGGCGATGATCGACCCCGCCGAGGAGGTATTGGCGTAGTCCTGCAGGATGTTGGGCTGTTCGCCCGGCTCCGGCACCCGTCCCAGCACCTTCTTGCCGATGAAATCGTTCATCGCCTTGTTGGCCTGGTGCAGCCAGACGCGCTTGAGGTCCTCGGCGGCCCAGCCCTCGTCCGACATATGCGCGGCGATATGGCTCGAGACCAGCGGCAGCACCTCCTTGAAGACCTTCCGGCCGTTCTGCATGAACTGCATGTCCCGGCGGTCCTCCATGGCGTCGCGGGTGCGGCGCAGGAAGCCGTTGTTGTTGCGGATGTTGTTGGAGAACTGCGTGGCGCAGCGGGTGCTGTGCACCAGGAAATGCGCGCCCTGCGCGTCCTCGGCGCGCTCTAGGACCACCGCGGTGGCCACGTCGCCGAAGATGAAATGGCAGTCGCGGTCGCGCCATTCCAGGTGGCCCGAGGTGATCTCGGGCGAGACCACCACCGCGCAGCGCACCGAGCCCGAGCGGATCATGTCGGCGGCGGCCTGGATGCCGAAGGTCGCCGAGGAACAGGCCACGTTCATGTCGAAGCCGAAGCCGCCCGCGCCGAGCTCCTTCTGGATCTCGATCGCGATGGCGGGATAGGCGCGTTCATGGTTCGAGGCGGCGCAGATCACCAGGTCGACCTCATCGCCGCTGCGGCCCGCGGCGGTTAGCGCCTGGCGCGCGGCGTCGAGGCCGATCTCGGCCATGATCGAGACCTCCTCGTCGGCGCGTTCGGCCAGCCGCGGATACATCCGGTCGGGGTCGAGCACGCCCTCCTTCTCCATCACGTAGCGCCGTTCGATGCCCGAGGCCGAGAAGATGAACTCCGCCGAGGACTGCGGCTTGGCCGCGACCTCGCCCGCGGCGATCTCCGCGGCATGGGCGGCGTTGAAGCGCTCGGCATGGGCGTTGAAAGCCTCGACGAGCTCGTCGTTGGTGATGGTCTCTGCGGGGGTGAAGACCCCGGTTCCGGTGATCGCGGGCAAAAACATGTCAGGGCTCCTGGGATTGCCGGAGGGATAGTCACGCGACGGCGCGCGCGCAAGCCTCGCGGCGGGTCAGTGCATCCTGGCGCCGTTCGGCACCCCGTGGTCCGGCGAAAGCAGCGTGATCCGCCCCTCGGCATCGGCGCAGCCCAGGGTCAGCACCTCGGACATGAAAGGGCCGATCTGGCGGGCGGGGAAGTTCACCACCGCCATGACCTGGCGGCCGATCATCTCCTCGGGAGCGTAGAGCCCGGTGATCTGCGCCGAGGTCTTCTTCTCGCCGATCTCCGGGCCGAAATCGATCCAGAGCTTGATCGCGGGCTTGCGGGCCTCGGGGAAGGGCTCGGCCCGGGTCACCGTGCCGGCGCGGATGTCGACCTTGAGGAAGTCGTCGAAGGCGATCTCCCCGCTCATTGGCCCAGCTCCCGCGAGCGCGCGGCGGCGGCCTTGACCGTGGCGCGCAGAAGCGGCGGCAGGCCTTTGTCGGCATCCATCAGCACCTCGAGCCCGGCCTGGGTGGTGCCATTGGGCGAGGTCACATTGGCGCGCAGCACGGAGGGATCGGTGCCGGTCTCCTGGGCCAGCGCGCCGGCACCGGCCACGGTGGCGCGGGCGAGCGTCAGGGCCAGTTCGGGGCGCAACCCCTCGGCCTCGGCGGCGGCGGCCAGGCATTCGATCATGTGGAAGACGTAGGCCGGGCCCGAGCCGGAGACGCCGGTCACCGCGTCCATCTGCGCCTCCTCGTCGAGGGTGACCACTTCGCCCACGGCCTCGAGCAGAAGCCGGGCCTGTTCGAGATGGGTCTCGCTGGCGTGCCGGTTGCCGATGATGGCGGTCACGCCGCGGCCGATGGCGGCGGGGGTGTTGGGCATGGCGCGCACCACCGGGGTGCCTTCGCCGAGGAGCCCCTCGAGCCGCTCGGTGGTGACCCCTGCGGCGACCGAGACGAAGAGCGTGGAATTGCTGCCGTAGGGCTGCAGCGGCAGGAGCGCGTCGTTCATCATCTGCGGCTTGACCGCGAGAAGGATGATCGCCGGTTCCTCGGGCAGTTCGGCGTTGACGCGCACGCCGCTGGCCTTGACCTCCTCGGAGGCGCCGGGGTCGAGGACCGTCACGCTCTCGGCGGGCAGCCCGCGGTCGAGCCAGCCCTGCAGCATGGCAAAGCCCATCTTGCCGCAGCCCAGCAGCACAAGCCCGCGCCGGGCGATCTCGGTGTCGCGCATCCTGTCCCTCGTCGTCGCTGATGTCACGTCCCGAGCGTTACCGAGGCGGGGCGGGCCGCGCAACCTGAAGCGGCGCGGGAGGGGGGATGGTGGCGGGATGTGACGGGGGGGCTGTTGCGGGCGGTGGCCGCTGAGAGGCGCGGGTGGTGGTTGGCTTGGAAGAGAGCTTGGCGCAGGTCGCTCAAGCTGAGGGGCCGCGCAGGTTGATGCGGCCTTGGGCTCTCTGATGGCGCCCAACGTCAGCCGAGGCCGAGGGCCCCGAGCACCGTATTATCACGCTGATTGCCCCCATACCACGCCACCCCGCGCCGCCCAGCGCGTAAACACGCGGCCGCGAGGGAGGAGGCGCGGCCGCGTGCGGCGGTGAGACCGGGGAGGGAGAGAACCCCGGTCAGGCAGTTCCGTAAGCTTCGGCGATGGCGATCTGCATCGCCTCCGCCGGCGTCTGATTGCCCCAGGCCATGAGCTGGAAGGCCGGGTAGAAGCGTTCGGCCGCCATCACCGCCGAGCCGATCATCGTATCGATCTGTTCCGGCATGGCGACCTGGCCGCCGGCCAGCACCAGGCCGTATTTGTAGACCATGAGCTTCTGTTCGTCCCAGAAGGAGAAGGCCCCGGCCCAGCAGAGGTCATTGGCGCGGTTCAGCCCTTCGTAGATCTTCGGCAGGGCCTCTTCGGGGGGCTCCATCTCGAAGGTGCAGATGATCCGCAGGGTCTCGTCGTAGGGCGACCACGCCAGGGTGATCGAATAGGTGCGCCACTGGCCCTCGACCGCCATGGCGATCTGGTCCTCGCCGATGCGGTCGAAGTCCCAGTCGTGGTGCTCGGCGATATGCTCGACGATATCGATGGGATGTAGGTCTTCCGACAGGAACTCTTCGGATAGTGCCATGGGCCACCTCATTGCCTGTGTAGCGAAGGGGGCTGGCAGCGCCCCCTAGCGCTAGGTGCCTGCTCTAGGAAAGGAGCGGTTGCCACCTTGCCATACTAGATATGGTGCCTGCGGCGCGGCGGATCTGTAAAGCGATATTTTCGGGCGACGGGCAATAAGTTGTGGATTGATCGGTAGGGGCGCCCAAAATGGTGTCGGTTTTGCGGGGAGGGGTGGGGGAGGATTGGTGACGGCTTGCGGTTGGGCGCAGACCGGGGGTGGCCGGTGGCCGCCCGGTTTGAGCTTTGGCGCGTTCCTCTATGGCCCAGACCTCCCCTTGCGTCCGAATAGCATCGAAGATGCCGGGCGCGCGCCGGACCGGCCCCTTGGGCCGGCGCTCCTTGGGATGGCGTGCGTAGCTCATCGCTAGCCCTGACCTTGTTGGTATAAAGCGCCTTGCTCGAATGGCAGCAGCGCCGGCCCCCGGTCCGGCGCGCGCCCTCTGTCGAGAGCGGGTGACGAACAGGGAAAAGGTTGCTTGAAGAGTCGGAGTTCCGGCCCTCGGGGACCGCCTGTTTCTTCGTGGTCGCCCCGATCTTCCAAGCAAACCCTAACTCGGCCGCGTTTCTTCGCTGACCTTTGGCCGTGATCCCCCTCTTGCGCCCGAATAGCACCGAAGGTGCCGGGCGCGCGCCGGACCGGCCCCTTGGGCCGGCGCTCTTGTGGGCGGCGTGCATAGCTCCCAGCGAGCAATGACCTTGCTGGGATAAAGCGCGCAGCCCGGAGGTCGGCAGCGCCGGCCCCCGGTCCGGCGCGCGCCCTCTGTTGTGCGGGTTGTGAGGGGCGCTGGGGTGAGGGCAAGTCTTTGGTTTAGTGCGTTGGTGTGGGTTTCTAGGAGCCGCGCATGCGCGGCGATCCGACCGGCGGCTCTTCAAGCCATCAACCGTTAGGCGGTCATGGCAGGCACAGACCGCCAGCACTTGCGGCGCGGGCTCCCGCCGCAACGACTCGCCAGACCGTCACGACCGACCGCGCACCCAAGACCTCTACCGCGCCGCCCACCACTCCCTACCGCCACACACTCACCACCAACCCCCGCTCCCACCTCCACCCGCCACGTCCCCCCCAAACCCCCGCAATCCCGCACAGCCCAAGCCACATCCCGCCACGCTCTTTGCCTTTCCAAGCGGGGCCATCTGCATTATCTGCCCGGGCGTGACATGAGGAGCCGAGATGACCGATTACGAAAGCCCGGGCGACGTCGAGACGAACTGGAAGGACGCGATCTCGAGCGTCGAGGAAATCCTCGAGGATGCGCGCAACGGCAGGATGTTCATCCTGGTCGACCACGAGGACCGCGAGAACGAGGGGGACCTGGTGATCCCGGCGCAATGGGCGACGCCGGATGTGATCAACTTCATGGCCACCCACGGGCGCGGGCTGATCTGCCTGTCGATGACCACGGACCGGATCGACGAGCTGGGCCTCGAGCTCATGTCCTCGAACAATTCCTCGCGCCATGAGACCGCCTTCACGATCTCGATCGAGGCGCGCGAGGGCGTCACCACGGGGATCTCGGCGGCCGACCGGGCGCGCACCGTGCAGGTGGCCATCGACGCCTCCAAGGGCGCCCAGGACATCGCCACCCCGGGCCATGTCTTCCCGCTGCGCGCCAAGACCGGCGGCGTCTTGGTGCGCGCCGGCCATACCGAGGCCGCGGTCGACATCTCGCGGCTCGCCGGGCTGAACCCCGCCGGGGTGATCTGCGAGATCATGAACGAGGACGGCAGCATGGCGCGGCTGCCGGAACTGGTGTCCTTCGCGCAGCGGCACGGGCTGAAGATCGGCACCATCTCGGACCTGATCTCCTACCGCCGCCGCAACGACAACCTGGTGCGGGTCGAGAAGGAAGAGACCATCGCCAGTGAGTTCGGCGGCGACTGGCAGATGCGGGTCTATGCCGACAGCACCCATGGCGACGAGCACATCGTGCTGATCAAGGGCGACATCACCACGCCCGAGCCGGTGCTGGTGCGGATGCATGCGCTCGACCCGATGCTCGACATCGTGGGCGCGGGCCCGGCGCGGCGCGCCGACGAGTTCCGCGACGCCATGCGCATCGTCTCCGAGGAGGGCCGCGGCGCGGTGGTGCTCCTGCGCGATACCTCGATGAAGATCGGTAACGTGCACGAGGCCAGCCCCTCGACGCTGCGGCAATACGGGCTCGGCGCGCAGATCTTGTCTTCGCTGGGGCTGTCGAAGCTGACGCTCCTGACCAATTCGCCGACCCCAAAGGTCGTCGGGCTCGAGGCCTACGGGCTTGAGATCACCGGCACCCGCAAGATCTCGGAGCTGGGCTGATGGCATCGAACGAGACGCATTACACCCTGCCGCGCGGCCAGGTCGACAAGCCCACCAAGGTGCTGATCGTGGTCGCGCCTTACTACCGCGACGTCGCCGACGAGCTGATCGCCGGCGCCCGCGCCGAGATCGAGGCCTGGGGCGCCACCCACGAGACCATCGAGGTCCCGGGCGCGCTCGAGGTGCCGAGCGCCATCGGCATGGCCGGGCGCATGGCTGATTACGACGCCTATGTGGCGCTCGGCTGCGTGATCCGCGGCGAGACCACCCATTACGAGACGGTCTGCAACGACAGCTCGCGGGCGCTGACGCTCCTGGGCCTGCAGGGGCTCTCGATCGGCAACGGCATCCTGACCGTCGAGACCAAGCCGCAGGCCGACGCACGGGCCGAGGCCAAGGGCCAGAACAAGGGCGGCGGCGCGGCCGCGGCGGCCTTGCATCTCCTGGCGCTCGCCCGTAAGTGGGGCGCTCCGCGCGGGGGCGTCGGCTTCGTGCCCGCGCGCGGCGAAGACCAGATCGCCGGCGACACCAAGGGCTTTTCCTGAGATGACCTCCTCCAGCTCCGACCAGAAACGCGCCGCGCGCGAAGAGAAGCGCCGGGCCAAGTCCGCCTCGCGGCTCTACGCGGTGCAGGCGCTGTTCCAGATGGAACATTCGGAGCTTAGCGCCGACCGGGTGCGCCAGGAGTTCCTGAACCACCGCTTCGGGCTCGAGCTCGAGGAAGGCATGGAGATGGTCGACGGCGACATCGACCTTTTCCGCGAGATCGTCGACGAGGCGGTGAACTGGCAGGCCAAGATCGACCAGATGACCGACCGGGCGCTGGTGGCGAAATGGCCCATCGCGCGGATTGACCCGACGCTGCGCGCGCTGTTCCGCGCCGCGGGGGCGGAGTTCCTCGCGACCGATGCGCCGCCCAAGGTGGTGATCGTGGAATACGTGGAGATCGCAAAGGCCTTCTACCCCGAGGGGCGCGAGGCGAAGTTCGTCAACGCGGTGCTCGATCACATGGCGCGGGAGGCCAAGCCGGAGGCCTTCTGAGGCGGGAGGTGTCTTGGGGGCCTTTTGCAGGGCTTTGCTAGGAGAATTGAGGGAAGCGTCGCCGGGGAGGGCGGCGCTTTTTTGTTTGGTCCGGGCCGCCTTTGGCGTCCCGGACCGGGGCAGGGGGCTCTGCCCCCTCTGCGGGCGTGCCGCCCGCATTCACCCCCGAGGTATTTGGACAAGCTGAAGGGCGAAGGGGGTGCGCTTTTTTGTGGGTGGGGGCGTCGGGCCGGCGGTGGGGCGTGCCTTGGCGCGGGGGATCGGGGCGGGCCTGTGAGGGGCGCGCGCCGTTTCATTTGGGGGAGAAGGCGGCGGGACCACCGCAACCGTGTGGTTATCTCATTCCCGAGGACCTGTATGTACAGGTGGGCGCCAGGTAATCAGACCAGGGCCTGAACAGAGCCAGCTCCCTCGAAAATGCTTAAGGCCACCGGAATGCAACCGTTCACGGGAAGGGCAGTGCCCGCCTGATCGCGAGTTAGGCGCGCGGGCGCGCCGAGGCAAGGGGGCGTTTGGGAAATATCGCCTCGGGTCGGCCCGGCGGGGCGCGTCAGGGCGTCGCGGAGATGAAGCCGTAGTCCTGCAACTCCTCGGGCAGGAGCACGTAGATCTCGTCCGGCGGGGTCGCCAGCGCATGCGCCATGACCCGCGGGTCGATGCCCATCTCGACGAGATAGGTCATGACCTCGGCCTGGCCGCGCTGGATGTCCTCGACCGCGACGAAGGCGGGCAGGATGGTCGAGCGGCCGAAGTAATGCTGGTGGACGCCGAGCGAGGCGCCCTCGGCGAGGCTGCGGCTCTCACCCCCGGCGAAGAGATAGGGGCAGGCGGAATAGCAGAAATCCCCTTCGCGCATCTCGGTGGCGATGCCGCGGGCGCGCAACGCGCGGCCGAGCTCCAGCGCGTCCTGGACCGAGCCGCCGGGGGAGTTCAGCACCAGTTGCTCGGGCGCGGGCTGGACCTCGTCGAGCCGCGCGGTGATGCGCGGGGCGTCGCCCTCGGCGATGCTGCCCTCGAGCAGGTAGCGCGCGCCCTCGAGGCTCGTGAGGAGCAGGCGGTCGGGCAGGGGGCCTGAGTCTTGCTCCGGGGTGAGCTCCGAGGGCACGCGCGAGGGATCGAAGGTGCGGCGCTGGTCGCCGGGGCGCACCGGGTTGGTGAGTTCGGGCGCGCCGGGGCCGAGGCGCGGCAGGGTCAGGCCGCCGCCCGCCAGATCGCCCAGGGCCAGGAAGGCGCCGATGCCGATCTGGAAGGCGAGGACCGCCTTGAGGACGCTTGGGACGCGGGCGCCCGGCATCAGCGGGGGCCTGTGCCTTGGGTGGGGCCGCCGTTGGGGGCGGTGGCTGTGCCGGGCTCCGAAGTGGTTTGGGCCGGCGTGGTGTCTGTGCCGGGAGCCGAGGCGTTGGTGGCGCCGGTGCTCTCGGCGGAGGTCGCGGCGTCATCGGACGGCCGGTGCTGGGCACCGTTCGAGGGCTCCGCACCCGCTGCCTGCGCCTCCCGCCCCGCGGGCCCGGCCCGCTCACCCCGCGCGCCCGCCAGCCCGGCGCTCTCGCCCTCGACGTCGCGGAAGGCGGTGATCGCGGCGCGCAGCTCGGCCAGGGTCATCGTGTCGGCCAGGTCCGCGCCCTCGCGGCCGTCGCGGATCGCCGCCTGGGTCACCGCCAGGATCAGCACCAGAACCGCCGGCAGCAGGTCGATGGCGATCGCCCCGGCCCAGGAGGGCACGAAGTTCCGCGCGTAGAGGATCACCGCGTCGGCCGCGGAGACCGGCGTGTAGGAGACCTCGGGCGCGGGCGTCAGCGTCATGACGTTCTGCGCGGCGCGCTCCAGCGTGGCGGCGCGCTGGCCCAGGACCTCGAGCACCGAGCTGATCGTGGCGGCCTGGCTGCCGCGGGTCTCCTCGGTGCTGCCGTCGAGCTCGGGCAGGACCACCGAGGCCGAGAGATCCTGCGCGGCGCGTTCGACCAGCGGCGCGACCGAGAGCTGGCGCAGCTGGGTGATGATGCCCTGCAGGTTCACCGCCGCCTCGGAGAACTCGACCGAGCGGGCCTCGACCGGGCCGGGCTCGACCGTCAGGGCGCGCATCCGGCTGAGGATGGCGTTGCCCTCGGTGAAGGCCTGTTCGACCAGCGGGGTCTGGGCGGCGATCTGGGATTCCAGCGCCGAGAGCTCGGCGGCCTTCTGGCGCAGCACCCGGAAGACCGCGCCGCGGCCTGCGAGGCCGGAGAGGCTGCCGGCCTCTTCCTGTTCCGAGAGATCCTCGAAGCTTTGCCGGACCCGCGCCACGTCGCGTTCGAGCCCCTGCGCTGAGAGCGTGATCTCATGCGCGCGCTCGAGGCTCGACTGGTAGTCCTGCACGGTCTCGGCCAAGTGCTGTTCAACCGCCGCCGAGCCCGCCAGCGCCGCGGCGTTCAACCAGGAGGACATGGCCACGATGGCCAGCGAGCCGAGCCCCATGGCCGCGGTCAGCCCGATCCGCGCGCGGGCGCTGCGCACCGCCGGGAACAGCCGCATGAGATAGGACCAGAAGACGAAGATGCCGACCGAGACCGCGGTGGAATAGGCAATGGCGGCGAAGACCGACATGGCGCCGTCCTCGTCGAGCAGCGAGGAGACGCCGAGATAGGTGTAGATGCCCGAGGCCACGGCCAGGACGCCGAGGGCGGTGCCGGAGAAGGTCTCGAGCCAGGTGATATGGCCTTCGAGTTCGCGGGCGTGGCGCAATCCGCGCGCCTCGGCGCGGCTGGGGGGCAGGCTGTCGGCCATCTGGCTCTCCGGTGTCGCGATGTGCTTGCAGATATGGGGTCTGGGGCGGCAGGCAAGGGGTCTGCCGCGAAGAGACCTTGGCATGTTCATGAATTGTTCGTAGGTTCGGTGCTATGAGTGATGCGCAGATCGAGATGATGCCCGGCCAGCTTCTGGCGCGCGGCGTGGCCCGCCACCTGGTGCACGGCCATGGCTTCGCCTGCGTCGAGGAATTCGTGCCCGAGCGCGGCCGCCGGGTCGACGTCATGGCGCTGGGGCCCAAAGGCGAGATCTGGGTGGTGGAGTGCAAGTCCTCGCGCGCCGATTTCATGTCGGACGGCAAGTGGCAGGGCTATCTCGACTGGTGCGACCGCTACTTCTGGGCGGTGGACCAGGCCTTTCCGACCGATCTCCTGCCCGAGGAGACCGGGCTGATCATCGCCGACGGCTATGACGCGGAGATCCTGCGCATGGCCCCGGAACACAAGCTCGCGGGCGCGCGGCGCAACGTGCTGATCCGCAAGATCGCCTTCCACGCGGCGCGGCGGCTGCAGGGGCTACGCGATCCCGAGGGCGGCGCGGGGCTTTTGGGCTGAACCACTGACGCGGCGGTTGCACGGTCTCGGAACTGCAGGTCTGAGCCACTAACCTGGCGGGAGCGCAATCCCGGTCGCGCGGCTGCTGGACTAAACCGGCGGCGTGGAGGCCGGGCGTCTTTCCGGGGCATTCGGGCGCTCAGCGGCGGGGCTTCACCTTGCCGGCGGTCGCGGCGGCGGCGCGGATTTCCTCGGCGATCTCCTCGGCCTCCTCGGGGGAGAAATCCATCGGGATCTCCAGCCGGTCGGCGGTGATGAAGAGCCGCACCATGCCGTGATCGGTGGGGCCGATCTGCAGGTTGGCCTCGATGTTGCTGTCGTCGTTGATGCCCATGGGACGGTCCTTTCGGGGGACATTCGGCCGCGCGTGCATCGGGGCCGCGCAAGATTGGCAGCGGGATAGGCAACCCGGTCTTGAAAAGCAAGCGCGGAGGGGGATGATCACCCCCATGCCCCCGGTGATCCGCCCCTATGCGCCGGACCGCGACGCGGACTGGCTGGCCGACCTGCACGCGCGCCTCTACGCCCGCGAGGCGGGCTTCGACGCGCGCTTCGGCGCGCTGGTGGAAGAGATCCTGGCGGAGTTCGCCGCGACGCATGACCCGCGCCGCGAGCGGGGGTTTGTGGCGGAGGAGGCGGGCGGCAGGTCTGGGGAGGTGCCGGGCGGTATCTCGAGCGAAGCTCAGCGCCAAATATCGGGCGCGGTTCCGGGTGAGGGCTTAGGAAAGGTTGCAGGCGAGGCGCGGGGTCAGATCCAAAACGAGGTTCCGGGTAATGTCCCGGGCGAGCCGCGGGGGCAGATCCAAGGCGAGGTTCCGGGTGGGGCGCCCAGCGGCGCCCCCAGCGACGCCCCCGGCGCGCCCCGGCGGCTGGGCTCGATCTTCTGCGTCGCCGAGGGGCCCGAGGTGGCGCGGCTGCGGCTCTTTCTCTTGCATCCCGAGGCGCGGGGGCAGGGGCTCGGGCGGCGGCTGCTCGGGGCCTGCACCGAGTTCGCGCGGACCGCGGGCTACAGGCGCATGGTGCTCTCGACCCATGAAAGCCACCGCGCGGCCTGCGGGCTCTACGCCGCCATCGGCTGGCGCTGCCTGAGCGCGCATCCGGTCACGCGCTTCGGCCAGGCGCTGGTCGAACAGCAGTGGGACCGGGCGCTTTGAGCGGGAAATCGGGCTTGCAACGCTCTGGGCGGGGCGTTATCTCCCGCGCCAGTGCCGCCTTAGCTCAGTAGGTTAGAGCGCTTGATTGTGGATCAAGAGGTCCCCCGTTCGAGCCGGGGAGGCGGTACCATTTCTCCCAAGCCCCTGAGATTGCGCCGCTGCGGTCGGTGAGCTGTGTGCCTGCGGGTTTTGCCGGCGCTGGAATGGGCGTGGCGAATCGGCTTTGTCGCTCGGGCCCGATCAGCTTTCGCAGCCCCGCCAGAGCAGGGCGGATTGTTCGTCGTAGCGCAAGACGCCCTGGGTTTGGGGCCGAGCCCATCCCCCAACTCTGGCCATCGCCCCACGCCCCGTCTAAGCCTGTGGCGCAACAGCCAGACAGGGGGACGAGACGATGAAATTCGCGCGACTGGGAGAGAAGGGGCAGGAGCGGCTCGCCGTCCTCGACGGGGAAGGCCACTACCGCGACGTCTCGGAGAGCTTCGGCGATCTGACCGCCGCGCGGCTCAGCGATGCCGCGGCACTGACCCGGATCGATCCCGAGGATTTCCCGCGCGTCACCGGCCAGCCGCGCGTCGGCGCCTGCATCCCCTCGGTCGGCAAGATGATCTGCATCGGGCTCAATTACTCCGACCACGCCGCCGAGGCCGGCATGGATGTGCCCGCCGAACCAATCCTCTTCATGAAGGCGACCTCGGCGATCTGCGGGCCGAACGACGACCTGATCCTGCCGCGCGGCTCGGAAAAGACCGACTGGGAGGTCGAGCTGGGCGTGGTGATCGGAAGGCGCGCCCGCTACGTCGAGGAGGACCAGGCCATGGGGCATGTCGCGGGCTACTGCGCGGTCAACGACGTCTCCGAACGCGCCTTCCAGATCGAGCGCGGCGGCCAATGGGTCAAGGGCAAGAGCGCCGACACCTTCGGCCCCATCGGCCCCTGGTTTGTGACCGCCGACGAGGTCGCCGACCCGCAGGCGCTGGAGATGTGGCTCGAGGTCGACGGCACCCGGATGCAGGCGGGTTCGACCCGCACCATGGTTTTTCCGGTCGCGCATCTGGTGTCCTACGTCTCGCAGTTCATGACGCTGGAGCCGGGCGACATCATCTCCACCGGCACGCCGCCGGGCGTCGGCATGGGCAAGCGCCCGCAGGCCTTCCTCAAGCCCGGCCAGACCGTGCGGCTGGGGATCGAGGGGCTGGGCGAACAGGCGCAGAAGGTCGTGGCTTCGGACTGAGGCTCACTGCGCGCTGAGGCTCGCTGGCCCTGAGGTTTAGCGGGCCGCGAGGTTCGGCGTGCTCCGAGGCTCAGCGGGTCCAGAGGCTCGATACGCCCAGTGGCTCGGCGCGCGCCTGATGCTCGTCGCGCCTTGAGGCTCGCTGGGCCCTGAGGCTCGGGGAACCCCGAGGTTCAGCGCCCCCCCGCGGCTCAGCGCCCCGCCTCGGGCCCCTCGAGCGGGATCGTCTGTGCCAGGCTGCCGTCCCGCGCGAAGACCAGGAGCCGGCCGTCTTCCGTCACCACCAGCACCCGCTCTCGGGAGGTGGTGACGGCCTCGGCCACCGCGCCCTCGGGCAGGGCGAGGTCCTCGGGCAGGGCCAGCGGCAGCGGTTCGCGCAAGCGGATGACAAGCAGCACGATGATGACTAGAACCCCCGCGATCATCGTCGCGGTCAGGACCGTGACCAGCCGCTTGATGAAGCGGATCTGAAGCAGGTCAGGCTCCGGGGTCTCGGAAGGGTCGTCCATGACACATACCACGCATCGGTTCACGATCGGGCCGAACCCGCCCGCCCGGCTTGATAAGGCCTTGGCGCGCGATGTGCCAGAGGCGCTGGCGCTCTCGCGGACGCGGCTGGCGCAGCTCCTCGGCGCGGGCGCGGTGCGCGTCGACGGGGCGCTCGCCCAGGACGCCAAGGCGCGCGTCGCCGAAGGCGCCGAGGTCGAGATCACCCTGGCCGAGGCCGCCGAGGTCGACACCCGGCCCGAGGCGATCCCGCTCGAGATCCTGCACGAGGACGCCGACCTCGTGGTGGTGATGAAACCCGCAGGCATGGTGGTGCATCCCGCGCCGGGCTCGCCCTCGGGCACGCTGGTCAACGCGCTCCTGCACCATTTCGGCGGCGATCTCTCGGGCATCGGCGGCGAGAAGCGGCCGGGCATCGTGCACCGGATCGACAAGGACACCTCGGGGCTTCTCGTGGTGGCGAAATCCGACCGGGCGCATCACGCGCTGTCCGAACAATTCGCCGCCCATAGCGTCGAGCGGCGTTACCTCGCGCTGGTCCACGGGGTGCCGCACACCGGCGATCCCCGGCTGAAAGGCGTGCGCGGCGTCTCCTTCGAGCCGGGCGCGGTGATGAAGATCACCACCGGGCTCGCGCGGCACCGCAGCGACCGGCAGAAACAGGCGGTCTATTTCGACGGGCAGGGGCGGCACGCGGTGACCCGGGCGCGGATGCTGGAGAGCTTCGGCAACCCCGCCGCGCTGGCGCTGATGGAGTGCCGGCTCGAGACCGGGCGCACCCATCAGATCCGGGTGCATATGGCCCATGCGGGCTTCGGCCTCGTCGGCGATCCGGTCTACGGCGGGCGGCGCAGGCTCAGCCCCAAGGCGGTGACGCCCGAGGCGCTGGCCGCGATCGAGGGCTTCTCGCGCCAGGCGCTGCACGCGGCGAGCCTGGGCTTTGCCCATCCCGCCGACGGGGCCTGGATGAGCTTCGAGGCGCCGCTGCCCGAGGATATGGCCGCGCTGCTGGGCGTGCTCGGCGGGGGCCGCTGAGGCCCCGGCGCAGCCCCGAAAACCCGCCCGTCACGCCAGAAATTCCGCAGCGCAGAACGCTCTGGGCTTGAAACAACAGGAACCTGTGCGTGAACGCGCGGAAATCTGGGGATCATCGCGTCAAAAGATGCGTTACACCCATGCGAACTTAACGACGATGCGACACGCTTCGCCTTCTTGAAACCCCTTCGGCTGGCGCCCATATGGGATGTTAAGCTGATAAACATCAGGTCTGATGGAGGGATGGGATGAGCAATTACGCCAATCTCCCGGCCCCGTCCCCGGAAGCGGGACTGAGCCGTTACTTGCAGGAGATCCGGAAGTTTCCGCTTCTGGAGCCGGAAGAGGAATACATGCTGGCCAAGCGCTGGGTCGAGGATCAGGACGCCGAGTCCGCCCACCAGCTGGTGACCAGCCACCTGCGGCTCGCCGCCAAGATCGCCATGGGCTACCGCGGCTACGGGCTGCCGCAGGCCGAGGTGATCTCGGAGGCCAACGTCGGCCTGATGCAGGCGGTCAAGCGCTTCGACCCCGAGAAGGGCTTCCGCCTCGCGACCTATGCCATGTGGTGGATCCGCGCCGCGATCCAGGAATACATCCTGCGGTCCTGGAGCCTGGTGAAGCTGGGCACGACCTCGGCGCAGAAGAAGCTGTTCTTCAACCTGCGCAAGGCGAAAAGCCGGATCGGCGCGCTCGAGGACGGCGACCTGCGGCCCGAACACGTGCAGCGCATCGCCACCGACCTCGGCGTGACCGAGGACGAGGTGATCTCGATGAACCGGCGGATGTCGGGCGGCGATGCCTCGCTCAACGCCCAGGTCGGCCAGGAAGACGACAGCTCCATGCAGTGGCAGGACTGGCTCGAGGACGAGGACGCCAACCAGGCCGAGGACTACGAGGCCAAGGACGAGCTCGACGCCCGCCGCGCCATGCTGGCCGATGCCATGGACGTGCTGAACGACCGCGAGAAGGACATCCTGACCAAGCGGCGGCTGGCCGAGAACCCGATGACCCTCGAGGATCTCTCGGGCGAATACGACGTCAGCCGCGAGCGCATCCGCCAGATCGAGGTGCGTGCCTTCGAGAAGCTGCAGAAGCGCATGCGCGAGCTGGCGAAGGACCAGGGGATGATGGCGGCCAGTTGACCGCGGACCCTCGGGTCACCGACAGGAAAATACCGCGCGGGCCGTGACCGTTCCGCGCGGTTTTTCATTGGGGGCCGCAGGCTTTGGGTGCGAAGCCGGGGCCCCGGGGGCGGGCTGTGCCTCAGCCCGCCAGAAGCGCGTCGAACTGCGCCGCGCAGGCGAAATCGGCTTCCGTCAGCCCGCCCGCCTCATGGCTGGTGTAGCTCAGGGTGAAATACCCCCAGCCCAGCGCCATGTCCGGGTGATGGCCCGCCGCATCGGCGAGCCAGATCGCCAGGTTGGCCAAATAGGTCGCCTTGGCGAAGCCCTTCACGGTGAGCCTGCGGGTGATCGTCTTGCCGTCCTCGCTGAGCTGCCACTCGGGCAGATCGGCCAGCCGGGCCTCGGCCTCGGGGCGCGCAAAGACGGGGGCGTTGGCGTCGCATTTCGGAATGTCGCCGATGTTGCAGGTGATCATTTCAGGCCGCCTTTGGTGGGAATTTCGGAGCGTGCAGCCCGGCTTCCCGGGCCGTGGCCACATCGGCCAGCAGGTCGCGCTCGGCCGCGGCGAAAAGCGCGTCGAGGTCGTCCAGCACGAAGTAGACCGGCTGCGGGATGTCGATCCGGTAGGGCGTGCGCAGGATGTCGATCACGTCGAAGGGGCGGTATTCGGGCTGGCCCGAGACGCTCCATTCCAGCTCTTCGGGCGAGGAGGCGAGGCCCGAGCCCAGGGCCTTCATCTGGCCGCCTTCGCGCATCAGGCCGAACTCGATGGTGAACCAGTAAAGCCGGATCAGCCAGGCGAAGTCGTCCTTGCCGGCCTGGGCGCCCGCCTTGCCGATGGCCTGGCTGAAGGCGGCGAAGCGCGGGTCGGTCAGAAGCGGCGTATGACCGAACATCTCGTGGAAGATGTCGGGCTCTTCGATGTAGTCGAAATCCTCGCGGCTGCGGATGAAGGAAGCGGCCGGAAAGGCCGCCTCGGCGAGCATCGAGAAGAAGCGCCCGAAGGGAATGAGCGCGGGCACCGGCTCGACCCGCCAGCCGGTCAGAGCGGTCAGCCGCTCGGAGACCTCGGGGCATTGCGGCACGCGGTCCGCGGGCAGGGCGATGCGGGCGAAGCCGTCGAGATAGGGCCGCGCCATGAGCGCCTCGATCTGCGGCTTCTGCCGGGCGTAGAGATCCGCCCAGACGGCGTCCTCTTCGGGGGTATAGGCGATGAAGCCCCGGTCGTCGGGATGCTTGGCCTGGTATTTCGTCGATTTGGGCATGAAGTCCTCCTCACTCCTCCTTGAGGCCGAGGATGGCCCGCCAATCGGGAAAATTATTGCCTCATTTGCCGGAAAATGCGCTATTCTGGGGTTGGTTTGCCCCAAACGGCATGTGGAAAGGCAAGAATGACCCCGGCGCTCGACTCGACCGATCGCAAGCTGCTGGCGCTGTTGCAGACCAACGGCAAGGCCAGCCTCCAGGAGCTGGCCGAGGCGGTGGGCCTGTCCTCCTCGCCCTGCTGGCGGCGGGTCAAACGGCTCGAGGAGGAGGGCGTCATCAAGGGCTATGTCGCCCGGCTCGATCCCAAGCGCATCGGGCTCGACGCGCTGGCCTATGTCTTCGTCTCGCTGATCGACCACGGGCAGGACACGATCACCCGTTTCGCCCGGCTGGTCTCGGCCGAGGACCGGATCGTCGAATGCGCCTCGGTCACCGGCGGTAGCGACTTCATCCTGAAGGTGGCGGCCAAGGATCCCGAGGACCTCGAGACCTTCCTGATGGGCGGCATCCTCGCCTCGGGGCTGGTCCGCGCGAGCCAGACGCATTTCGTCTTGCGCCGCACCAAGACCCGCAGCCCCTGGCCGCTGCTCGACTGACTTGTCGTCGCGCCGCACCCGGTTAGGGTGCGCGGGCAAGGCAAAGGAGGTCGGTCATGGCATATCTCAGATGGGGCATTCTCGGCGCCGCGCGCTTCGCGCGCGAGAAGATGGGCCCGGCGATCCACGCGGGCCGGGGCGGGACGCTGACCGCGCTGGCCACCTCCTCGCCCGAGAAGGCCGCGCCCTTCGAGGCGCTCGCCCCGGGGCTGCGGGTGCATCACGACTACGAGGCGCTTCTGGCCGATCCCGAGATCGACGCGGTCTATATCCCGCTGCCGAACGCCATGCATGTGGAATGGACGCAGAAGGCGCTTGCCGCGGGCAAGCATGTGCTTTGCGAGAAGCCGCTGGCCATGGCCGCCGAGGAGATCGACGCGCTGATCGCGGCGCGGGACGCCTCGGGGCTCCTGGCCGCCGAAGCCTACATGATCGTGCACCACCCGCAGTGGCAGCGCGCCCGCGAGATCCTGCAGTCGGGCGAGATCGGCCCCCTGCGCGAGGTCGGCGCGCAGTTCTCCTTTTTCAACGACGACCTCGCGAACATCCGCAACAAGCCCGAGGAGGGCGGCGGCGCGCTGCCCGACATCGGCGTCTACATCTTCGGCGCGGCGCGTTTCGTCACCGGCGAGGAGCCCGAGGCCATCCTCTCGGCCGATCTCGACTGGCAGAACGGCGTCGACACCCGCGCGCATGTGACCGCGCGCTTCCCGTCGTTCCACTACCAGGGCTATGTCTCGACCCGCATGGCGCCCTTCCAGCGCATGACCTTCCACGGCGAGGCGGGCGTGATGACGCTGGAGGCGCCCTTCAACGCGCAGGCCTATGGCGAGGCGCGGATCACGTTGGAGCTGGGCCAGGGCATCCGCCGCGAGGAGCGCTTTCCGGCGGCGCAGCATTACACGCTGCAGGTCGAGGCCTTCAACGCGGCGGTGCTGGAGGGCAGGCCCTATCCCTGGACGCTGGAGGACGCCAAGGGCACGCAGCGGATGCTCGACATGACCTACGCGAAGGCGCGGGGCTAAGGCGCGCGGCGGCGCTCGGACAGGCGCGACGGGGCAGAGCGCCGGGCTCGCCCGCGCCCGGCCGACCACCCGCGCCGGCCCAAGGCCGACAGACCGGACCGAACCGCGCAGCGCGCGGCGGGCTCAGATCACACTGTCAGGAAAAATGCCCAAAAACCGGGCAGGGCGGGGGCGGCGTCCAAGGGCCGCCCCCGAAGCCGTCAGGACAGGTTCACCACCTGCGCGCTTTTCTGCGCGCCGGATTTGGCCGCCTTGGCGCTGGTCTTGGCGGTGCGCGAGGCGTCGGAATTGGCGTCGATGAACTCCAGCACCAGGGGCCGGATGTTGTTGCGCCACTTGCCGCCCGCGAAGATGCCGTAATGACCCGCGCCGGGCTCGAGGTGGCTGGCCTTCATCTCGTCCGGCAGCCCGGTCAGAAGGTCCAGCGCCGCCACGCATTGGCCGGGGGCGGAGATGTCGTCATTCGCGCCCTCGACGGTCTTCACCGCGACATTGGTGATCTTGCCGATGTCCACGGGTTTGCCCTCGATGGTGAAGGCGTTCTTGGCGATCTCGCATTCCTTGAAGATGCGCTGCACGGTCGAGAGGTAGAACTCCGCCGGCATGTCCATCACCGCGAGGTATTCGTCGTAGAACTTGTTGTGGCGGTCATGCTCGGAGGCCTCGCCGCGCGCGGCGCGCAGGATCTGGTCCGAGAAGGCCTTGGCATGGGTATCGGCGTTCATCGCCATGAAGGACGAGAGCTGCAGGAGCCCCGGGTAGACCCGCCGGCCGACGCCCTTGTAGCGGAAGCCGACGCGCTGGCACATCGCCTCTTCGAGCTGGCCCATGGTGACCCGGGCGCCGAAGTCGGTCACCTCGGTCGGGGCCGCGTCGGGGTCGATCGGCCCGCCGATCAGCGTCAGCGTGCGGGGCTGCGCCTCGGGGTCTTCCTCGGCCAGGTAGGCGGTCGCGGCCAGCGTCAGCGGCGCTGGCTGGCAGACCGCGATCACATGGGTGTCGGGGCCCAGCTCGCGCATGTAGTCGACCAGGTAGAGGGTGTAATCCTCCACGTCGAACTTGCCCGCGCTGACGGGAATGTCCCTCGCATTGTGCCAATCGGTCACGTAGACTTCGCAATTGGTGATCAGGCTTTTGACGGTAGAGCGGAGGAGCGTCGCGTAATGGCCCGACATGGGAGCCACCAGAAGGATCTTGCGGGGCTGTTCCTCGCGGCCGACCACGTTGAAGTGGATCAGGTCGCCGAAGGGCCGCTCCAGCACGGTCCGCACCTCGACCAGGTGGTCCTTGCCGTCGTCGCAGGAAATGCTGTCGATGCCCCAGTCGGGCTTTGCGATCATCCGCTCGAAGGTGCGTTCGGTGACCTCGCCCCAGGCTTCGACCCATCGGATCGCCGGGTTCGGGATCAGCGCCAGCCCGGGGAAGGACGCCATGGTGCGCGCGGTGGCACCGATCCACTGGTTGGTGTTTCGCACCGTCTCCATCATGTCGTAGAGAGCCATGTGACGCATAAGTCGTCTCCTATCGCCAATACCCGGCGAGCAAATGGCACGATCGCCGCCCGCAATGGTATTGCTGCACGGCAGAAAGCTAGGGGGTATCCCGTAGGATGACAACCGAGACGTTTGACCAGCCGCAGAATCTGGAAAAATTCAATCAGAACCTCGCCCGCGTGGAGGAACTGTCGCAACGGCTGATCGCCGCGATGACCAAGCGCAAGCCGCTGGACACCTCGCTGCAGGGCCCCGACCAGGAGCTCTATGCCAAGGCCATGACCGGCTATTGGCAGGCCTGGATGCAGAACCCCGCCAAGGTGATCGAACACCAGATCTCCTATTGGGGCGACACGGTGAAACATTTCGTCGAGGCGCAGCAGGCGCTGGCCTCGGGGCAGCTCAAGGCGCCCGAGGATCCCGGCCCCAAGGACAAGCGCTTCGCCAATCCGCTTTGGGACACGCATCCCTATTTCAACTTCATCAAGCAGCAATACCTGATCAATTCCAAGGCGCTCGAACAGGCGGTCGCCGACATCGACGACATGGACCCCAAGGAAAAGCGCCGGCTGAGCTATTTCGCGCGGCAGATCGTCGACATGATGGCGCCGACGAATTTCCTCTCGACCAATCCCGACGCGCTGGAAAAGGCCATCGAGACCGAGGGCGAAAGCCTGGTGAAGGGGCTCGAGAACCTGATTTCCGACCTCGAGGCCAACAACGGCGAGTTGGTGGTGAAACTGGCCGACGAAGAGGCCTTCAAGATCGGCGAGAACATCGCCACCGCCGAGGGCGAGGTGGTCTACCGCAACCGGATGATGGAGATCATCCAGTATGCGCCCACCACCGAGAAGGTGAAGGAAACGCCAATCGTGCTGTTTCCGCCCTGGATCAACAAGTTCTACATCCTCGACCTGCGCGAGCAGAACAGCTTCATCCGCTGGGTCGTCGACCAGGGCTACACGCTCTTCGTGGTGAGCTGGGTGAACCCCGACCACGACTACAGCGATGTGGGCCTCGACACCTACATCGAGGAGGGCTTCCTGACCGCGATCGAGGAGGTGAAGGCGATCACCAACCAGAAGCGGATCAACGCGATCGGCTACTGCATCGCCGGCACCACGCTGTCGCTGACCCTGTCGCTCCTGAAGCAGCGCAAGGACAACTCGATCAAATCGGCGACCTTCTTCACCACGCTGACCGATTTCTCCGACCAGGGGGAGTTCACGCCCTTCCTGCAGGACGATTTCGTCGACGGCATCGAGGACGAGGTGAAGCGCACGGGTGTGCTGCGCTCCTTCATCATGGCGCGCACCTTCTCCTTCCTGCGCTCGAACGACCTGGTCTACCGCCCGGCGATCCAGAGCTACATGATGGGCGAGACGCCGCCCGCCTTCGACCTGCTCTACTGGAACGGCGACGGCTCGAACCTGCCCGCGCGCATGGCGGTGCAATACCTGCGCGATCTCTGCCAGGCCAATACCTTCGCCGGGGGCGAGGGCATCGAGCTTCTGGGCGAGACGCTGAAGATCGAGGACGTGGACGTGCCGCTCATGTCCATCGCCTGCGAGACCGACCATATCGCCGCCTGGAAGGACTGCTTCCGGGGCGTGACGCTCATGGGCTCCAAGGACCGCAGCTTCGTCCTGGCGGAATCGGGCCATATCGCTGGCATCGTGAACCCGCCGATGAAGAACAAATACGGCTACTACCTGAACGACGACTTCCGCGGCACGCCCGAGGAATGGCAGGCCGGGGCCGAGCATCACAAGGGTTCCTGGTGGCCGGTCTGGGAAGCCTGGATCGGCAAGCGCTCGGGCCGCTGGATCAACGCGCGCGCGCCCGGCGATTCGGAGCATCCCTCGCTCGGGAAGGCGCCCGGAACCTATGTCACCGCCAAGGCCCGTGAAATCGAACCCTGATTTCGCAGCACAGCCAGGGCCTTAGCATACAGTCGCCAGTTTTTTGCTGCACCGCGGCGAAAATCCTTGAAATGCTGCGGCGCAGCACGCATATTCCTGTGCAGATGCAGAAAACGCGGTGAGGTGGGCTCACCGGAAGATGCATGAAAGGATTTTGAGATGGCTACCAAGCAGCAGCAAGACTTCACTGCGATGATGAAAGACATGATGGGCGCGTTCCCGGTCGACACCAAGGCGATGGAAGACGCCTTCAAGACCCAGGCGACCCTGAACGAGAAGCTCTCGGGCGTGGCTCTGGAAGCCGCCGAGAAGTCGACCGAGCTCTCCGCCAAGTGGACCAAGGACACCCTGACCAAGATGGGCGACCTCTCCAAGGCGAAGGCCGAGCCCGCCGACTACGCCAAGGCGATGACCGACTTCGCATCGGCCCAGGCCGAAGTGACCGCCGAGCACATGGCCGCCTTCGCTGAGATCGCGAAGAAGGTCCAGATGGACACCGTCGAGCTGATGATGGCCGCCGGCAAGGACATCACCGAAGACGCATCGGCCGCCATGAAGAAGGCCACTTCGGACATGACCGCCAACGCCAAGAAGGCAACCACCGCCGCCGCCTCCAAGTAAGGCGTCAGCGACACAAGGATCGGCGCGCGGCACTCCTCCCTTCGTCGTGCGCACTTCCTGGGCGGGCCGATCGGCCCGCCCTTTTTCGTCTGCGGGGACCAGAGGACACTTGCCCATTTCCTAAGCAAGGTCTTAGGGTTTCTGCACCGCAGATATGGGGAGGCCCAGAGTGTCGAATTCGGAAAAGCCGCTGCTTATCAAGCGTTACGCCTCTCGGCGGCTCTACAACACCGAGACCAGCGACTATGTCACGCTCGAGGACATCGCCGGCTTCATCCGCGACGGACGCGAGGTTCAGATCGTCGATCTGAAATCCGGCGACGACCTGACGCGGCAGTATCTGCTGCAGATCATCGCCGAACACGAAAGCCGCGGTGAAAGCGTCCTGCCGATCAACGTGCTGAACGACCTGGTGCGCAGCTACACCACGCAGGCGACCTCGATGGTGCCGCAGTTCCTGGCCCAGAGCTTCGAGATGTTCCGCGACAGCCAGTCGAAATGGGTGGAGAACATGAACGCCATGAACCCCATGGCGAAGATGCCCGGCTTCGAGGCGATGCAGGCGCAGCAGGAGGCCTTCATGAAGGCCATGACCCAGGGCGGGCCCGGGGGCACCGGCCCGCGCGCGCCGGGCTCTGAGGAGGCCCCGGGCCAGGGCGGCGGCACCGCCAAGGCCAAGCCCGCGCCGCGGCGCGGCGCCGAGCCGCCCACCGAGTCCGCCGAGGACATCGAGGCGCTGAAGAAAGAGTTCGCCGAGCTTCAGGCCAAGCTCGCCAAGTTCGGCAAATAGCGCGCGGGGCTCAGGTCCCGTAGGCGCGGGCCGGGGCCATGGCGGCCTCTGCCGCGCTGATCAGCGCCTCGGCCACCGCGGTGCATTGATCGAGCGTCAGCCGCGCCGGCAGCCGGGTGTCGCAGGCCCGCATCAGCATGGCGCGGGTGCGCGGCAGCTCGGGCATCTCGGGCAGGAACTGCCAGTTCCAGAAGGCCCGCGCATTGTCGGCGCTGCGCCCGAAGACCTGCACCTTGACCCCGGCCTCCGCCGCCGCGGCGGTGAAGGCGTCGACATCCGCGTCGCTCATGCCGACGAGGTTGAACTGCAGCGAATCCGGCGCGCGCATCTCGGGGGCCAGCTTGCGCGGCACCTCGAACCAGGGCGTCTCGGCAAGGCGCGCGGCGACATGGTCGTGGTTGCGCCGCCCGTCGGCGACCCGGCGCGGCAGCTCGGCCAGTTGCGGGCGGATCACCGCCGCGGAAAGGTTCGAGAGCCGCAGGTTGTAGAGCGGCAGCTTGTTCTGCCAGCGGGCAAAGGGCTCGGTCAGGAGCCCGTGTTTCTTCCAGTTGGTCTCATAGGCGCCCGACATGATCACCGCGCGGGCGATCATCTCGGCGTCGTCGGTGACCAGGAGCCCGCCCTCGCCGGCGTTCAGGAGCTTGTAGCTCTGAAAGCTGAAGCAGCCGATGCGGCCGAGCGTGCCGATGTTGCGCCCCGCCCAAGTGGTGCCGAGGCTGTGCGCGGCATCCTCGACCACCGGCACGCCGTGGCGGTCGGCGATCGCGAGGATGGCGTCCATGTCCGAGGTATGGCCGCGCATGTGGCTGATGATCACCGCCGAGACAGTGGCGATCTTGGCCTCGAAATCGGCCAGGTCGACGCGGTAGTCGCTGCCGACCTCGCAGAGGACCGGCAGGCAGTCGGCGTGCAGCACCGCCGAGGGCACCGCGGCGAAGGTGAAGCCCGGGATCAGCACCCGCGCGTCGCGCGGCAGGCCCAGCGTCTTCAAGGAGAGGAACAGCGCGGCCGAGCAGCTCGAGACGGCCAGCGCGTAGCGGCAGCCGAGGGTCGCCGCGAACTCCTGCTCGAGCCGCGTCACCGGGCTGTCGGCGCTGCCGTGATACCGGAACAGGTCGCCGCTTGCGAAAAGCCGGTCGACCTCGGCGCGGGCCGCCTCGGGGATCGGCTCGGCGTCGTGCATTTCCGGAATGCCGCTCATTGAGGCCTCCTCCTGTCGCGCTCGGGCCAGTGTTACTTGCTGGGCTGCGGGTCGCCAAGCGCTAAGGTGCCGCGCCGCGCGGGCTGCGCGCCTGTGCCTCAGAGCCCGAGGCGATCGCGCAACGCATACCAGCTCATGGCCAGCACCAGGAGCGGCGCGCGCAGGGCGCTGCCGCCCGGGAAACGCGGTGTCGGCAGGCGCGCCATGGTGTCGAAGCCCTCGGCCTCGCCGGCGATGGCGCGCGCCATGAGCAGCCCCGCATGGGTCGCCGTGCCGACCCCGTGGCCGGAATAGCCCGAGGCCGAGAGCACCCGCTTCCCGGGCCGCGCGAGATGCGGCAGCCGCTTCATGGTGATCGCCAGCGTGCCGCCCCAGGCATGGGTCAGCGGCACATCGGCGAGATGGGGGAAGATCTCGAGCATGGGCTTGGAGACCAGCGCGCGGATGTCGGCGGGGAAGCGGTAGCCGTAGCTTTCGCCGCCCCCGAAAAGCAGCCGCCCGTCGGGGCTGAGCCGGAAGTAGTTCACCACGAAGCGGTCGTCGGCCACCGCCATGTCGCGGGGCAGCACCTCGGCGGTGCGCGCGCCCAGAGGCTCGGTCGCGACGATGAAATTGTTGATCGGCATGACCCGCGCGGCGACCCGGGGCGCGAGCCCGCCGAGATAGCCGTTGGCCGCCAGCACGACGTGTTCGGCGGTGACCTTGCCGCCGCGGGTGGTGACCGTCGCGGGCGCCCCATCGCTGACGCCGGTGACCTCGGTGCCTTCGTGCAGCCGCACCCCGGCCTTGAGGCAGGCCGCCCGCAGCCCTAGCGCGTATTTCAACGGGTGCAGATGCGCGGCGTCGTGGTCGATCACCCCGCCGCGATAGGCGGGTGAGGCGCAGGCCGCGCGCCAGTCGTCGCCCGCGAGCGGCTCCAGCGCGTCGTAGCCGTAGCGCGCCTGCATGTGCTCGGCGTGCGCGAAGGCCTCGCGCAGCCCGCGCGCGTCCGAGACCGCCTCGGCCACGCCGGGGCGCAGCTCGCAACCGATGCCGTGGCGCGCGATCAGATCCTTGACCAGCGCTTTGGCTTCCTGGCCGAGCTCCCAGTAGGCGCGGGCCTCGCCGGCGCCCAGCATCTTCTCGAGCGCCATCTGGTCGACCCGCTGGCCCGAGCCGAGCTGCCCGCCGTTCCGCCCCGAGGCGCCGAAGCCCGCCCGATGCGCCTCGACCAGCACCACGTCGCGGCCCATCTCGGCCAGGTGCAGCGCCGCCGAAAGCCCGGTGTAGCCCGCGCCCACGACGCAGACATCAGCCTTGGTGTCGCCCTGAAGGGCCGGGGCGGGCTCGGGCAGGGGGGCGGTCTCGGCGTAGAAGCTGGCCGGGTAGCGGCCCTGGGTGTCGTTGGCGTAAAGCAGGTTCACGGGCGGCGGTGCCTTCTCAGATGATCGGGCCGAGGGGCGGCGGGGGCCGGGCGCGCCGTGGCCCCGGCGCCGGGCGAGTCTCGGCCTCCAAGCCTCAGACGTTCAACAGCAGGTGCTCGCGCTCCCAGGGGCTGATGACCTGCAGGAATTCCTCGTATTCGGCGCGTTTCACGATGGTGTAGACCCGCGCGAACTCGGGCCCGAGCGCGGCATGCAGCGCCTCGGCCCCGTCGAACAGCTCCAGCGCCTGGCCCAGCACCCGGGGAATGTCGCCCTCGCCCTCGTAGGCGTCCCCCTTGAACTGCTTCGAGGGCCAGGCCTCCTCGGTCAGGCCGAGGTAGCCGCAGGCCAGCGAGGCGGCGATCCCGAGGTAGGGGTTGCAGTCCATGCCCGCTAGCCGGTTCTCGATCCGCCGGCTCTCGGGGCCCGACAGCGGGATGCGGATGCCGGTGGTGCGGTTGTCGCGCCCCCATTCGAGGTTGATCGGCGCGGCATGGTCGCGGACGTAGCGCCGGTAGGAGTTCACGTAAGGCGCCAGCACCGCGATGGCCGCGGGCAGGTGGCGCTGCAGCCCGCCGATGAAGTTGAAGAAGGCGTCGGTCTCGCCGCCCTGCGGGCCCGAGAAGATCGACTTGCCGGTCTCGATGTCGTTCACCGAGTGGTGGATGTGCATGGCCGAGCCCGGTTCCACCGCGATCGGCTTGGCCATGAAGGTGGCGAAGCAGTTGTGGCGCAGCGCCGCCTCGCGGATCAGCCGCTTGAAGTAGAAGACCTCGTCGGCCAGCTTCACCGGGTCGCCGTGGCGCAGGTTGATCTCGAGCTGCCCGGCGCCGCCTTCCTGGGTGATGCCGTCGATCTCGAAGCCCTGGGCCTCGGCGAAATCGTAGATGTCGTCGATCACCGGGCCGAACTCGTCCACGGCGGTCATCGAATAGGCCTGGCGCGCGGCGGCGGGGCGCCCGGTGCGGCCCATCATCGGCTCGATGTCCTTGGCCGGGTCGGTGTTGCGGGCGACCAGGTAGAACTCCATCTCGGGGGCCACCACCGGCTGCCAGCCCTTCTTGTGATAGAGGTCCACCACCCGGCGCAGCACGTTGCGCGGCGCGAAGGGGATCGGGCGGTCCTTGCGGTCGTAGGCGTCGTGGATCACCTGCAGCGTCCAGTCGCCGGTCCAGGGCGCCGCCGAGGCGGTCGACATGTCGGGCTTCAGGATCATGTCGCGCTCGATGAAGCCCTCTTCCTCGTCGGCGGCCTCGCCCCAGTCGCCGGTGATCGTCTGGTAGAAGATCGAGTCGGGCAGGTGGAAGGTCTTCTGCCGCGCGAATTTCGAGGCCGGCACCGCCTTGCCCCGGGCGATACCGGGAATGTCGGAGATGATGCATTCCACCTCGTCGAGGCGGCGCCCCTCGAGGTAGTCGCGCGCCGCCTGCGGCAGGCCGTCGGTCCAGTCGCTCATGCCTCGACCCTCCCGCCGCGGAAGACCCGGTCGAACTGGTCGGCGAGCTCGGCGCTGTCGAGCCGCCCGCCGAGGCTGCCGCGCGCGGCCTCGAGCTGGTCGTCCGGCACCACGCCCGGCCCGCGGCTCTCGATCAGGCCCTGGATGAAGGCGTCGTCGAACTCCGGGTGCGGCTGCACGGTGTAGATGTGATCGCCATAGGCCAGCGCCGCATGGGCGCAGAAGTCGCTCTTGGCCAGGGTGCGGGCGCCCTCGGGCACCTCGACCACCTGGTCCTGGTGCCAGGCGTGGATCCGGCGCGTGCCCTCGGGGAAGCTGTAGTCCTGGGCGCCGACCGACCAGCCGCCGGCGAATTTCTCGACCCGGCCGCCGAGCGCCTGGGCGATGATCTGATGGCCGAAGCAGACGCCCACGAGCGGCCGCCCGCTGTCGCGAATGGCGCGGATCAGCTCTTCCAGCGGCGGGATCCAGGGGTGATCCTCGTAGGCACCGTGGCGCGAGCCGGTGATCAGCCAGCCCTCCGCGTCCTCGGGGCCCTGGGGGAAGTCGTTCTCGACGACGCTCCAGGTCTGGAAGCTGTGGCCCTTGGGGGCCAGGAGCGCCTCGAACATGTCCTTGTACTGGCCATGCTCCGGGGCCAGCTCGCTGGGGACGAGGCCGGTTTGCAGGATGCCGATCTTCATGGTTCACCGCGTTCAGGGAATGGGGCGGATGCTAGGTCGCAGCCGCGTCGGGGGCAAGCGTCAGACGGTGTCGAGATAGATCTCCACCTGTTCCTTGGGCGAGAGCTCGGCCATGTAGTGGCGCTCCTGCTTCTTGGTCAGCAGGTAGTTGCGGATCAGCTCGGCGGGGAAGATCCGCGGCATGATCTCGCTCTGCTCGAAGCGGGTGATCGCATCGGCCCAGTTGTCGGGCATGTGCTCAAGCTCCAGCGCATAGGCGTTGCCGGTGATCGGCTCGGGCGGGTCGATGGCGTCCTCGATGCCGTTGAAGGCCGCGCCGAGGATCGCGGCGAGCGAGAGATAGGGATTCACATCGCCGCCCGAGACGCGGTGCTCGATCCGCCGGGCCGCGGGCGCGCCCGAGGGCACCCGCAGCGCCGCGGTGCGGTTCTCATAGGCCCAGCAGAGCCCGGTCGGCGCATGGGCGCCCGGCACCAGCCGGTCGTAGGAGTTGAGATGCGGCGCGAAGATCAGCGCGCTGTCGGACATCGCCGCGAGGCAGCCCTGGATCGCGTGGCGCAGGGTCTCGGTGCCGCGCGGGCCGCCGTCGTCGAAGATGTTGCGCCCGGCGGCGTCGAGCACGGAGAAATGCGCGTGCATGCCCGAGCCGGAATAGTCCTCGTAGGGTTTGGCCATGAAGGAAGCGGCGAAGCCGTGGCTGCGCGCCAGCCCCTTGACCAGCATCTTGAAGAACCAGGCGTCATCGGCGGCGCGCAGCGCGTCGTCGCCATGCATGAGGTTGATCTCGAACTGCCCGAGCCCGGCCTCGGAGATCGCCGTGTCGGCGGGAATGTCCATGGCCTCGCAGGCGTCGTAGAGATCGGTGAAGAAGCTGTCGAAGGCATCAAGCGCGCGGATCGACATGGTCTCGGCCGCCTTGCGCCGCTTGCCCGAGCGCGGCGAGATCGGCACCTCGAGGGTGCGGCCGGAGTCGTCGATCAGGAAGAACTCGAGCTCCACCGCGACCACCGGGGTCAGCCCGCGCGCCTTGTAGCGGTCGAGCACCGCGCGCAGCGCGTGGCGCGGGTCGCCGTCATAGGGCCGCCCGTCCTCGCGGAACATCCAGATCGGCAGGAGCGCGGTCGGCGCCTCGAGCCAGGGCATGGGCAGGAAGCCGCGCTCGGTCGGGAAGAGGACGCCGTCGCGGTCGCCGCTCTCGAAGACCAGCGGGCTGTCGTCGATGTCCTCGCCCCAGATGTCGAGGTTGAGCACCGAGACCGGGAAGCGGGTGCCGTTCTCGACCACCTTGTCGGCGAAGCGCGAGGGCACCCGCTTGCCGCGCGGCTGGCCGTTGAGGTCGCAGGCGGCGACGCGGATGGTGCGGATCTGGGGGTGTTTCCGCAGGTAGTTCTTCATTTGCAGCGAGGACATTGGGGGACCGTGGATAATTTGATCAAAATCTTGCACGGCCCGTCGGGCGAGGCAAGGGGGCGTGTTTTTTGGGTGCTGGTAGGGAGTGGAGTGGGTGGCTGGTCCTCTAGGGGCATGGATGTCTGTGCCTGCGATTGGGCTGGGCGTCTATGACGTGCGGAGGTTTAGGTGCCGATGGCGCAGTGGGGGCAGGTTGGCCTTACCGCGCGGGAGGCTCGGTGATCCTGACCTTCGGACGGCAAGAAGCCCATGCTACGCGGATTTCTAGGTCTCCCTGCAACATGGGGGTTTTGTGCCTGTGTCGCTTAGATGGCCGGGGGCCTCTGCTTCGTGAAGGCCAAGTGTCCAAGCCAAGCAGAGAGCAACGTGCCCCTGCCACCCAACAACCCCTCGCACCAGAGGGCGCGCGCCGGACCGGGGGCCGGCGCTGCCGACCTCTGGGCTATGCGCTTTATGGCAGCAAGGTCAGGACCAACTACGAGCTAAGCACGCCGCCCAAAG